>JALNWS010000266.1 GCA_023230755.1 Azoarcus sp.
AAACCGGATCAAGGTCCTTAAGCCGCGGGCCTAGGGTTCCCCGGCTTCTCCCTTTTTTTTCCGGAAAACAGGGGCCCCCTCCCCCAGAAAGGCGGGGTGAACCTTTTAAAGGGGGGGGGGGGGGGGCGGCTTTCAACGCGTAGCAACAATCTTGGTCGCACCAGGCTTCACACGAACACGACTGATCCCGCTCAAGGAAATGAGATGGCTTTTGTTCGTGGTCGTCCCTTCTTCCTGGGTTTGGATGCGTCTGTGCCGGCTTCGGTGCTGACCGCAGTTTTGTTCTCAACGCCCAGACGTTCGTTCAGCCACCGGTAAAATATTTCCGGGTGCCAATAGACCCGTCTGCCGATAGCGCAGGGCTCCACGATGGTGCCATCGGCGAGCCAGTTGTCGATGGTGCGTTTCGATACCGAAAGGATACTGGCGGCGGCTTCTTTCGTGATGGGCGTGTAGGGTACGTTCATGGCTTCCGAGGTGTGCTTGAAAGTCGAGTATAGGTAGACTTTGTGCGCATGCCCGGAAGAACTATTGTGATGTAAGACTGCTTGGTCTATGCGTGAGGCATTTGGGTTGAGAGGTATGTCAATGCCTTGCTTGGCATGTTGAATGAATATGACTAAGGAATGGGTTTTGCGCCATTTTTGCGCCATTGCTCCAAAAAGGCCTTCGTTTTGTTGCATGTTGGTGCACGATGTTGCATAGTAAGTCACTGATTTTGTAGGTTTTAAAAACTGAGTGCCGTTGCCAGCAAGTGTCCGGAAGATGTTCGGGACGCAGGGGCCGGAGGTTCGAATCCTCTTTCCCCGACCAAAAATCCCGCGAAAAAGCCTTGATTTATCAAGGCTTTTTTCGTTTACTGCGCGATTTGGAGCAAGGCGCGAGTCGAGCTTGCTCCATTTCTGCTCCAAAAAATTCGGAGCCAGGTTCGCCGCGCGACTTTTTCGCGCCGTACCGTCGTATCTTGCCGATCAGGATGCCCGCACTGCATCCTGATTCAATCCTCCACCGCAAACACCACACTCATCGGCGCACTTCCAGTATGGCTGACATATCGGACCGGTCCGTAATAGGTAAAAGGTGCGGCCTTGCCCGCTTCAAGCTTGTGTTCGCGCACAAACAGGTGAAGCGCCAATCCCTTCTTCTGATGTTCGATGATCTCGCGGCCCCGCTTGCTCTCTGGTGTGGTCGCGTTCTGGCTTTGCCAGTGGAAGCTGTGCTCGTCGATCCAGTGATCCAGATAGCGGTGGTCCTCGGCTTTGCCTTGCTTGTTCAGTGTCACCAGCAGGATGTGCGCATTCTTGTCCGCAAGCACGACATGCCCGCTGTTCCAGTTGCCGGGGTTGAACGCCTCGCCAAACAGTGCGGGAATCTCCTCCCGCATCAGACGCTCGCCATGCATGAGATCCAAGGGGGCGATGACGGCCTTGAGTCGCGCCAATGTGCGCATCTCAGCGCTTGAGTCCATGTCGTCGTAAGCGGGATTGTTGGCCTTGAGAACGTATTGCCCATCGGGCCTTTTGGTGACGACTCGCAACAGGTACTGGTTGTCGCCCGTGCCATCGTCACGTTCAATTGCAACCGTCGCGCCGGTGATCGAACCTGCGCTGCCCGGGCTGATGAGTTCCAGCAGCAGATAGTCGCCGTCGCGGATCGGGTGCTTGCCGCCGTCCATCGAGTTGCCGCTCGCCCGGGCGATGAAGTGGCGAGCGGGGTCCAGACGGCCGTATCCGGCGCCCAGGCTGCGATGCTCTTCGGCATCCGCTCGGCCGGTCCTGAAATGGCCGCAGGCGATTTTGAGATTCGGAAAATAGGGCAGTTCGGTGCGTGCGGGCGCGGGCCTGCGCAGTTCGATCACCTTGCCGCCGCCTTCCGGCACGGTTGCCTTTCGCACCTCGTAAGCAGCAAGACGGTAGTCGAGCAGCTCCTGCACCAACGCCGAGAACGTAAGCACGTGATCCTTTGGAACCACGAAGGTCGGTACGAACCTGTCATCACTCACGCGGAAGAATGTGTCGGCACCATTCGTTCGATTGCCTCCGACCCATGCTTTGATCTGGTTATCTTTCCAGTGACTTAGCCAGTTTGCGGGCGGCTCTTCGGAGGCTGTCGAAAATGCAGACGGCATATTCGCCAACAAGGGGCGCCGCCGCTGAAGCACGCGCCAGGACTGCGCAGCGAGCGCCTGAAGCGTAGGGGGTTCGAGCCAGCCGTTCAGTTCCTGCAGCGCTTCCAGCAAGACCATCTTGTAGCTCTTGGTCATCGGCGTATTTTCGACCTCACGCAGGAAGCGCTTCTGTGCGAGGGCAATACTTTCCTCGTCAGCCGACAAATCCATTTGATCGAGCACGAGTTCGAACCACGAGCCGTGTTGCTGTCGCATGCGCGATACGCTGACGCCGGCGCGGTAGAACTCCGCAAGGGTGGGCCGGCGGCCGAGTGCGCCTTTCAGCGCTTCGTATTCCTTGGCTGCGCTGTCACTGTCGAGCGACTTCAGAAACTCGATGAGCTGGAGGTCGTAGTTGATGAAGCAGCCATCGGGCAATTCCAGTTTGCCGCTCTCGACCTTGCGCGCGAAAGCAGCCAGTTGCCGGTAGCTCGTGCCCACCGCCAGCAGAGCCTGGGGCTTGTGCAGAAAGCTGTGGTGGTTGCCGATGAAGTCGAGCACGACGAGCTTGTCCTTGTGCGCGGCCTTTCTCAGACCGCGGCCAAGCTGCTGCAGGAACAGGATCTTGGACTCGGTTGGGCGCAGCATCATCACCGTGTCGATGGCGGGAAGGTCGACGCCCTCGTTGAACAGATCGACCGAGAAAATGACCTTCAGGCGGCCTTCTGCCAACTGCTCGAGCGCATCCCCACGACTCATCGCGGATCCGGCATAGACCGCCGCGCTGGGAATGCCCGCGCGTTGGAACTGCCCGGCCATGTACTCCGCGTGCCGAATCGAAACGCAGAATGCGAGCGTGCGTACCTGGGCGCGCGCCTGCCACTGGCGCAATGCGTGTCGTGCTCGCGCAAGGGTGGCCAGCTTGTTGGACAGCTGTTCAGGGTCGAAACGGCCGTTGCGCCACGGAATGCCGGTGTAGTCGACCGACTCGTCGTAGATGCCGTAATAGTGGAATGGCACGAGCAGTCCAGCCTCGATTCCGGCAAAGAGCTGGCATGTGAATACGAGGTTGTCGTCGCACAGGCTGAGGATGTCCGACTGATCGGTCCGGTCCGGCGTTGCGGTCAGGCCAAGCAGAAAGCGCGGCTCGAAGTACGCAAGCAGACGGCGATAGGTCGGCGCAGCCGCGTGGTGAAATTCGTCGATCACGATGTAATCGAAGTGCCGCGGCTCAAACACCTCCAGGTGTGCCGCTTGCCCAAGGGTTTGCACGGACGCGCAGAGAACGTCGACGTCCCGGTCCCGAACCTGTCCGGCATAGAAGCCCACGCGTGCCACCGGCCGGATGCGGAGGAAGGTTTCGGCGGCCTGCTGCAAGATCTCCTCGCGGTGCGCGACGAACAGCACGCGACGGGCTCGCACCTGCTCGGAATCAAACGCGGCAAGCCATGTCTTGCCAAGCCCTGTGGCCAGCACGACCAGGCCACGCCTGTAACCTTCAATGCGTGTCGCCACCAGCGCCTGCAGCGCTTCACGCTGAATCGAGGACGGGACGGGAGGTGGCTCTATCTCGTTGCTGCCGGGCGAGACTGCCTGCGGAAGTTGAACCCGGCGGCGCTCGTAGGCATCGATCCAGTCATCCGTCAGCTCCATCGTGCGCGGATGCCGAAACAGCTCCTCGAAGCGCGAGCGCGCCTGAAGGAAACCGTCGTCGCCCGGGTAGTCGACACGGTAGTTCCATTCGAGGCCATCCTTGAGCGCCTGACGACTGATATTGCTCGACCCGATGAAGGCCGTACCGCGTAACTCATTGCCGCCGTGAAGATGTGCGAACAGATAGGCTTTCATGTGAAAGCTGCTGCCCGCGGATTCAAATACCCGGATCTGCGCGCCGAGTTCCTTCAGCAGCATCAGCAGGCGGAGTGCATCTGGATCGGTTACGTCAAGGTAGTCGCTCGTGACCACGCGCAGTCGCACCGGCGTGCGGATCTCGCCGCGCGCGTCGTCTTCCTGTGGGCTGAGCGCGGTGCGCAGGTCGGGCAAGAGCAGGCGCAGTCCGGTTGTCTTGATGAAGGCAACGGCCAGGTCAATTTCGTCGGCCTGGCTGATTGCCGCGCACAGGTGAGGCAGGAAGTGATTGCGTTCGCCACCGACAATGAGCTTGGGCGCTGCGGCCTCGCGCTTGCGGATCAGCGAGTTGATCCAGTGGTCGTTACGTCCAGGGCGCTGATCCTGTGTTATCCAGCACTCCGCAGCAGCAACATCGGCGAGGGGCGCAATCCAGGTACGGATCCTTGCTTCGGTTGCATCGGTAAAGTGACGTCCGTCCTGTACCCGCTCACCCTCTCCGAGTTTGAAGCTGAGGTAGAGCACACCAGTGGGCTTGAGGGCAGCCCACAGCCGCGCCAGCGCCGCA
>JALNWS010000267.1 GCA_023230755.1 Azoarcus sp.
CGTGCCCTTCTACAAGGAACTGGGCAACGCTGGCCTGAAGGCGACGGATGTGCCGGTGGTTGCGTTCTCGGTGGGTGAGGAAGAACTGCGTGGGGTCGATACCAAGCCGCTGGTCGGCCACCTCGCCGCGTGGAACTACTTCATGACGGTGAAGAATCCGGAAAACGATGCCTTCATCTCCAAGTACAAGGCCTGGGCGAAGAAGAACGGTGTGCCGAACGCCGACACCGTGGTCACCAACGATCCGATGGAAGCCACCTACGTCGGCATCTACATGTGGAAGCAGGCGGTCGAGAAGGCCAAGAGCACCGATACCGACAAGGTGATCGCAGCGCTTGGTGGCCAGACCTTCAAGGCCCCGTCCGGCTTCACCCTGACCATGGACAAGACCAATCATCACCTGCACAAGCCGGTCTATATCGGTGAAGTGCGCGGCGACGGTCAGTTTGACGTGGTGTGGAAGACGAAGACGCCGATCCGTGCCCAACCCTGGAGCCCGTTCATTCCCGGTAACGAAGGCAAGCAGGGACTGTGATGAAAGGACTGGCGATCGTCATTTGACGTTTGTCGATGCCCGGCGCGCACTTGTCGCGCCGGTCAATGCGCCGGGGATGTTCCCGGCGCAGGTTTTTCCGGCCGGGGGGATTGTCCTGGTCCGGCCGTAATTGACTGTTCTGACGTCGCCCCGTTCGGGCGGATGATCCGATGGAGCCTGCAATGAACCGATTGCTGACGCGGCTCGCGCTGCTCTTCGCTACCCTTGTCTCCTTGACCGGCCCCGCCCATGCCGTGCTCGATCCCGCGCTGGTGGACGGGTTCGCTGGCGATTTCTCCAGCCGCATCCGTGCGATTGAAGCACTTGGTGTGGATGGCAGCGAAGATGCCCGCCGCGTAGTGAGCGCGCTTGAAGCCGGCAATCTGGGCGTGGTGGCAGACAAGGTGGTGATTCTCGATGGCGAGACTGTGCGCGATGCCGCCAGCGGTGCAGCGCTTGGGATTGCCGTCGCCGATGTGGATACCATCACCGTGAATAACCGCGTGCGGCGCTCGATCGCCACCGCGAACGCTGCGTTCGAGCTGGTTTCACCCGATGCGGCAACGCGTCTGGCCAGCGCCAACGTGCTGATCGAGAACGCCAGCGAAGCACTGTTGCCGCTGTTCGAGCGTACCCTCGCCAGCGAACAGGATGAGGCGGTACGCAGCGTGATCAGCCGCGCCGCTGCCCGTATCAACCTGGGTTCTGCCGATGCGGGCAAGCGCCTGAAGGCGGTCGAGGCCCTTGGCGAGTCGTCCGACCCCGCCGTCAAGAACATGCTCGCTGCGCTGCTCGAGAAGCAGGGCGAGGGCAAGCAGGCCATCTGGGTCGAGCCCGATGCCAGGGTCCGTGCCGCGGCCGAGTCCGCGATCAGCGCAATCGATGGTCGTATCGCCACGGCGCAAACCATCGGTACCGTGTTCTCCGGTCTGTCGCTGGGCTCCATTCTGCTGCTTGCGGCGCTGGGCCTCGCCATCACCTACGGTGTGATGGGCATCATCAACATGGCCCATGGCGAACTGTTGATGGTCGGCGCCTACGCCACTTTCATGGTGCAGGGGCTGTTTCGCAATTATTTCCCTGCCTATGTCGACTGGTACGTGGTCGCGGCCGTCCCCGCAGCCTTCTTCGCCGCTGCACTGGTCGGCATCGCGATGGAGCGCCTGGTGCTGCGCCACCTGTATGGTCGCCCGCTGGAGAGTCTGCTCGCGACCTGGGGCCTGTCGCTGGTGCTGATTCAGGCTGCGCGCGTGATCTTCGGGCCACAGAACCTCGAGCTGGCCAACCCGAGCTGGATGTCGGGCGGGATCGAGCTTGCGGCCGGTGTGGTGCTGCCGTTCAACCGTATCGTGATCATCGGTTTTGCCGGCTTCGTGCTGGTGCTGATCTGGCTGATGATGCAGAAGACCCGGCTCGGCATGTTCGTCCGTGCGGTGACTCAGAACCGTCCGATGGCGGGTTGTGTCGGGGTGCCGACCGCACGCGTCGATACGCTCGCCTTTGCCATCGGTTCGGGCGTGGCCGGTCTCGGTGGCCTGGCCCTGTCGCAGATTGCCAACGTCGGTCCGGCCATGGGCACGGGCTACATCGTCGATGCCTTCATGGTGGTGGTGCTCGGAGGTGTCGGCCAGCTGGCCGGTGCGGTGTGGGCGGCGCTTGGTCTGGGCATCGTGGCCAAGTTCCTCGAAGGCTGGGCGGGCGCGGTGATCGCGAAGATCCTGGTGCTGGTGTTCATCATCATCTTCATCCAGAAGCGGCCGCAGGGGATCTTTGCGCTGAAGGGGCGGTTTGCGGATAGCTGATTCTGGTGCAGTGCCACGAGTGAGCCAGTCGGGTGTATTTGCTCCAGGGCTGCGGAACTCGCTCGTGTCACTCGCTCGGACAGTCCTCGCCCTTACGCAAACACACCCGACCTTCTCCAGCAGTGGAGCATCACCCCGCGTGGGGTCTGAAGAAAACAGCGATGGGTGGGGTATTCGTGGCGCAGGCGAGGACTGTCCGAGCCGAGCGCAGCGAAGGTGAGTTCCGCAGCCTGCAGAACGAATACCCCGCCCGTCGCAATCGCAGGCACGACCGTCTGCTCATCGACGGTTTGATTCAAAACTCAAGGAGTCGCTCATGCGAACCCCATTTACCGTAAGACTGATCCAGAGCATGCCGAGAAGCGGCTGGATTGCGCTCGCGATCTTCGCCGCCATCACCTGGATCGGCATTCCGGCAGCTCACCTGATGCTGCCTGAATCGAGTCCGCTGCATCTCTCGGCCTATACCATCAGCCTGCTCGGCAAGATCCTGTGCTACATGGTGGTTGCCGTGGCAATGGACCTGATCTGGGGGTATGCGGGCATCCTCAGCCTCGGTCACGGGCTGTTCTTCGCCCTCGGTGGTTACGCCTTCGGCATGTACCTGATGCGCCAGATCGGTCGTGACGGCAGTTACGGCTCCGATCTGCCCGACTTCATGGTCTTCCTCGACTGGAAGGAACTGCCCTGGTACTGGGCCGGTTCGGATTCCTTCCTGTGGGCCATCTTCCTTGCCATGGCGCTGCCCGGCGTGGTCGCCTTCATCTTTGGCTACTTTGCCTTCCGCTCGCGCATCAAGGGGGTGTATTTCTCCATCATCACCCAGGCGCTCACCTACGCCGCGATGCTGCTCTTCTTCCGCAATGAAACCGGCTTTGGTGGCAACAACGGCTTTACCGACTTCAAGCGCATCCTCGGCTACAGCATCACCTCCCCGGAAATGCGCGTCACCCTTTTCGCATTGTCGGCCGCACTGCTGGTCGCCTGCCTGATCCTCGGCCGCTACCTGGTGAGTTCGCGGTTCGGACGTGTGCTTGCCGCGATTCGCGATGCCGAATCCCGTGTCATGTTCATCGGCTACAACCCGCTGCACTACAAGCTCTTCATCTGGACGCTGTCGGCCGTGCTGTGCGGTCTGGCTGGCGCGCTCTATGTGCCGCAGGTCGGCATCATCAACCCGTCGGAGATGAGCCCGGCCAACTCCATCGAGTTGGCAGTCTGGGTGGCTGTGGGCGGGCGCGGCACGCTGATCGGCGCGGTGCTTGGCGCCGGCATCGTCAATCTGGCCAAGAGCTACTTCACCGTCACCGTTCCGGAGTACTGGCCCTTCTTCCTCGGTTTCCTCTTCATCGCAGTCACGCTCTATCTGCCGGATGGCGTGGTCGGTCTGTGGCGCAAGCTGCGCGCGCGAAAGGGGCCGGACAGCGCGGTGGCGAGTGAAGCGGCGGTCCGGCCGCAGACTGAGACCGCAACCACCTCCCCGACCGATTCGTCCGCAAGCGGAGCAAGGGCATGATGCAGACCACAGATATCGAGCGTGCAGCAAACGAAGCCACGGCGAATGCTGGCAATATTCGCGAACAGTGGGAGAGTGAGGCAACGACCAGTCACCTGGTGACAGGCGAGCTCGATCTTTCGCACAACGTCATCCTCTATCTGGACGACATCACGGTCAGTTTTGATGGCTTTCGGGCGCTGAACAAGCTCTCGCTCACGATCGATGCCGGCGAGCTGCGCTGCATCATCGGTCCCAATGGTGCGGGCAAGACCACGATGATGGACGTGATCACCGGCAAGACGCGGCCGGACGAGGGCAAGGCGTTCTTTGGCCAGACCATCGACCTGACGCGCATGACCGAGCCGCAGATCGCGCACGCCGGTATTGGCCGGAAGTTCCAGAAACCGACGATTTTCGAGAAGCACACCGCGTTCGAGAACCTCGAACTGGCGATGAAGGCGGACAAGCGCGTGCGCCGCAGCCTGTTCGCGAGCCTGTTCGACGATGAGCGCGACCGCATCAGCGATGTGCTGAAGCAGATCCGTCTGGACAAGGAGGCCGACCGCAGCGCCGGCCTGCTGTCGCACGGTCAGAAGCAGTGGCTGGAGATCGGCATGCTGCTGATGCAGGAACCGCGTCTGCTGTTGCTGGACGAGCCGGTCGCCGGCATGACCGACGACGAAACC
>JALNWS010000268.1 GCA_023230755.1 Azoarcus sp.
CATCGACCGGCAGCATCGGGGACTGGTCGACATGATCAACGCCACCGCAGCGCGACTGGCCGATCAGTCCGAACTCAGCGCGGATGAAGTCCGCTCGCTGGTGGGCTTCCTGAAGGAATACACCGAAGTCCATTTCAGTACCGAAGAGGCCTTGATGAGCTTGTGCGGACTGCCCCCGGGTTACGCGCAGGCACACCACCACAACCACGATCGTTTTCTTGCCCTCGTGGGCGATATGGCCGACGAGCTCGGCGACGATGCGGTGCCCGATGGCCGTCAATTGCTGGCGTTTCTCGGTGACTGGCTGATTCGTCATATCCGTGGTGAGGATCAAGGGCTCGCCCGGCGGTTGCGGGATGCACGGCAGGCGACCGATGCCGCCTTGAGCACTGCGCAGTCAAGCGCGCGCTTGGTGCGGGCGCCGGCCGCGCCCCTGCTGTTCGCGGACGCGCTTGCGCAGGGCAGTGCCGCGCTCCATGCCAGCGAAGCCGATGTGTTCGGTTTCATCGCCCAGGACCGCGCTGCCGCATTGGTGGTCGCGCTCGATGCGTCCTTGTTGCCCGGCGAGGTGATTCAGGCCAACGCCGTCGCCGAAGCCTTGTTTGGTGTAAAGGAAGGTGGGCTTGGTGGACGTCCCTGTACGGCCCTGTTCAGCGATGCCCAGGTTCAGCGCCTGCCGGTGGTGATGAGCGAAGTGCTGATGCACGGCAGTTTCGAAGGCGTGCTTGAGTGCGCGGGTACGGACGGGAAGCCTGTGCCAGCCGCCGCCCGCGTGACCCATCTCGTACTGAATGGCCGCATCGTCATTCTGGTGCTGCTTTCCGAAATGCCGCACGCAGCGAGCGATACGCGGACGGCACCGTCGGAAGACGCGGGCAGAACGGTGTTGTCGCGCCATCCCCTGTTCCGGTGCCTGAGCCTGGGCGAAATGGCCAGGCTCGAGCAGCGGGCATGCCTGGTCCGGTTCGACAAGTCCCAGACCTTGTTCGAGATGGGGACGATGCCAGCCGGGCTCTACGTGGTCGTCAGTGGTCAGGTGGGGGTGTTTGCTTCGAACGAACGGGGTGACGAGAAGGTGCTCGACATCCTGGTGGCGTCGGAAATCGTGGGCGAGGTCGAGGTGTTTTCCAGCCAGGCGTCACCGGCAACGGCCCGGAGTCTTTCGTCGTCAACGCTGCTGATGATTCCTGCCGGGGCCTTGCGCAAGCTTCAAACCGCCAGCCCAGCCTTCGCTGCCGCGATAACGGCGCATCTGGGGCGCCGCATGCATGAGCGGGCGCGCGAGATCGCGGCCCTGACCCTGCATACGGCAATGGAGCGCACGATCGATTTTCTGCTCGAGCACGGCACGGACAACGGACAAGGGGGTGTCGATGCCGTGCTGCCGGCGCAGAAGGGCGTCATTGCGTCCTACCTCAACATCAACGGCGCGACGCTGTCGCGGAATTTTCAGCAACTCAGCGACGCAGGGCTGATCAGCGTCAGTCGGCGCCTCGTGACCATTCCGGATCGTGAGGCGCTGCTGCGTTTTAGCCGGCAGTGAGCGATCGGGCGGCGTGGCGATTCAGTCGCCGAGCACGATGGTCACGCGCTTGTTGCGCTTGCCCTCGGAGCGGATCCTGACCACGCTGGCGGTGCCGATCTCGCTGGTCCGGCGCAAGTGGGTGCCGCCGCAGGGCTGGTAGTCAATGTCGCCGATGCGGATGGTGCGCACGCGGCCCTGCCCGCGTGGCGGCTGTACCGACATGGTTTTCACCAGCCCCGGATTGGCATCGAGCTCGGCATCGCTGATGGCGCCGGTTTCCACCGGCTGGTCGCGTGCGATGAGAGCGTTGAGCGCAGCTTCGATGTCGGCGGCCACGAGCTTTTCCATGTCGATGTCGAAATCCAGGTGGGCCTTGTCTTCGGCCATCTTGCCGCCTGTCACCGGCGCATCGACCACGGCGCAAAGCAGGTGCAGACAGGTGTGGTAACGCATCAGGGTGTGGCGTCGTTCCCAGTCGATTTCGGCCTCGACCTTTGTTCCCGGAGCCGGTACGGGGGCATCGTCCGCCACGCGGTGCACGATGGCCTCACCTTCTCCTTTTACTGTATCGAGCACCGCCAGGCGGGTACCGTCCGCGAGGATCAGCACGCCGTGGTCGCCAGGCTGTCCGCCTCCGGTGGGGTAGAAGACCGTGCGGTCGAGTTCGACGATGCCCGCTTCACTGCGGGTTACCACGGCTTCGCATTGGCGCACGTAGCTGTCAGTATGAAACACACGTTCGGTCACTGGCGGACTCCTCTTCAGTGATTGTGAATGCAGTGGAAAGTGATGTCTGGCTTGCTGCTGCATTATATGCAATTGTTCTAAATCATCGCAGTTGAAAACGGGTGTTTAGTTTAGGTAAATGAATTAGACTTTATCAAACATGCGATAGCGCCCGCAGAAGCGCCAAGCACCCCGGAGAAGACATCATGTCCACGCCACGCCCAGCCATTCGTTGTGCCGGCTGCCTCGCGCAGTTGCACCGCCATGGGCGGGGCAGTCTGCTGTTTGTGGGCGATCACCTTGCGCGCAGTGTGCGCGGTGTGCCGTGCGCACCACCCATGTTCCGATAGAAGAACGCTTTGAACCACGGTTCTACCGAAAATCTATCAGGAGCAGCATAATGACCGACCTTTTTGAGAATCCGATGGGGCTCATGGGCTTCGAATTCGTCGAATTCGCCTCGCCCACCCCCAATGTGCTCGAGCCCATCTTCGAGATGATGGGCTTCACCCGCGTGGCCCAGCATCGCTCGAAGGATGTCACCCTGTATCGCCAGGGCGAGATCAACTTCATCGTCAATCGCGAGCCGCGCAGCATTCCCGCCTATTTCGCCGCAGAGCACGGGCCTTCGGCCTGCGGCATGGGGTTTCGCGTGCGCGATGCGCAGTTCGCCTTCAAGCGCGCGATCGAGCTCGGCGCACAGCCGCTGGACATGCCGACCGGGCCGATGGAACTGCGTCTGCCCGCCATCAAGGGGATTGGCGGCGCGCCGCTGTACCTGATTGACCGCTACGGCGATGGCACCTCGATCTACGATATCGACTTCAACTTCATCGAAGGTGTCGACCGCCACCCGGTCGGCCACGGCTTCAAGCTCATCGATCACCTGACGCACAACGTCTATCGCGGGCGCATGAGCCACTGGGGCAGTTTCTACGAACGCATCTTCAACTTCCGCGAGATCCGTTACTTCGACATCAAGGGCGAATATACCGGCCTCACCTCGCGCGCGATGACCGCACCCGACGGCAAGATCCGCATTCCGCTCAACGAGGAGTCGTCGAAGGGCGCGGGTCAGATCGAGGAGTTCCTGATGAAATTCAACGGTGAGGGCATCCAGCACGTGGCGCTGCTTACCGACGATCTCATCGGCAGCGTGGACAAGCTGCGTGCAGCCGGCATCCCCTTGATGACGGCGCCACCGGCCACCTATTATGAGATGTTGAACGAGCGCCTGCCGGGCCATGGCGAAGATGCGGGCGAGCTGCAGTCGCGCGGCATTCTGCTCGACGGCAGCACCGAAGACGGCAAGCAGCGCCTGCTGCTGCAGATCTTCTCCGAGACCCTGCTCGGGCCGGTGTTCTTCGAGTTCATCCAGCGCAAGGGTGACGATGGCTTCGGCGAAGGCAACTTCAAGGCCTTGTTCGAATCGCTCGAACGCGACCAGATCCGGCGCGGCGCGATTACCGTGCCCGGCGCAGCATAGGCAATGTGGTGAAGAAGGAGGCGCTCCCGGTGCGAGCACTCGCTGGGAGCGCCTTGGCGCTCGACGACACCGCACGACCACTTCGCTCATCGCCGTCATGGCCTTGGCTTTTCTGCCTGCGCCAGCGCGCTGAAGGCGGGACCGCTTCCTGCATCGGGGTTTTGCGCTGCGGCTTGCACAATGGCTCTTGGTGCAATTAAACTTGCACGGAGAGTCGTTGTGCAAATTGTTTTGCACAAATTTATCTTGCCCCTTCTGTTCATATTGTTCGGCAGCAATGCGCAATGTCCGCAATGAGGGAGCAAGACCTGTGAAGGCCCCGCATGGCAGACGAAACGGAAGCAGCGAGTGTGGCAATGGCGCCGGCCACGGTGCAGGCGCTGCGCGAACTGGTGGTCCGCATCAGCCGTGGCGAGGCCGAGGTTTCCCTCGGCAGCAAGGCACTCAAGGTGTTGGCGAGCCTGGTCGAGCGCCCGGATGAGGTCGCCGTCAGCAGCATCATGGCGTTGGCCGCCAGCGTGGGGGTCAATGCCTCCACCCTGTCCCGGCTCGCGCGCAGCCTTGGGTACGACAGCTTCGCCCAGTTCCAGCAGGTGTTTCGTGACGCGCTGACGCGCGGCCAGCAGCGCTTCTACAGCGAGCAGGGGCAGCGCCTGCTCGACGATGAGGCGCACGCTGCGGATGGACCGCTTGCAGTGGTCGCGCAGCTGGCGCAGGA
>JALNWS010000269.1 GCA_023230755.1 Azoarcus sp.
GGCGTGGTCATGGTCTGCTGTTCTGCCGCGCGCTGCGAGAAGGTGGTCTGAAGCTGTTGGCGTGACTGATTGAGCAGACTGGCGATGTACTGGGTGCAGAACAGATGAAACACCGGGCTCATCTGCATCAGCTGCATGAAGTCGTCAGCGGTGATCTGGAAGCAGAAGCTGTCCTCGACCGCCAGGTAGGCGTTGGTGGAGGGGCGGCTTGCCGAGATCGCGCCGATCGGAAAGCACTCGCCGGGCCCCATCGACATGCTGGAATATTCGGTGACTGCGGTTGCGCCGGTCTGGCGCGACTGCACCTTGCCACGCTGGATGATGTAGAAGAGTCTCGCCTGCCCCATTTCCGGGGTCAGGAGTTCGCTGCCGCGAGGATGAAACGCCAGTGCAGCCCGTTGCGCCAGAAACGCCAGCGCTTCCGGCTCCATCCTATTGAAAGGGGAGAAGCGCTTCAGGAAGTCAGAGCTGGCGCCGACCAGCATGTCCGGGGCTGTAACAGTCATGGCCTGTGGATCAGATATCAATCGCGAGATTATAGGCTTTGACCCGGCACCCGGGGCTGATCCGGGACAAGCCCGAAGGTTTGAGCTTCGCGCGAAGGACGTTTGAGGGGGACGAATCAGGTGCGGACATGGAAGCGTTCGGGCTCTCCCGGGCCAGAGCAGCGTCATGCTCCGGCCCGGGAGAGCCCGGGTTGTGTGTGATGCCGACCGGTTTACAGCACTTCTGCAGCGTGGTCCGCCAGGCGTGAACGTTCGCCGCGTTGCAGTGTGATGTGACCTGAGTGCAGCCAGCCCTTGAAACGATCGACTGCAAAGGTCAGGCCGGAAGAGCCTTCGGTGAGGTAAGGCGTGTCGATCTGGGCGACGTTGCCCAGGCAGACCACCTTGGTGCCCGGACCAGCGCGGGTGATCAGGGTCTTCATCTGTTTTGGCGTCAGGTTCTGCGCTTCATCGATGATGAGGAACTTGTTGATGAAGGTCCGGCCGCGCATGAAGTTAAGGCTCTTGATCTTGATCCGGCTGCGGATCAGATCGCGCGTGGCGGCACGGCCCCAGTCGCCCCCCTCGCCCGTGGTGCCGTTGAGCACGTCCAGGTTGTCCTCGAGCGCGCCCATCCACGGCGCCATTTTCTCTTCCTCCGTGCCGGGCAGAAAGCCGATGTCCTCGCCCACCGGCACGGTGACCCGGGTCATGATGATCTCGGAATAACGCTTGGTTTCGAGCACCTGGGTCAGTCCTGCCGCCAGCGTCAGCAGGGTCTTGCCGGTGCCGGCCTGGCCGAGCAGGGTGACGAAATCGATCTCGGGGTTCATCAGCAGGTTGAGCGCGAAGTTCTGCTCGCGGTTGCGTGAAGTGATCCCCCAGATGTTGTTTTTCTGGTGGCTGTAGTCGGTGAGGGTTTCGAGCACCACGACGCGACCGCTCTGTTCCTTCACCAAGGCTTCAAGCGGCGTTTCGCCATCCTGATAGAGAAACTCGTTGACCTGCATGTCTGCAGTCAGCGGCCCCTGGAGCCGATAGTAGGTGTGGCCCTCGTTCTTCCACGACTCCATGCCCTTGGCGTGGGTTTCCCAGAAATCAGGGGGGAGTTCGCGCGTGCCGGTGTAGAGGAGGTCGGTATCCTCGAGCACCTTGTCGTTGAAGTAGTCCTGCGCCTCAAGACCGAGAGCACGGGCCTTGATCCGCATGTTGATGTCCTTGGACACCAGGATCACGTCGCGACCGGGTTCCTTCTCGGCCAGGAACATGACCACTGCCAGGATCTGGTTGTCGCCCTTGGCCGTCGGCAGGGCCGCCGGCAGGGTGACATTGATCGCTTCGGTCTGCAGGAAGAGCTTGCCGGTCGCGAGGTCGCGCGACGGGCCCTTGAGTTCGATGCCGGCCTCGATGCCATTGGGCGAAGCGGTGACGATCTCGTCCATCATGCGACTGGCCTGACGGGCGTTGCGCGCGACCTCGGACATGCCCTTCTTGTTGTTGTCGAGTTCCTCGAGCGTCATGATCGGCACGTAGATGTCGTGCTCCTCAAAGCGGTAGAGGCTGGTCGGGTCGTGCATCAGCACGTTGGTGTCGAGGACGAAGAGCTTGGTTTTCGGCGCGGCGCGGCGGCGGGTCGTCTTTTTGGTGGTGGCAGCTGGCATTTTCGAGGACCTTTGGGCGGGATCAGAGCGACTGGACAAAAGCGAGGACTTCCTCTGCATGGCCGGGCACCTTGACCCCGCGCCATTCGCGCGCCACCGAGCCGTCGGTAGCGAGTACGAAGGTGCTGCGCTGGATGCCGCGCACCTGCTTGCCATACATGTTTTTCATCTTGATCACGTCGAAGATGGTGCAGGCGGTTTCGTCAGTGTCCGAGATCAGCTCGAAAGGCAGTTCGAGTTTTGCCTTGAAGTTCTCATGCGACTTCAGGCTGTCCCGGGAAATACCGAATACTTCGCAACCAGCGGCCGAAAATGCAGCGTGCAGGGTGCCGAAGTCGCGCGTCTCGTTGGTGCAGCCGGGTGTGTTGTCCTTGGGATAGAAGTACAGCACCACTTTCTTTCCGCGCAAAGCCGACAAGCTGACAGTCTGGCCACTGGTGGCGGGAAGACTGAAATCGGCGGGGGGGATTGCTGTCATTGCGTCTCCTGTCGTGGGTGTTGGCGCAGCGTACCGGACGGAGGCCGTTTGTGACAATTACCGCAATATGACGGGCGATCTGTTCATGCTCACTCGACGGGGTCAAAGAGCAGGGCGGCAGCGACCGGGCGGCCTTCGCCGACGAGCACGTTGTAGGTGCGGCATGCGGCAGGCAAATCCATGATTTCGAAGCCAATCCGGGCGTCGATCAGCGGACGGAGCAGGGCCGGTGAGGGGAAACGCTGGCGGCCGCCGGTGCCGATGAGCACGATCTCCACGCCGAGCGTGCAGGTTTGCGCAAGATCGTCCGCGCTGAGTCCGGCAAAGCCGCCCGGGGCCCAGTCGCCCACGATGCGCTCGGCGGTGAGGATCAGGTTGCCATCGTGGCGGACCTTGTTGATCAGGACATGGTCTGCACCGTAGCCGGTCACGGTGTTGATGCTGTCAGGCTGGTCTTGATGTAGCTTCATAACTGTTTACATTCGCGAAGTAGGTCGGGGCAAATTGCCGCGCCGCGGCGGCAGAGCTAAGATAGCAATCTTTTCTCCATTTACGCGAGCAGGACTTTCCTGCCGCAGTTGGTGAGCCGGCGCCCCGCGGTATTCCGGGGGCAGACATAAAGGACGACGGACATGAAAGCGGCAACGACTTTGAATCTGGCAACGGCACCCACGGAACCTGTGCTCCGGGCCGAGGCCGCCGCCGCGCGTCCGATTCGCAAGTCTGCAAAGCTCGCCGACGTCTGTTACGACATCCGCGGGCCGGTGCTCGTTCGTGCCAAGCAGATGGAAGATGAAGGTCTCAAGATCATCAAGCTGAATATCGGCAATCTGGCCGCGTTCGGTTTCGATTCTCCCGAAGAAATCCAGATGGACATGATCCGCAACCTGCCCAATTCGGCGGGCTATTCGGATTCGAAGGGCATCTTCGCTGCGCGCAAGGCGGTGATGCATTACACGCAGCAGAAGAACATCAAGAATGTAGGCATCGAGGATATCTACATCGGCAACGGCGTCTCCGAGCTCATCGTCATGGCGATGAATGCGCTGCTCAACCACGGCGACGAAGTGCTGGTGCCGGCGCCCGACTACCCGTTGTGGACCGCCGCGGTGAGTCTGTCCGGCGGCAAGCCGGTGCACTACATGTGCGACGAGTCCGCTGGCTGGTTGCCCGACATCGAGGACATGCGCTCCCGGATCACGCCCAATACGCGGGCGATCGTGATCATCAACCCGAACAACCCGACCGGTGTGGTGTACCCCGATTCGGTGCTGAAGCAGATCGTCAAACTTGCGCGCGAACATGATCTGATCCTGTACGCCGACGAGGTCTACGACAAGGTGTTGTACGACGGCATCGAGCACACGTCACTGGCTTCGCTGTCGGAAGACGTGCTCACGATCATCTTCAACGGGCTGTCGAAAAACTATCGCTCGTGTGGCTATCGCGCCGGCTGGATGGTCGTGTGTGGTGACAAGCGCCACGCGCAGGACTACATCGAAGGCCTCAACATGCTGGCCTCGATGCGACTGTGCGCCAATGTCCCCGGCCAGTACGCCATCCAGACTGCACTCGGTGGCTACCAGAGCATCAACGACCTCGTGTCCGAAGGCGGACGCATGCGCCGCCAGCGTGACCTCGCATGGGAGCTGATCACGGCCATCCCCGGCGTGAGTTGCGTCAAGCCGCAGGCCACGCTGTACATGTTCCCGAAGCTCGACCCGAAGATGTACCCGATCGTCGATGATCAGGCCTTCATCGCAGAGCTGCTCGAAGAGGAGCGCGTGTTGCTGGTTCAGGGCACCGGCTTCAACTGGCCGCAACCGGA
>JALNWS010000270.1 GCA_023230755.1 Azoarcus sp.
ATTCACGCTGGCGGCGCGCATCAACGTGCTGCCGATGGTCATCTATACCGAGTTCACCCTGTCGGCCAACATCGCCATGGCGGCGGCCCTGAGCTTCGTGCTCGGCGCGGTGACCTGGCTGGTGCTCGCACTGGCGCGGACGGCTGCGGGTTCCACCGTCGCAGCCGCAGGATGAGGGGGCAGCAATGAAAAACCACAGGATGCTCTTCGGCCTGCAACTGGCGTTCACGCTGGCGGTGTGCGCCTTCCTGATCGTACCGGTCGTGCTGTCGATTCTGGCCGGGCTCACGTCCAACTACTTTGTCGGCCTCGAAAGCGGGCTGACCCTGCGCTGGGTGTTCGAGGTGTGGGACGGCTACCGCGACACGATCTTCCGTTCGATCGGCATCGCGCTCGCCTGCCTGCTCGTCACCCTGGTGCTCGGCGTGCCCACCGCCTATGTGCTGACGCGCTCGGGCTCGCGCCTGAGCCGGCTGGTGGAGGAGCTGCTGATGCTGCCGATCGCGGTGCCCGGCCTCGCCACCGCGCTTGCGCTGATTTCGGCTTACGGCGGGATGGGCGGCTTTCGCACCTCATGGACCTTCATCCTGGTCGGACACGTGCTGTTCACCCTGCCGTTCATGGTGCGCTCGGTGCTGGCGGTGCTGGCATCTATCGACCTCACGACGCTGGAAGAGGGCGCGGCTTCGCTCGGCGCGAGCTTTCGCCAGCGCTTCTTCGACATCGTGCTGCCGAACTGCCGCAACGGCATTCTTGCCGGTTCGCTGATGGTGGTGACCCTTTCCATCGGTGAGTTCAACCTGACCTGGCTGCTGCACACCCCATTGACCAAGACCCTGCCGGTTGGCCTGGCGGACGCCTATGCGTCGCTGCGGCTCGAGATCGGCAGCGCCTACACCCTGATCTTCCTGCTGATGATCGTGCCGCTGCTGCTGGCCATGCAGGCCTTTGCCCGTCCGCGGCCCAGGCGTTTCATCAGCGACGATCCTGTTCCGGAGTCGAAATGACACTCGCCACATCTCCCAAGCCGCTGTCGATCAGTCTGCAGTCCTGCGCCAAGACTTTTGGCGACGGCACCCGTGTGCTGGAGCCGCTCAATCTCGACATCCGTGCCGGCGAGACCCTCGTGCTGCTCGGGCCCTCCGGCTGCGGCAAGACCACCACGCTGCGCCTCATCGCCGGGCTCGAACAGCCGGACGCCGGTGGCAGGGTGTTGTTCGACGGTGTGGATGTCACCACGCAAAGCATCGAATCGCGCAACGTCGGCATGGTGTTCCAGTCGTACGCGCTGTTCCCCAACATGACGGTGGCCGAGAACGTCGGCTACGGATTGCGCATCCGCAAACGGCCTGTGGCCGAGCAGCGCACACGGGTCGCCGAAATGCTGGCAATGATGCGCATCGAGGCGCTGGCCGACCGCAGCATCGACCAGCTCTCCGGCGGCCAGCGGCAGCGGGTGGCGCTGGCGCGCGCGCTGGCGGTGCAGCCCCGCGCGCTGCTGCTCGACGAACCGCTGACCGCGCTCGATGCCCAGCTGCGCGATGCACTGCGGGTCGAGATCAACCAGCTGCTGCGCGAACTCGGCATCACCGCGATCTACGTCACCCACGACCAGACCGAGGCGATGGCGCTGGGTGACCGCATTATTGTCATGTCGCACGGCCGTGTTGCCCAGACCGGCACCCCGCGCGAGATCTATCACCAGCCGGCGTCGCCCTTCGTCGCCGGCTTCATCGGCACGATGAACCGGCTCAGTGGCGAAATGGGGCCGAACGGTTTCATCTGCGCCGCAGGCATCGTGCCCTGGCAGGGTGGACACAGTGCGGCCAGCGAGATTCTTTTCCGGCCCGAGGATGTGCGCATCGCAGGCGCTGGAGAGCACGCCGACCTCGTCGGCACGGTTGCCGCCGCCTTCTTCCTGGGCGACCGCACCCGGCTGTTCATCGACGTAGGCGACCGGCAGCCGCTGGTGGTGGAGAGCATGGCGCGCTGCACCCTGCAGCTTGGAGAGGCGGTCCGCATGCGGGTGGACCCTCAGGGCGTGCTCGACCTTTCATCCCACCGCGCCAGTCACTGAAGGAGTGCGACCATGCTGATTGCGCAGATCACCGATACCCACATCAAGTTGCCCGGCAAGCTCGCCTACAAGCGCGTCGATACCGCGGCCATGCTGCAGCGCTGCGTGGCCGAGGTGCTGAAGCTCGACCCGCAGCCGGACCTGATCGTGATGAGTGGCGATCTCGTCGATCTCGGGCGGGCGGAAGAGTACGCCTGGCTCAAGACCCTGCTCGCCCCCCTGAAACAGCCGATCGTGGTCGTACCCGGCAACCACGACGAGCGCGAAGCCCTGCGTGCCGCCTTTGCCGACGATGGCTATCTGCCGTCCTCCGGCTTTCTGCAGTTCGCGATCGAGGATCGCTTCCCCCTGCGCATCGTCGGCCTCGACACCCTGGTGCCGAACGCCGGGCGGGGCGAGCTGTGCCGCGAGCGCCTCGAATGGCTGGATGCGACGCTGAGTCAGGCTGCCGACAAACCGACGCTGGTGGTCATGCACCATCCGCCGTTCGTCACCGGTATCGGCCACATGGACGACATCGGGCTCACCGGGCGCGAGGCCTTTGCCGAAATCGTCTCGCGTCATCCGCAGATCGAGCTTATTCTGTGCGGCCATTTGCACCGCAACATCCAGACCACCGTGGGCGGGCGTCGGGTGTTGACCAGCCCGAGTCCGGCACATCAGGTGGCGCTCGATATCCGCCCCGACGCGCCGAGCTGTTTCCGCATGGAGCCGCCGGGTTTCATGCTGCACTGGTGGGCCGACGGCCGCATCGTCAGCCACGGCGCAGTGGTCGGCGACTACGACGGACCTTATCCATTTTTCGATGCGGATGGACTGCTCATCGACTGAGCCGGTCCGACCCAAACCCTTAATACACGATCAAACCCAACAATGTCTCTTGCGCTCTTCGATCTCGATCACACCCTGCTCGACGGTGACAGCAATACCCTGTGGCTCGAATACCTGGTCGACAACGGCCATGTGCCCGCCACCGTGCTGGCGGCCCAGGCCGACTACATGGCGCGCTACGCGGCGGAACAGCTCGACATCAGCGACTACTACGGCTTTCACCTGGGCCTGCTGGGCGCGCGGCCGCTGAGCGACTGGCTGCCCGTGCGCAAGGCCTTCGTTGCATCCTGCATTGCGCCGCGCATCAGTGTGGAGGCGCTGGTTGCGCTGGCCGAACATCGCGCGCAGGGCGACACGCTGGCGATCATCACCGCGACCCACAGCTTTCTGTCGGATGCGGTCGGTGAGCTGCTCGATGTGCCTGTCATCGCGTCGCGGGCCGAGGTGCGCAAGGGCGCGCTTACCGGACGCATCGAGGGGCCGATCTGCTTTCGCGAGCAGAAGCAGCCGTGCCTGATTGCATGGCTGCGGGCTGGGGGCATGGACGAGGGCGCACTCAGGGCGTGCCGGTTCTACAGCGACTCGGCAAACGATCTGCCCCTGCTTGAAGCGGTCAGCCACCCGGTCGTGGTCAATGCCGACGAGCGCCTCGCTGCCGTTGCCAAAGCGCGCAAGTGGCCGGCATTGAGCTGGCGCTGCGCCTGATCATGCGCGGTGTCGGGCGCGAGGGCGGTGAGCCCTGGTGCGCCCGACCGCTCAGGCTCAGGCCTTGAAGCGGGCCGTTACTTCGGTGACGCGCTTGCCGAACTGGCGCGCGGTTTCCAGGTCACCCGGCAGCATTTCGTCCGGGCTGCTGTCGGACGGCGACTGCGCCATCGCGCCGCTGAACGAGCCGACGTAGTTCAGGTCGTTGCGCTGAGCGGCCTTGGTGTTGCTCGGCATCATGCCCGTGCCCACCCAGATCCCGCTGTGCTGCATCGCCAGCGTAAACAGGTAGTGCAGGGTGGACAGCTTGTCGCCGTTCATCGTGGCGCTGTTGGTGAAGCCGGCGAAGACCTTGTCCTTCCACTGCTGGCCGAACCAGGCCTTTGACGAGGCATCCGCAAACTTCTTGAACTGCCAGCTCACGGTGCCCATGTAGGTCGGGCTGCCCATGATGATGGCATCGGCTGCGGCAAGCAGCTCCCAGCCGCCCTCGGGCAGGTTGCCCTCGCCATCGATCGGGACGAGCCGGGCGTCTGCGCCTGCGGCGACGGCCTCCGCCATGCGTTGGGTGTGACCGTAACCGGAGTGATAGACCACGACGACTTTGCTCATTTGTTGCTCCTTGCTTCAGTTTGAGGGTGAGGTACTGCATTTCGGCCACCGCCTGCAGGGGGCTGGTGATGACCGCTGTTGGTCGGAAACGGCTCAGGCGGCGGCGCGACGGGCGTCCACACTCCAGGTGCCGGCACCGAAGGCGGCCAGGGTGAATAGACCGCCTGCAACGGCGATGTTCTTGAAGAACAGCAGTTGCTGAACGAACTGCTGCTCGGCCGCA
>JALNWS010000271.1 GCA_023230755.1 Azoarcus sp.
GTGCCGAGATTGGGCGCGAGGTGCACGAAAAAGGCCTGCTCCAGCCCGACGCCCGCCGCCTCGCTTTGCAGCCCGTCCATGAACGCTTCCACTGCCTGCTGCAGCTGGCGGTAGCGCGCAGGCTGTGCGCCGAAGCGGTGGTAGAGCTGGTTGATGTTGATGGTGGGTGAGGCAATGTTGTCGAGCACGGTGGACGCCACTGCATCGGCAATCTCGCCCGCATCAAGCCCGAACGGCGCCGTTGCCAGCAACTCGCCAAGAAAGCGCTCTGCCCTGGCGGGCACGGCCTGCAGGAAGGCCAGCTCATCGTCACTGACGCCGGGGTGCGACACCGCGCCGTGGCGGTCCTGAAACTGCACGCCACCGGCGGCCAGTCCGGGCAGGTAGAGGCCGTGATCCTGCGCACCTGCAGCAGCATCGAGCGCCTTGTCGACGATGCCATTCACGCCGCGACGGCCGACGTGTTCGCCATTGGTGAGCACGTAGAACTGCCCCGCAAGCCTGCGCGCCGCTTCGACGTAGCGGGTTTCGATGCTGCGGGTCAGCGGGTCGCGAACCAGTCCCATGCAGACACCATCGAGGTCCTGGATGATGAGCAGCCTGTCGTGGGCGGCCAGGGTGTCGAGCAGGCCGGCATGGTCGAGCGAAAAGGCAGGAGCGGCATGTGTCATGCCCTCATTCTATCGCCTGCTGCAGACCACACCCGAACACCACACCTGCAGACCCTGCCCGCGTACCTCAATCGAGTCGCGCCAGCGCCGGGTAGTACCACCCGAGGGAGAGCGCGCGCGCCACATAGTTCACATAGAGCGCAGCCCACAGGCCGTGATTGCCCCAGGGCTGCATCAGCCACCAGGCCAGCACGAAGACCGCGGTCGAGAACAGCATGGCATTGCGCATCTCGATGCTGCGCGTGGCACCGATGAAGATGCCGTCGAGCTGGAAGGCCAGCACGCCGGCAAGCGGCGCCAGTGCGGCCCAGGGGAGATAGATGCGGGCCGCCGCACGGGTGTCCGGGTCGGTGGTGAGCGCATCCACCACCGAGGGCCCTGCGATGAAGTAGACGGCACTGACCAGCAAGGCCACCAGCACCGCCCACAGGGTGCTGACGCGGACCGCTGCGCGAAAGGCAGCGCGGTCGCGCGCACCCAGCGCACGTCCCACCAGCGCCTCCGCGGCAAAGGCGAGCCCGTCGAGAAAATAGGCGCTGATCGATACGAACTGCATCAGCACGGCATTTGCTGCCAGCGTGACGTCACCGTGCCTAGCGCCCTGGGCCATGAACCAGACAAACACGAAGATCAGCGCCAGCGAGCGGATCATGATGTCGCGGTTCACCGCCAGCGTGCGCTTCAGGCGCTCGGTCACCAGCAGATTGCCAAAACGCAACTGCGCACCGTGACGGCGCATGTAGCGCACGGCGATCACCAGCCCGACCAGGGCGGCGAGGTATTCGGCAAACAGGGTGCCGAGCGCCACACCACGCACGTCGAGCCCCAGCCCAAGTACGAAGAAGGCGTCGAGCGCGATATTGACGAGGTTCAGCACCAGCTGCAGCACGAGACCAATGTCGGTGCGACCCAGCCCGATGAACCAGCCCAGCAGCGCATAGTTGGCCAGGGTGGCGGGTGCCGCCCAGATGCGGATATCGAAGTAGCTGCGCGCCAGGCCTTCGGTCCTGTCGCTGGCTTCGAGCAGCGCGAAGGCGATCTCGCGTATCGGCCACTGCAGGCCGACCAGCACCGCACCAACCACCGTGGCGATCAGCAAGGCCCGCCCCAGCCCGGCCACCAGCTCGTCGGAGTCGCCGCTGCCAAGCGCCTGCGCAGTCAGGCCCGTGGTGCCCATGCGCAGGAAGCCGAAGCCCCAGAACACAAAGGTAAATACCAGCGCGCCCAGCGCGACCGCGGCGATATAGGCCGGATCGGGAATACGCCCGACGATGGCCGTGTCGACAACGCCGATCAGCGGCGTAGACGCGTTGGAGAGCATCACCGGCAGGGCGATGCGGAGAACCGTGCGGTGGTCCATTACAGGCAGGGGCTGCTGAAGGGCCGCCAGACTGTACCTGAGCGCACAAGCCCCGCGGCGGAATACCGGGTGCCGATCCCGGTGCATGAAGCCTCGCTCAGAAGAACACGCCCGACCACATGCACACCCGGTTGCGTCCACCTTCCTTGGCTTCGTAGAGGGCCTGATCGGCACACGCGAGCATGCGTTCGGCCGAGGTACCATCGAACACCGCCAGCCCGATACTGACCGTAATCTGGATCAGGCCGCTCTCGCAGTCGAGCGGTGAGTTGCAGACCGCCCGCCGCAAACGCTCCGCGAGGCCGAAGGCACTTTCGTTCGTGGTGCCGTGCAGCAGGACCGCAAACTCTTCGCCACCCAGGCGTCCGGCGATATCCTCCCGCCGCAAGACCTTGGTGATCACGTCCGCCAGATGCTTGAGCACACGATCGCCAACCGGATGACCGTAAGTGTCGTTGACCCGCTTGAAGTGGTCGATGTCGAGCATCAGCAAGGCACCCGGACGGTCGTCCGGGCGTTTCGGCTCGGCAATGGTGCGCTCGAGTTCGGCCATGAAGCTGCGCCGGTTGGGCAGAGAGGTCAGCGGATCGGTCGCCGCCAGAGACACCAGCTTTCGTTCGTAGAGCTTGCGCCCGGTGATGTCGCGCACCAGCCATACATGCCCCAGACTCTCGTCTCCATGCACGATCGTCACCCAGTCGACTTCAAACGACTGGTTGCCCGCGCCCTCCACTTCGATCGTATGCGCCAGACCAACGCGAGTCCCCTCTTCCACCTCCAGCCACTTCAGCTCGAGATCGGGGAAGCGCTCGCTCAGCGACTGCCGCGTCATCCCCACCAGCGAGTGCGGAGCCAAGGGAATCGACAGCAATTCGCACAAGCCCTGGTTGGCCATCACGATACGGTCGGCAGCATCCTCCAGCAGCACGCCGCCGGGAAAGCGCTCGAGCAGGGCCGTGAGGCGCGTGCGTTCGGTGATGAGCGCCGCCTCTGCGGCCTTGCGCTCGGTGATGTCCGTCAGGGTCCACAGCATCTCGCTGTCGGGCTGCTCCAGGTCGAGCAACGTGCCGTGCATGTCGAACCAGCGCGCCTTGCCTTCGGCGTCGCGCAGCGGGTACTCGAAACGCGTGTACCCGGTTGCGCGCAGCCCTTCGACGTACTCGCCCATGGCCCGCCAAGACCCATCGTCGAGATGCAGGGTGCGCAACGCCACCCCCTGCAGCATCTCCCCCTGCGGCGCAAAAGTCTGGTGTGCGCGCTCATTGGCATACAGCACATATCCGTCAGGAGAGGAAACCACGATTGCCGCCGCATTCTGGTCGAGCAGCGCACGCCGGAACTGATTGGCGGCCACCCTTTGCGTGACGTCGGTGATGGTGCCGATCATCCTTTTCGGGATGCCGTTCTGACGGTCGACGACACTGCCCCGCCATTCGATCCACAGCCAGTCACCCGCCCCCTTTTTTACACGGAACTCTTCGGTCGCGACCTCATCGGGCCTGAAACGGATCTGGTTGCTCAGACTGGACTTGATGCGTTCCCGGTCCTTCGGATGAACCAGCGCCATGAAGGCCCCGTAAGACGGCTCAATGGCACCGACTGCATATCCTGCAATGGCGTAACAGCGCGCATCCCACGTCGCCCGCCCACTTTCGATGTCCCATTCCCACAGCCCGTCCCGAACCGCGGCCACGGTCAGACGCAAACGTTCTTCGCTTTCGCGCAAGGCGTCGGCCGCTGCATGCGCTTCCGTTACATCCTGGATATAGCCATGCCACAAGGTATCCCCTTCGGGCGTACGCTCGGGATTTGAATAGCCGAGCAGCCAGCGTACCTTGCCGTCCTCGGTGCAGACTCGATATTCACTGTGCCAGATGCTGAGATCGCGGGCCGATTCCAGAATCGACGCGCTCACCCGCTCCCGATCATCCGGGTGAATGATGGCAAACACGCATTCGGAAGACCGTGCAGCCGCTTCCGCCGAAATGCCATAGATATCGAAAATCGCCGGGCTGGCATAGGGAAAGCAGGCGGTGCCGTCGCTGCGCAGGAGGTATTGATAGACCAGACCCGGCACCTGTGCGACGAGCTTGGACAGTCGCGCCCGCAGGTCGAGCTCTCTGGCTTCGGCCAGTTTGCGTTCGGTGATGTCCAGATGCGTGCCGACCATCCGCCGCGGCGCTCCGCTCTCGTCGCGCGCCATGACCTGGCCCCGGCTGTGCACCCAGACCCAGTGACCGTCCCGATGACGCAAGCGGTAATCGGCTTCGTAATGATCGCATTCGCCGTGGAGGTGGGCTGCCAGCGCAGCCTGAACGCTGTCCCAGTCGTCCGGATGAGCAAGCTCGGACAATACACTGAGATCGTGCGAGGCATCGTCGGCCTCATA
>JALNWS010000272.1 GCA_023230755.1 Azoarcus sp.
CATCTCGTCGGTGATCTCGTCGGGCAGGATCGTGATCCGCCACGCCTTGCCATCGCGCACCGCCTCGGCAAGGCGCAATTCGTTCGGCCCGCAGGCATTCGGATAGGACTTGAATGCGTCCTCGACGGTCGTTTTGGTTTCGTCGACTTCGCGATTGGTGACGATGAACATGCTCGGTCTCCTCCGGACTGGCGTCCTGTTCTTGGTTTGGACATGCGAGGGCTTGCGCGGAAAACAGCGACTGCCGCGCACATCAGAGGACCGCATTTGAATTGACGCGGTACGCACTGACTATAGTCACGCGCAATATTCATTCAAGCAAGACACGCGTGATGGAGCGAACCGACCCCTTGCTCACCCCGTTGCGCGTGCGACCGAAGAGACACTCACGCAGCGCTCTGAAACGTTGCGCTTCGAGCCCGCAAAGCGCCGATCGGATTCGGGCACCGGGCAGTCCCGAGCCTGTTGCCCCTTGAGACGCCAGGCCCGGTTCATTGCGTGGCAGGACGCGACACCCTGCCACACAAATTATTCAGGCGGTTTTCTTTGCCTTGGATACCGCAGTAGCGGCGGGTTCGGACGCCTCGGTGCCCGCGTCGATGCCCTGGGAAATCGTCTTGAGGTTCGCAGCCGTCATGTCGGCGGCCTGCTCGGCAAGCTTGGTGAAGATCTCAAGCATGGGATTGGGAGTGACCGCGCCGCCCCCGAAGGCCGCCATCTGCTGGTTCATGATGGCAAACACCCTTTCCTGCAGGTCAGCATTGATCTGCTGCACACCACGGAAGTAATCCATGAACTGCTCGGTTGCCTTGCTGTTGAATACGGTCGTCATATTCGTCATGTCGTTGATATCCTTCATGTCAGCGAATGTACGTGAATTTTCGACACCATCGTCAAAAAGCGTCTTGGCCAGCGACAGATTGAGCGTCGAAAGGCGTTCAATGCCCGTTAGTCCAGCTTCGGACAAAGTCATCAGTACCTCGATATTTTGCTGCATTGCGCTGTCCTGCGCAGACGTTGCCTTGACCATGGTGTTCCTCCTAAGAAGCGTTTTAAAGTCCTTCGACTGGATCGATTATCTCGGCCTCATCAGATAATTACGTCGTCATTAACCGAGACCAGCATGCTGTGTTGCACCATGCTTCAGTCATTGAAGCCTCCAGTCCCGAAAGTGTCAAGGCCCTTGCGGTCCGATTGAACACACCACGTACCGAAACGGCCGGAATACCGAAAGCCGGGGCCGTCTGACGCATGAAAACGGATGTCCGGCCTTCCCTTCACAGCCTGACCGCAGATTGTTGCAAAACGGCACATGCCCCGGGCTCTCCGTGCCGGGGCAAGGACTTGCGCGGCGCAAGTCCGGGACGGGACGTACACTCAGGCGCACCGGTATGAGCACCTTGCGTAAGCGCGCAGGATAAGTATGCTGCCAGCGGACAAATGACCAGGAAATGCCACCATGAGCCAACTCCGCCCCGAGATCACCCTCGAACTCCTCAAGCAGCGCGGCAGTGAATACCTGCCCGGCTACCTCGGCATCGAGATCCAGAGCATCGCCCAAGGCGTGCTCACCAGCCGGATGCCGGTGAAACAGCTGCACTTTGCGCCGAACAAGTTTCTCCACGCCGCAAGCATCGTCGCCCTGGCCGACACCACGTGCGGCTACGGCACCATTGCGCACCTGCCGGAGGGAGCCGAATCGTTCACGACCATCGAACTCAAGAGCAATCATCTCGGCACCGTGCGCGAAGGCAGCATCGCCTGTGTGGCAACCGCCCAGCACCTGGGGCGGAGCACGCAGGTATGGGACGCAGTGGTCACCGACGAGGCCAGCGGGCGCAAGCTGGCGCTGTTTCGCTGCTCACAGATGATCCTGTGGCCGAAGGGCTGACGGCGGTCCATACTGCAAGGGAGGATTCTGCGGAGCTTGAAATGCGACTCCATCCGGGCGGAAGGAAAGCCGCGCTGATTGTTTCCACGCTGACACTGATGCTGTGCCAGCCGGCATTGGCACAGCACCGGGAACCGGTCACCGGCGACCGCAGCAGTGACATGGCGGTGGATCTGATCCTGGTGCGTCCGCTCGGCATCGTCGCCACTGTGCTCGGCACGGCGTGCTTCATCGTCGCCCTGCCGTTCACGGTACCGACCGGTGGCGTGGAAGACGCCGCAAGAGAGTGGATCGGCGCACCGCTGGAATACACCTTCGACCGTCCGCTCGGTAACTTCGACACCTGCGGCGCCGACCATCATCCCTGTGGAACTCACTAGCGCTGCGCACGCCCCGCCCGGCGCGTTACCATCGGTGCCGGAAATCCGCCGAAATGCCACCATGCAATTGCCTCCACTCCCGTCGATTGTCGCTTTCGAAGCCGCGGCAAACAGCGGCAGCTTTCTGGCTGCGGCGGATAGGTTGAGCCTGACCCCTTCCGCGGTCAGTCACCGCATCAAGGCACTGGAAGCCTGGCTGGGCGTGAAGCTGTTCGAGCGCGGACACCGCCAGATCGCGCTAACCGACGAAGGCCGGGCATATCTGACCGAAGTGCAGGGTGCACTCGCCCGCATCGAATCCGCCAGTGCCCGCGTACGCGGCAGCAGTAAGCATGAGCTGCGCCTGTCAGTAGCCCCCGCCCTGGGGGCGAAATGGTTCGTCGGCCAGCTTGCCGACTATCGCAGCGAGCATCCGGAGGTCAGCTACGTGCTCTCCACCGCGTCTACCCTGGCACCGGTGGCCGCGGGCAAGAGCGATCTCGGTGTGTGTTACGGAAAACCGCCGTGGCCGGGGCTGGAAGCTTACGAACTGCGCCGCGAAACCGTTTTTCCGGTGTGCAGTCCAGCGCTGGCAGCGCGGCTCGGCACACCGGCGGATCCCGCACGGCTCGCCGCAGTACCCCTGCTGCGCCATCCGCTGCTCGAATGGAGGCCGTGGTTTGCCGCAGCCGGCATCGACCGCGAAGAACCGTGCGAAGGCATGGTCTTCGAGGATGCGATGATGATGCTCGAGGCGGCGGCCGCTGGCGTTGGCGTGGCGCTGACGGTCGGTCTGCTGGCGCGCAGCTATCTCGCCGAAGGCAGCCTGGTGAGGCCTTTCGCACAGCATGCCGAAGGCAAGGGGTTCTATGCCGTGCTGCGTCCGGAAGCCTACGAGCAGCGCTGGGTGCGACACTTCGTGCGCTGGCTGCAGGCCCGTGCCCGCAGCGAAGTGCCGGATTGAGCGCCATCACATTCGGTTGAATCCTGTTCACCTGAGTGAGCCACGTTTTCGTTTGAGACGCCGCGCCGCCAGCGGCAATCTGATCACACCCGCCTCACTCGATCACCACACGGCCGCGCACACACCCGTGCCAGGCCGCTGAAACTCATCGTCGTTTCTCCACGTGGATCGAACGCGCCGTCATCACCGGTGCGCGACAACGCTCCCCGCACATGCGGCGCGCGTTTCCTCATTTCGATCGTACAAGGAGCACATCATGAGCATGGAAGAACGCGACGGCTGGATCTGGATGGACGGGCAATGGCTGCCCTGGCGCGAGGCGAAGGTGCACGCGATGACCCACACCCTGCACTACGGGCTGGGCTGCTTCGAGGGCATCCGCGCCTATGCCACCGCCGACGGCCCGGCCGTCTTTCGTCTCGACGACCACATCGAACGTCTCTTCGACTCCGCCCACATTCTCGGGCTGGAGATGCCTTTCGACCGCGATGCCGTGCGCAGCGCCTGCTGCGACGCGATCAGCCGCAACGACCTCAGCAGCGGCGGCTACATCCGGCCGCTGGTCTTTCTCGGCGCCGAAAAGGCGGGGATCGACCCCGTCGGCGCTGCGGTTCACGTGATGGTCGCTGCCTGGGTGATGAACGCCTACCTTGGCGACAAGGCCATGGAGCAGGGCATCCGGGTGAAGGTGGCGAGCTTTGCGCGCCATCATGTGAACGTGCAGATGTGTCGTGCGAAATCGGTGTCGACCTACACCAACTCCATCCTCGCGTGCCGCGAGGCGCGTGCCGAAGGTTACGATGAGGCCGTGCTGCTCGACACCGACGGCTTCGTCGCCGAAGGCCCGGGCGAGAATGTGTTCGTGGTGAAACGCGGCGTGATCTGGGAGCCCGAGATCACGTCAGCACTGGACGGCATCACCCGGCGCACGATTCACGCCCTGGCGCAGGAGGCCGGCTACGAGATCCGCGCCCGCCGTATCACCCGCGACGAACTCTATGTGGCAGACGAAGTATTCTTCACCGGCACCGCAGCCGAGATCACACCGGTGGTGGAGGTCGACCGTCGCCGCGTGGGCAAGGGGCAGCCAGGCGTGGTGACAGGCGAACTGCAACGCCGCTTCTTCGCCGCCGTGCGCGGAGAAGACGGCAGTCACGGCGACTGGCTGACCCGGGTCG
>JALNWS010000273.1 GCA_023230755.1 Azoarcus sp.
ATTACTTTGCTGCCATTGTTCGTAGAGTTCGGTGTCAAGCCATGGCGCGGTGTGTTCGCCGGTCTGGGCATCGCGGCCGGCAATGAAGTAATCGCGAGGGTGGGAGATGCTGCGGCCCAGGTGGTCCCACATGAAGGCGTAGTTGCCCGATGCCGGGTCGGCAATCGTCGATCTGCGCTCGGGGGTGGGGCGCAGCGAGTCGGTAAAGGCCATCAGGTGGGCGTGATCGAGTGCGAGGGTGACGTAGCCGATTCGCTGCCCTTTATGCAGCACGGGCGTTGCCCACCGGATCAGGCCACGAAAGCGCTTGCCGACCGGGTTCTCGAGGCCGGCATAGCCGGAGTTTTCCGGGGTAAATGCGCGTCCTCTTCGTGCTGCCTCTTCCGGCGTATAGGGGCCGATCCAGTCCGTCCGCACCTGCTCTCCGATCAGGTCGGACACATGGATCTCGCCGGGCTTGAGGGCCTGCAGTTCGTGCCAGTAGGTTTCGGCATGGAGAAAGGTGTGCTCACGCATGGTGACGTCACGCAGTTCGGTCGTGAGCAGGTCGGTGGCGGTGTCCGCGACAGCCTTCAATTGCTCCTTGCCGTCGAGCCCGATAAAACTGATTTCCAGAAACAGCGGGCGTGTTCGCATGCGCCCGGTTAGCTCGGGTTCCCGGTAGTGAAACTGTTTGGCGTTGTCGGGGAGTGGCGTATTCACGCGCGCGGCCGGGCGTTCGGCCTGCTCGACCGGTTCCCATGCGTGGCCGTCCGTGGTCGGTCGGTATGGGCCGTGGTCCTCGAATTCGCGCACGTGCGTGGTGATGAAGCGACGGTAGACTTCCGCCTGTATCGGCAGGCTGGCTGCGCCCAAGACATCCTTGTCGCGGTCGTAGAGGAAACGGGCAATGATGCGCGCGGTATTGGTTGTGAGTGTTTCGATTGCCTCGCGCGATCGGTCGTCAAGGGCTGCGATTGAATCGTCGATTGCGGTCCGGGCGGTGCGCTGCTGCGTATTGCGCATCGTGTCCGCCATGCTCACCGCGCCTTCGGTGACCGATTGGCCGAGGTCGCGAGCGGCGCTCCATGCGAACCAGGCGAGCAGCAGCAGCGGGACAACCTTGATTACGACGAAGATGCCGATCAGCTTGGCTCGAAGGCTGAACCGTGTGAGCCACTCATTCATGCTCAAGGCTCAAGACAGCGCAGTCGGTCGCGATTCTGCAGAAGGCGCAAACCAGCCGGACGCTCGGGGCCCTGGGCATCAGGGTCAGACGGACGACTGGCTGATCCCGCTGCGAAGATTGCGCTGTCGGCGAATACGTGCAATTTGAGCCTGCACGTAGCCGTGCAGTTCGCGAAAGGGAATCGGCTTGCCATAGACGGTTACATCGTCCGGCAGCCCGCCCTCGGCCGTGACTTCTTCAGCTGTGAGCACCGAAACAACCACGATGGGCAGATCCTGAGTTGCCGGGTTGTCGCGCAGGCGACGAATCATCTGAAAACCGTCCAGGCCACTCATCCTCAGATCGGCGATCAGCAGATCGGGCATGCAGCGGCCGACTTCGAGCAGGGCGTCGAGCCCGTTGTCGAACATCTGGATTTCGAGGGGGAGGCCCCACTTTGCCATTGTTTCGCGATAGACCGTCTGCAACAGGAGGTCGTCCTCCAGTATCACCACGCTCAGGTTCTCGCCGTGGGGGCGGGCAATGGCCATTGACGTCGGCGCAGAGGGCTGTTGTGTTGTATTCGAGAGCAGGGCATCGACCGAGTCCTGCCTGATGCGGCGATGGCCTCCGGCTGTTTTCCAGGCGACCAGCTTGCCGTGTTCGACCATCTGTTGAACCGCTCCCAGAGACAGGCCGAGTTGACGCGCAGCTTGCGCCGTGCTGATGAACTCTGAAGGAGTGTCGGCTGAAGCCATAGATGTCAATTGCCAATATCTGAAGTCAACGTCAAAAATAGCAGTTAATTGCCGTTTTCGCCAAGACAATATGACAATGTGTGCAGCTTGGCTGCAATGGCGTATGCCACGCACCGCCTCGTCAGTTGCCTGTAAGTGATTGCGTCTATTATGTTTTCCGGATTGTGTTCGGGGGTGTCTCCCCCACAAATCCATGGAGATGGAATGGACAGGCTCGAGCGTTTTGAGACGATACTGGATCTGCCTGCGCTCAATGAGCTGCATCAGTTGTTGGGTGCCGACCTTTGCGACATCGTGACGCAGTTGGGCGTTCAATTGCCCGCACAGTTCGATGAGGTGAGTGTGGCGTCTGCAGCCGGCGATTTTGTCGCAATACGAAGCGTTGCGCACAACATCAAAGGCAGCGTCGGCAACATGGGAGGTGTTGCCCTTTCAAGGGCGGCCGCAGCGCTTGAGGAGGCTGCGCTCGAGCACGATTCCGCACTTGTGATGCGGCTGACGGAGCAGATCGCAGTGCTGGTGCCGGAAACCCTTGCAGCGTTCGAGTCCTTCGTTCGCGAGCGCTGCGGTAACTGAGTTTTTCCGGCGTTTGCGGGCCGCTCATGCGGGGCGTCGGAAAGTGCTCGCGAGGTGTTCAAAGTCGGCGGGCTTCATTGGCTTTCCGATCAGATAGCCCTGAATCTCGCTGACCCCGAGCGCTTCGATGAAGTCGCACTGGCGCAGGGTCTCAATGCCTTCGGCAATGGTTGACAGCCCCAGGGTCTGCGCGATGGCAGTGATGGCGCGCACGATGGCACGGTCGGCACGCGCATCGGTGATCTGGGAGACGAAGGCGCGGTCGATCTTGATGGTGTCGAGCGGAAAGCGCAGCAGATACTCGAGCGAGGAATAGCCGATGCCGAAATCGTCGATGGCAATCCTGAAGCCGGATTCACGCAGGCGGCGCAACACGTCGATCGAGTGCTCGGGATCCTGCATCGCCAGGCTTTCGGTGATTTCGAGTTCGATGAGTTCGGCGTTTGCACCCGCAGCCTCGCAGGCGCCGGTGATGACGCCGAACAGCATCGGATCGAGAAACTGGCGCGCTGACAGGTTGATGCCGATCCGAATCCCGGTCCCTGTCTGTTCCCAGTATCGCGCCTGGCGGCAGCCTTCTCTGAGTACCCATTGACCTACGGCTGAAATCAGGCCGATCTCCTCGAGCACCGGAATGAATTCCACCGGCGACATCGGTCCGCGTTCGGGATGGTGCCAACGCAGCAGCGCCTCTGCGCCCACGATCTTTCCGCTGCGCAGATCCATTTGCGGTTGATAGACGAGATGAAACTCGTCGTTCTCGAGCGCGCGTCGCAACGCACGCTCTATATCAAGGGCGGCAAGCGCACTATGCGAGTCCTGCTGGCTGGCCATCTCGACCGTTTTGCCTTGGTGACGTGCCGAGCGCTGGGCCTCCTGCGCGAGGTTGATCAGCTGTTCGACATCGTGTCCGTGGGCCGGGTAGAGGGCGATGCCGGCGGTCAGCGAAAGAAAGGCCTCCTGGCCATCCACATGCATCGGATACTCGAGCGTTTCCAGTATCTGCTCGAGCCGGTGGCGCACTTCGTTCTCCGTTGCGCCGCGCAGCAAAACCGCAAACTCGTCGCCCCCGACGCGTGCTACTTCGCCACTCAGAAGTTCCACCTTCTTCAACCGCTGCGCAACCTGAACCAGCAGGCGGTTGCCCGCAGCTTCGCCGAGCGCATCGTTCTGGCGATGGAAGCGCGCGAGGTCGATCCATGACACCAGGAGCACGCCGTCGTGGCTGCTTCTGACTGCCTCGAGCGCGGCCTCCAGCTTGTGACTGAACAGGCGCCGGTTGCCAAGCCCGGTCAGGTCATCGTGCATCGCAAGATAGTCAACCAGTGCTTCGGTACGGCGACTGTCGGTGATGTTCTGAAATGCGCCGAACAGACGGTGCGAGTCGCTGCCTTCGACGCCGCGTTCGCCGATCAGGCGAATGATGCGTTCGGCCTTGTCTGCCTGCAGGCGGAACTCGATGTCCATGCGGCCTTCTCCGCGATCGATGGCGTCGAACGCATTGCGACAGCGTTCGCGGTCCTCGGGCACGATGATCTTGAGCAGCGCGTCGACGGTTTCCGGGGCGGAGACCATCGTGCCGAGCAGTTCGGGGGCTCGCTCGGACCATGAGAGCTCGTCGCCGCGAGGGTCCCATTCCCAGAAACCCAGGCCCGCAATCCGTGTGGCCGAGGACTGACGCAGGCGGTTCTGCCTCACCTCGCGCGCCAGTCGGCCGCCACGCAGCGCGTAGCGCAGGCGCTGGGTCAGCAAGGGCCAGCTGATGGGTTTGATGATGAAGTCGGTGGCCCCCGCATTGAACGCGGTGTCGATCGCATCGA
>JALNWS010000274.1 GCA_023230755.1 Azoarcus sp.
CCACGCGAGGCTGCGCCGGGTCTGGGCGGTGATCTCTTCCAGCGTGGTTGCGGGCGCGAGCCCGTAGTTCACTACCGCGACGGCGACGCCGCGCGCCAGAAAGGCCGGTGCGATCCACGAAAAGTCGTCTTTGTGCAGGCGCCTCCAGAATCCGCCGTGAATGAACACGAGCAAGGGGTGCGGGCCTCTGCCCTGCGCAGGAAGAAAGAGGTCGAGGGTTTCGGCGACACCCGGGCCATAGCGCAGGTCGAGATGGCCAGGGTTATCCGCGCGGGCAGCCTTGCTGCGCGCACTCCAGGCGGCAAGGCTGCCCGCAAAGTCTGGAACGCGAATACTGACGTCGTATTCACTTGCAAAATCGGTGCCGGACGGGGGGCGCAGATGCTCGGGCGGGAGAGTCGGTTCAGACGCCAAGGTAACGCTCCCACAGTTCGGGTTCGGCTGCGAGCGCTGCATTGTCGCCGCTCCAGGGGCAGCGGCCCTTCTCGATGAAGGCATGGTGATCGGCAACGCGCATCAGCTCATTGAGGTATTTGTCGATCACCAGAATCGCCTGACCATTGTGTTTGAGGCGACCCAGCACTTGCCAGATCTCGCGCCGGATCAGCGGAGAGATTCCCTCGGTAGCCTCGTCGAGGATGAGCAGGTGTGGATTGGTGATCAGGGCTCGCCCAATGGCGAGCATCTGTTGCTCGCCACCAGAAAGCTGGTTGCCCATGTTCTGTGCGCGCTCGGCGAGCCTTGGGAACAGGGCGTGGATGCTCTCCAGCGTCCATGGGTCGGCGCGGCCACTGCGATTTGCGGCGAAGGCCTGCAGATTTTCTCTGACCGTGAGGTTCGGAAAAATCTGCCTTCCCTCGGGGACGAGTGCCAGCCCCATCTGGGCGATGCGCTCGGTGGGCAAGCCGTTGATGCGCTCCCCGAGGAAGCGGATCTCGCCGGACCACACCGGCAACTGGCCGAACACCGCCCGCAGGGTCGTGGTCTTGCCCATGCCGTTGCGGCCAAGCAGCGTGGCCGCCTCGCCCGGTTGCACTTCTAGATTCATGCCGAACAGCACCTGACTGGTGCCGTAACCGGTCTCGAGGTTTTCGATCGATAGCAGGCTGCTCATTGCACGGCCTCCGGTCCGGCAGATTCGTCGTCGCCCAGGTAGGCGGAAATGACCTGAGGGTTGTTGCGGATCTGCTCGGGCGTGTCAGTGGCGATGACTGCGCCCGCAACCAGCACCGACACGCGGTCGGCGAGGCGGAAGACGGCATCCATGTCGTGCTCGACCAGGATCAGCGTGTGCTCGTCGCGCAAGCTGTGGATCAGCTCGCCCATGCGCTTCGACTCTTCCGGGTCGGTGCCAGCCATCGGCTCGTCGAGCAGCAGCAGCCGCGGTTTGCAGGCCAGTGCCATGCCGAGTTCGAGCGCGCGCTGCTTGCCATGCGACAAGGTGCTGACAATCTGTTCCATGACGTCGATCAGTCCGACGCGGCGCGCGGCATCCTCCGCGCCCTCATCGAGATCGGACTCGTCCGCGACCGTACCCAGAAAATCGAAAGAATGACCCGTGCGGGCCTGCACGGCGAGTGCGAGATTCTCGCGCACCGTCAGCTTGGGCAGGAGAGTGGTGATCTGGAACGAGCGTACGATGCCGGCGCCGACCCGCTTGTGGATGGGCAGTCGGGTGATGTCGCGCCCTTCGAACAGGATGCGGCCACTGTCGGGGGCAAGCTCGCCGCAAAGTTGCGCCAGCAGGGTCGTCTTGCCCGCGCCATTGGGGCCGATCAGGGCATGGATCTCGCCCGCGCGGACCTCGAGATTGCAATGGTCGGTTGCCATCAGGCCGCCAAACCGTTTGACGAGGTTTTCGACCTGCAGAATCGTGTGGCTCATCGCGCATTCTCCTCGCTGGCAGCTTTCGCGTGTGCCGGTGATGGCGGTCGCCGTGCGGCAATGATGCGTTCGCGCAGGCTCATGACTCCGTTTGGCGCGACCAGCACGATGAACAGCAGCAGGACGCCCAGGATCAGGTTCCAGTGTTCGGTCTGCGTGGAGATCGTTTCTTCCAGCAGCAGGAAGATTGCTGCACCGGTGATCCCGCCCCAGAAATAGCCCGAGCCGCCAATGATCACCATCACCATCAACAGGCCGGACTGATGCCAGGTCAGGGTGTGCGGGGTGACCCCAAGGCTCAGGTTGGCCAGCAGCGCACCTGCCAGTCCGGCGAGCCCTCCCGAGAGCACGAAGGCCATCAGCTTGAGGCGGAAGACCGGGTAGCCGATCGCCGCCATGCGACGTTCATTTTCGCGGATCGCCACCAGTGCGCGACCGAAGCGCGAGGCCACCAGGCGGTAGAGGAGGACGAAGGCGAGCCCGGCGGTAAACAGCACGAAGTAATAGAAGGCGAGGTCGCTCTCCAGCGACAGCCCGGGGATCGCCGACCGTGAGGAAAGCGGCAGTCCGTCGTCACCGCCGAACTCGGGCAGGGACACGGCCAGGTAATAGAACAGCTGGGCGAAGGCCAGCGTGATCATGATGAAATACACGCCACGGGTGCGCAGGCTGATCACGCCGATCACCAGCGCGGCGAATGCAGCCAGGCCGACCGCAGCCGGGATCGCAACCCAGGCCGCGATCACTCCGTACTTGGCGAGGATGGCCACACCGTAGCCACCCGCGCCCAGGAAGGCAGCATGGCCGAGGCTGATCATGCCGCCGTAACCAAGGGCGAGATTGAGCGCACTGGCGGCCAGCGCCAGGATGAGCACGCGGCTGCCAACGCTGATATAGAACTCCTCGCCGAGCGAACTCATGATCAGGGGATAGATCGCAAGGACGAGAGCAACGGCGATTGCGGTCCAGGGGCCGGGCAGACCGGCGAGAAGGGGCGTTTCGGGCTTGCGGACGTGGGAGGGGGTCGATTTCATGTTGGTCAGCCTCGCGCAGGGAACAGGCCCTGCGGCCGGAAGAAGAGGACGCAGACCATCAGCACACTCACCATCATCGACGCCAGCGTGGGCCCGAGCGTGGCGGCCGTGGCGGAGTCGACCACGAGCTTGAGGCCGACGGTAAGCAGCAGGCGGCCGAGGGTGTCGATCATGCCCACCAGCAACGAGCCGACGAGCGCACCGCGCATCGAACCGATGCCGCCGATCACGATTACCTCGAATGCCGGAATCAGGATCGACTCCCCCATGCCGACCGACACCGCCAGCAACGGTCCGAGCAGTGCGCCGGCAAGCGCACACAGCGCGGCGCCGAGCGCGAAGACGAAGGTGAACAGGGGCTTGATCCGAACCCCCATGACCGCAGCCATCTCCGGGTTGGAGGCCCCGGCACGCATCCACATGCCGATCCGGGTGCGGTTGACCAGCAGGTGGAGGCCGAGCGCGACGGCGAGGCCGACCACGATGATGAGCATGCGGTAGGCAGGGTAGTACAGCTCGTCGGATACCAGTTCGAGCGGGCCGGACAGGCTTGCTGGCATGCCGATCATCAAGGGTTGGGCACCAAAAATGATCTTGATGGTCTCGTTTGCGATCAGGATCAGCGCAAAGGTGGCCAGCACCTGCGACAGGTGGCTCATGCGCTGCAGCCTGCGGTAAAGCACGCGTTCGAGGATGGCGCCGATCAGGGCGGTGGCAATGATGGCCAGCAGCAACGCCGGAAAAAAGCTCTGGAACGCCTGGTAGAAGGCCGCGGCGAGGAAGGCGCCGATCATGTACAGCGAACCGTGCGCCAGGTTGATGAGATCCATGATGCCGAACACCAGCGTCAGGCCCGCGGCCAGGAGGAACAGCATCAACCCGTACTGCAGACCGTTGAGCGCTTGTTCGATAATCAGGTAGAACATGAATGACCTGCCGATAGTCAGGAGGCACGATCAGACCAAGCACCGACCGCGCGGGGGTGGGTCTGATCACTGCCGGGGTGAGAGGGCGGTCAGGCAGGCCATGCACGACGAAAACGGGAAAACAGGCCCCCGTCCTTGTACCCATGACCACCTTGATTAAGGTCCGCGGGCGCGCGGACAGCTGCGGTCGTGGCGCACCGGCTTAAGCGCAGGGACGCCACGACGAATCACATCTTGCAGTCCTTGGCGTAGGCGTCGGTGTGCTTGTCCATGACCTTGCCGACGTACTTGTTGCTGACCGAGCCGTCGGCGTTTTTCACCACTTCACGCAGATAGTAGTTCTGCACCGGATAGTGGTTGTTGCCGAAATGGTATTCACCACGCGTGCTCGATGCCTTCACGGTTTCCAGTGCCTTGCGGAAGGCCGCCTTGTCCTCGATCTTGCCACCGACGGCC
>JALNWS010000275.1 GCA_023230755.1 Azoarcus sp.
CTACGATGCGCATGTCGGCGAGCGTGGGGTGAAGCTCTCGGGCGGTCAGCGGCAGCGCATCGCGATTGCGCGCGTCATGCTCAAGGATGCGCCCATCCTGCTGCTGGACGAGGCCACGAGCGCGCTCGACTCGGAAGTCGAGGTGGCGATCCAGGCCAGTCTGTACCGCCTGATGGAGGGCAAGACGGTGGTGGCGATTGCGCACAGGCTGTCGACCATCGCTGCGATGGACCGACTGGTCGTGCTCGACAAGGGGCGCATCGTCGAGGAAGGCGACCATCGCAGCCTGATGGCGCAGGGCGGACTGTATGCGCGGCTGTGGTCGCACCAGAGTGGCGGCTTCCTCGGCGAAGAGGCCGGGGACAAGGTCGCGGATGAAGTTGTGCAGGCCGCCTGAGTGCGGGGGGCGAAACGATGAAATACCTCAGCGGCTACCCCGAAGCCCTCCTTGCCCAGGTTCGTCAGCTCATGGAGCAGGGCAGGCTGGCGGATGTGCTGGCGCAACGCTACCCGGAGGCGCACGCGGTGCGTACCGATAGCGCGCTCTACGACTACGTGACCGGGCTCAAGCAGGACTTCATGCGCAAGGCCGCACCCCTGTCGCGGGTAAACTACGACAACAAGCTGCATGTCGTGCGCCACGCGCTCGGTACTCACACCAGCATCTCGCGGGTACAGGGGGGCAAGCTCAAGGCCAAGCGCGAGATCCGCATCGCCAGCGTGTTTCGCGACATGCCGCCGGAGTTCCTGCGCATGATCGTGGTGCACGAACTCGCGCACCTGAAGGAGAAGGACCATGACAAGGCCTTCTACCAGCTGTGCGCGCACATGGAGCCGGCCTATCACCAGCTTGAGTTCGACCTGAGGGTGTATCTCTGCCACCTGGATGCGGGTGGCCAGCCGCTGTGGTCGGCCGGACCGGAAACGCCTGCACCCTAGATAGGGCAAGGCGTTCCGGCAGCGGATTTACCAGCGCAGATCCTCTATCGCATCCACCACCATGCCGGTGCCGATCGCGATCAGCAGGATGTCGGCTGCAACGCGCACGTAGCGATGGCCCGCCGGTGGCGCGCCGATTTCGAGCACGATGGCCGGCGGCAGGTCGTAGAAGACGACATCGCGCGGCAAGGGACGTCCCTTCGACCATTTCCTGGCCAGTCCGGGGGGCATGCAGCCGTTCCCCTTCTTGCTCAGCCCGGGTGGGCAATGCTTGCTGGAATAGGTCTTGCGGTAGTAGTTCTGGATGACGACGCGATCGTGGTCGTGATCCCTGAACCGATAGCTGCCCGAGCGTTCCCGACCGTCGTACCTGCGGTCGTCACGTCGGTCACTGCTTCGATCATCACGCCTGTCGTCGCGGGAGCTGTTGCTGTGTTCCTGCCGCTCCTCGCGAGACTGCGATTTCGTCTCGGCGCGAGTCTTGCTGCCCTTGTCGCGCTGTTCGTATCTGTCCTTGCCCTTGTCCTTGCCGGCCCATTCGGGTTTTTCGGCAAAGCCGGGAGCACTCAGCAGCAGGCCGAGTGCGAGTGCAGCCAGCAGGCGACCCCTGATCATTCCATTCGTCATGCTTCCCATCCTCGATTGACGAGGTCCTGATCAGGACTCGCTGCAGCAGTCTGACGCGCCTATATCGACCTGACCTTGACCTTCTTTCCCTTGATTTTGCCGTCTGCCAGTTTGCGCACGGCCACGGACACAATATCCCGGGCCACGGCCACATAGGTGTAAGCATCGGTGACCTGGATCTTGCCGACCTGCTCGCGGGTGAAGCCGGCTTCGCCGGTGAGTGCGCCGAGCACGTCGCCGGGCCGGATCTTGTCCTTGCGCCCGCCGAGGATCTGCAGGGTTGCCATCGGCGGCAGCAAGGGGGCGTCGCTGGTCGTTTCGAGCTCGTCGAGCCTGTGCCATTCGGGCTCGAACTTCTGCGCCTCGGCGATGGCGGCGATGCTGCGCTGATCGGCGCGACTGGCCAGACTCAGTGCCCAGCCGTTCTCGTCAGCACGCCCGGTGCGGCCGATACGATGCACATGGATTTCCGGATCGGGCGTGACGTCGACGTTGATCACCGCTTCCAGTCCGGCGATATCCAGGCCACGGGCGGCGACGTCGGTTGCGACCAGCACCGAACAGCTGCGGTTGGCGAACTGCACCAGTACCTGGTCACGCTCGCGCTGGTCCAGTTCGCCATGCAGGGCAAGGGCGTGGATACCGTGTGACTGCAGCACCTCGAGCAGGTCGCGACACTGCTGGCGGGTGTTGCAGAACGCCAGGGTGCTGACCGGGCGATAGTGCCGCAACAGCGTGACGACGGCCTCGAGACGCTGTTCGTGTTCGACCTCGTAGAAACGCTGGCGGATCTTGCCGCTGTCGTGCTGCTCTTCGAGCTTCACCGTCTTCGGCTGGCGCAGGAAGCGGGCCGCCAGGCGTGCGATGCCGTCGGGGTAAGTGGCGGAAAACAGCAAGGTCTGGCGGTGCGCCGGGCAGGCGTCGGCGACGGCGACGATGTCGTCGAAGAAGCCCATGTCCAGCATGCGGTCGGCCTCGTCCAGCACCAGGGTATTGAGGGCTTCGAGCCTGAGCGTGTCGCGCTGCAGGTGGTCGAGCAAGCGTCCCGGCGTGCCGACAACGACGTGCGCGCCGTGCTCCAGGCTGTTGATCTGCGGACGGATCGGCGAGCCGCCGCACAGGGTCAGCACCTTGATGTTCTCGGCCGCGCGCGCCAGGCGCCGGATTTCCTTGGCGACCTGGTCGGCCAGTTCGCGCGTGGGGCACAGCACCATGGCCTGAACCCGCGTGCTGCGCGCATTGAGCTTGCCCAGCAGCGGGAGGGCAAAGGTGGCCGTCTTGCCGCTGCCGGTCTTGGCCTGCGCGATGAGATCGTGCCCGCCCAGTGCCAGCGGCAGCGCCGCAGCCTGGATTGGCGTCATCGTGAGGTAGCCGAGCTGGTTCAGGTTGGCCAGGACTTCGGGCGCGAGGGCGAGTTCGGCGAAGGCAGGCGCAGCAGAGACGGGTGCATCGGGCGCTGCGCCGTCTGCGGGAGTGTCGGGTGTCGAGTTCATACCGGATTATACGGCGCTGCTGATACGAGACTCGAACCGGCGCGTCTCCCCCGCGCCACAGCAACAAAAAAGGCACCCGGAGGTGCCTTGAAAGCGGGACCTGCTGCAGGGTCAGAAGCGGTAGCCGACGCCTACACCGAGGGTCAGGGGGTTCAGCCCGAGCTTGCCGATCTTGCCGCCATTGAGTTTGACGTCGGTTTCCATCTGGATGTACTTGGCATCGATATTCAGAGACCAGTTCTTGTTCAGCATGTAATCGGCGCCGACCTGGGCGACCAGGCCCATCGTGTTGGCGTCCACCGAGACCTTGCCCAGCGCGGTGTCGAAGCTGCGGTCGGTAAACATGGTGAAGTTCACACCCAGACCAACATAGGGCTTGAAGGCGCCGAGTTCGGTGAAATGGTACTGAACGAGGAGTGACGGCGGCAGGGCATCGACGCTGCCGATCTTGCCCAGCGCTGAAGTCTTGATGTCGACTTCCTGCGGGTAGGTCAGGACCAGTTCTGCAGCGATGTTCTTGGTGAAGAAGTAGCTGATGTCGACTTCGGGGATCCAACGGTTGTCGGCTTCAACCTTGCCAACGCCGACATGCTGAAGGTTGTCGCCATTGCTGTTGTCCCAGTCGAGGGACACGGCACGGGCGCGAACCATGAAGCCGCTTTCGTCTGCAAAGGCGGCACCGGAGGACAGGACACAAGCGGCAGCGAGGATCCCGACGGCGATATTCTTTTTCATCTTTACTCCCTAGTAAGTGACAGCAGAACTGAAACGCGACGATGCTACTGCCGTGGGATTTCCGGGATTTTGACCGAGGTCAATATAACCATTCATCGATAGTGGTTTTAACCTTGGCACACCGCGCTGCCACCCTATACGCCATCTTGCGTATTCCCCGGAAAGCCGTCCCTCCCTAATCTGGCATTGCAGCGCAGCAATGCGCTTCCACTACCGATTACAGGGAGACCCACATGCAGACTCGTCGCAGCTTCATCAAGGCACTGGCCCTATCCGCTTCCATCGCCGCGATCGGCGCGCCGATTGGCGCACATGCGGCCGACACCATCAAGGTCGGCATCCTGCACTCGCTCTCGGGCACGATGGCCATCTCCGAGACGGCGCTGAAGAACGTTGCGCTGATGACGATCGAAGAGATCAACGCCAAGGGCGGCGTGATGGGCAAGATGCTCGAGCCGGTGGTGGTCGACCCCGCTTCCAACTGGCCGCTGTTCGCCGAAAAGGC
>JALNWS010000276.1 GCA_023230755.1 Azoarcus sp.
ACGACCGGGCTGGATGTGACCACGCAGAAGGCGACGATGGACCTGATCGCCGACCTGACCCGCGAGCGCAACATGGCGGTGGTGCTGATCACGCACGATCTGGGTCTGGCTGCGGCCTACTGCGACCGCATCGCGGTGATGCAAAAGGGCAAGGTCGTGGAGTCGGCGGCGGTGGCCGAGTTGTTCAGGCATCCCAAGCACCCTTATACGCGCAAGCTGATCGCGGCGTCGCCCGGCCCGGAAACCGATCTGGCCGATCTGACGGCGGTGCCTGACGAACTTGTTGATGGCCTCGTCGAGCGGGATGCCCCGGTTGCGGGCGGACCTGGGCGGAGTGAGGCCTGCGCACCGGCCGTTGTTGCGGCTGCGCCGGCGCGCAGCGATACGCTGCTCGAAGTCATAGACCTGGTGAAGATCTTTCCGCGCCGGGATACCGGCGGCGGGGGCTGGCCGTGGCGCCGCACCGATCCGGCCGAGCGCGAGTTTCGCGCTGTGGATGGCGTCTCCTTCAAGCTGCAGCGAGGCGAGAGCCTGGGGCTGGTGGGCGAGTCCGGCTGCGGCAAGTCGACCACGTCGAGCATCATCACCCGCCTGCTCGATCCCAGTTCGGGCGACGTGATCCTGGACGGCGAGAACATCACCACGCACCCTGCGGCGCGCTTTGCCGGTCTGCCCCAGCGCATGAAGATCCAGATGGTGTTCCAGGACCCCACCGACAGCCTCGATCCGCGTTACTCCGCGCAGGATGCGATTGCCGAACCCTTGCGCAGGCTCAAGGGCATGCGCGACGGGCGCCAGATCGCCGCGCGGGTCACGCAGCTTGCCGACATGGTCGGCCTGCCACGCGAGCTGCTGACGCGCTTTCCGCATCAGCTCTCGGGGGGGCAGAAGGCGCGCGTCGGCATCGCCCGTGCGATTGCGGTGGATCCGCTGCTGCTGGTGCTGGACGAGCCCACTTCGGCGCTCGATGTGTCCGTGCAGGCGGTCGTGCTGCAACTGCTCGACCGCCTGAAACGCGAGCTGGGCATGAGCTACATCTTTGTGTCGCACGACCTCAACGTGGTAAGGCTGCTGTGCGAGCGGGTGATCGTGATGAACCGCGGGCGCATCGTGGAAAGCGGGACGGCGACCGAGGTATTGCGCAATCCGAAGGAGGACTACACCCGCACGCTCATCAACGCGATTCCACACTTCCAGCCCGAGACCATGGTCTGAACGCTGCGCGACTCAGGCCGCAGGAAACACAGTGGGTTGCGAGCCTGCAACCCACTGCGGGTATTTGCCCATGACACGCTCGAACAGCGGGCTTGCGGTGATGGCAGCCAGCCATCCTTGCAGGTGTGGCCAGGGCTGGCCGGCAAACCAGTCGGGATCGGTGGCGGCGAACTGGCGCACGAAGGGGGCGATCGCCATGTCGGCGAGTGCGGGACGCTTGCCGAACAGCCAGGCTGCCGCTGCGAGCCGGTCTTCGAGCTGCAGCAGGAAGGCCGCGCCTTCGCTGCGGTGGTGCGCCGCGTCCGCGCCCGGATAACGGTTTGGATACTTGTAGCGGTCGAGGTGGTGCTTGAAGCCGTCGTCGCCGTTGCTGTCGTTGCGGGCGATGAGTGTCAGCATCGGGTCGAGCGTGCCCGATGGCGGATTCAGCCAGGCTTGCGGGTCGTGCAGGCGCAGCGCCCACAGCATGATGTCGATGCTGTGCTCGATCACCTGGCCGTCGGGCAGGACCAGCACCGGCACCGTCGCCTTGGGCGAGGCGGCGATCAGTTCGGGCGGTTTGTCCCTGAGCACGACTTCGCGCAACTCCACCCGCTGGCCACTGGCTGCAATCGCGAGGCGGGCCCGCATCGCATACGGGCAGCGCCGGAACGAATACAGCAGGGGCAGGGCGCCGTCGCTCACGGCTTGGGGCGTGCGGCCTTGTCGTCGGCGCGCTTCTGTTCTGCGGCCAGTGCCTGCTGACGGCGGCGTTCGCGCAGTTCGGCCTTGCGCTCTTCCGTCGAGTCGCAGCAGTGCGGGCAGCTCACGCCGTCCTCGTAGTGCTCGGAGGCCTGTTCTTCGGCGGTGAGGGGGTAGCCGCAGGCAAGGCAGCGGCCAAGTCCGCCGGGCACCAGTGCGTGGCCGACCGAGACCCGGTCGTCGAACACGAAACATTCTCCCTGCCAGCTGCTTTCAGTCTCGGGAATGGTTTCGAGGTATTTGAGGATGCCGCCCTCAAGGTGATAGACCGCCTCGAAGCCCTGCATGCGCATGAAGGCGGTGGATTTCTCGCAGCGGATGCCGCCGGTGCAGAACATCGCTACCCTCGGTTTGTCGGCGAGCAGCCCACCGGGTGCGGACTCCTTCTCCACCCACGCCGGCAGCTCGGAAAAGCTGCGGGTGTGCGGATCGACCGCGCCTTCGAAGGTGCCGACCGCCACCTCGTAGTCGTTGCGGCAATCGACCACCACCACGTCGGGGTCGGCAATCAGGGTGTTCCAGTCCTGCGGCTTGACGTATTCGCCGGCCATGTTGGTGGGCGAGACGCCGTCTACACCAAGGGTGACGATCTCGCGTTTGAGCTTCACCTTCATGCGCTGAAAAGGGGGCGAGTCGGCCCAGGACGATTTGTGTTCGAGTGCGGCGAGACGCGGATCACTGCGCAGCCAGGCCAGCACCGCTTCGACGTCGTCAGGCAGCCCGGCGATGGTGCCGTTGATGCCTTCCTCGGCCAGCAGCAGCGTGCCCTTGACCTGGTGACGGTTGCAGCAATCCAGCAGCGGGCTTTGCAACTCGCGGAAGTCGGGGAGGCGGACGAACTTGTACAGCGCTGCGGTCAGAAAACGGGACATGGGGAAGGCCGGAATGGAATGCGGCCGATTCTAGCCCGGATTGGCAGCCGGTCTGCGCCACGATGAGGGGGCGTGGCAAGCGGCGGGTGTTCAGGCGCCGAATGCGACCCAGTGCAGCGCTTCGGGCGCGAAGACGAGCAGCATGGTCAGCGCATAGAGGGAGACAAGACCAACGGTCAGCCCCAGACGGAAAAGGCTCTGGCTGCACGGAAGGCGTTCGGGGGTGCCCCGGCAGAGGCGATGAATGATTGTGGACACGGGAGGAGGGCGTGAAGATGATGAGGGACGGCCACCATTTTCCCCTTGCAGGGCAATGGTGGCCGTGTGCGTTTAGCCGCGGGTCTGACCGTGGCTGTCGGCCGCGTCCATTTCGGCATTGGTGCCAGCCAGGATGCTCACATCCTTGCTTTCACGGGTGCCGATGCGATGCGGACGCTCGATCAGGAAATACAGCACCAGACCGATCACCACTGCATACACGGTGGACTTCGGATCGGGCATCGCCAGGGTGACCGCAACGATGCCGGCCACGCCGCGCTCGGTGGAGCTCTTGAGCTCTTCCATGCCGACCATGATGCAGATGTAGGCGGTCAGCACCAGGGTGAGCGAGAGCGCGATCGGCAGCACCGGCTTGAAGATGCTGACCAGGGGCAGCATGAACAGCGCGATGAAACCGGTGATCCAGAAGGTGCCGCCGCCGCTGTAGATGGAGTCCATCGCCTTGCGGCCCAGCGCATAACGCTCGGCAACGGTGGCGTGTGCAGCAGTCCACAAGGGGCCGGCCAGACCGGGCCAAGGGGCGAAGAAGGCGTGGATGCCGTTGCGGATGGCGGTCACCAGGTGAACGCGGGTGATGCCTTCTTCGATCTTCTCGTCTTCGCGCAGATGGTCGATACGCTTGACCAGGGTGAAGCCGACCACGATGTCGCCGAAGGCGATCACGTAGGCAATGATGGCGGTCGGGATGGCGAGCAGGAAGGTGCTGGCGTCGGGCATGCCGGTGGAGAACACCAGGTAGTTCCACATCAGCTTGAAGTCGGGATTGGTGATGCCCCACTGCACGTCCGGCCACGGGTATTCACCCACGGCCCAGCCGACCAGCATCGCCAGAATCATGCCGGGAATCATGCCGAAGTTGGAGATGCGCTTGGCCCAGACGTTTTTCTCGACGATGCTCTTGAATGACAGCGAGAACAGCACGTAGGCGGACACGATCGAGCCGATGATCAGCGAGATCGGGGTGTTGTCGATACGGCCGCCGACCTTGAGCTCACCCATCATTGCGGCAATACCGGCGCCGATGATGATGCCTGACTTGAGCGAGTTGGGGATGACCGTGACCAGGCGGTTGCCGAGGCCGGTGATGCCCAGGATCAGGAAGAACGCGAACACTTCGATCTGCAGCGCGAACAGTGCCTTGATCGCCTCCGGGCCGGGCTCGAAGCCTTGCAGGAAGA
>JALNWS010000277.1 GCA_023230755.1 Azoarcus sp.
AACATGTTCACGGAGATTCGCGGGACCGTGGCACGGCGATGGTCGATCTGGGCAAAACCTACGCCTAGGCGGGGCTGGATCTCGCCCCTGGCGAGTTGCCCGACTATCTGCCCGCGGTGCTCGAGTTCGCATCGACCCAGCCCGCACGCCAGGCGCGCGCATTTCTCGGTGAAATCGCCCACATCCTCAATGCTGTGCACACTGCGCTGCAGCAGCGCGGCAGCCATTACGCCGCGGTGCTGGCGGCACTGCTCGAACTGGCGGGAGAGCAAGTGCATTCGGTCGAGATTGCCCCCGAACCGGACATCGACGAGGCGTGGCAGGAGCCCCAGGCCTTCGACGGCTGCTCGACACGCGGCCAGGCGCGTGCCGACACCCCACAACCCGTGCATTTTGTTCGCGACCGCGCTTCAAACCAAACCGGAGCTGCCAAATGAACCCCATTCACAACTTCGTATTCGGGATTTATCCCTACATCTGCCTGACCGTGTTCTTCGTCGGCAGCCTGATCCGCTTCGACCGGGATCAATACACCTGGAAGAGCGACTCCTCGCAGATGTTGCGCATGGGCCAGTTACGCTGGGGCAGCAATCTGTTCCATGTCGGCATCCTGTTCCTGTTTTTCGGCCACTTCGTTGGCATGCTGACACCGCATTCGGTGTACGACATCTTCATCAGCGCGGGGACCAAACAGGTGCTGGCCATGATCAGTGGTGGCATCGCCGGCGTGGCTGCGCTGGTGGGTGCGGGACTTCTGCTGCACCGCCGCCTTACCGAGCCGCGCATTCGCGTCAACTCCAAAGCCAGTGACATCGTGATTCTGTGGCTGCTTCTGATCCAACTGGTGCTCGGCGTCGCCACGGTGCCCATCTCGGGTCAGCACCTCGACGGCAGCGTGATGATGCTTCTGGCCGACTGGGGCCAGCACATCGTGACTTTCCGCGGCGGTGCGGCGGATCTCATTGTCAACGTCAGCATGGTGTTCAAACTGCACCTGTTCCTCGGCATGACCATCTTCCTGATTTTCCCATTCACCCGCCTCGTGCATATCTGGAGTGGCTTCGCCTCGCTCGGCTACATTGTCCGGCCCTTCCAGATCGTGCGTAGCCGCCGACTCAATGTGCCCGCTGGCCACAACCAGCCCGGCCGCTCCTGAGGAGATCCACGATGTCCGAATCCGAAGTTGCCCGCGTCAACGGCGTCCCCCTCAATACCCCCGACCTCGCCTTGCAGACCGAAGCGTTGCGCCAGCGGGCGTGCACCGAATTGTTGCGCCAGGCCGCACAGCATGAGGGTCTGCTCGACGCTGACGACGCACCATCGCCCGATGGCGTAATCAGCGAAGCGGCCGCAAACGCCATCGAGACACTGCTCGAACGCGAGATCGTGCTGCCGCCCCCGAGCGACGATGCCTGCCGGCGACACTTTGATGCACACAAGGCAAAGTATTCCATCGGCGAAAAGGTCCGCTTGCGGCACATCCTGTTCGCGGTCACCGTGGGCGTGGATGTCGTCGCCCTGCGCCAGCGCGCAGAACATGCGATGCTCGATGTGCGTTGCTACAAGGACGCCGCGGACGACAGGTTCGCGCAGCAGGCGCGAACGCTGTCGAACTGCCCGAGCGCTGCGAACGGCGGCGAACTGGGCTGGCTGGAAGACAAGGATTGTGCGCCCGAATTTGCCCGCGAGATCTTCGGCCACAGCGAGGTCGGCGTGCTGCCCCGCCTGGTGCACAGCCGCTTCGGTCTGCATGTGGTCGAGGTACTTGAACGTGCACCGGGCATCGAACCAGATTTTGACGCGGTGAAAGGCGCGGTCGCCATGTCCTTGCAACAAAACGCCTATGTCACTGCTCTGAGACAGTATATTCAGCTACTTGCTGGTGAAGCGCATATTGAGGGTGTCGATATCGACGGAGCCGACACGCCACTGGTGCAGTAAGGCGTCACACGCAAATAGCGTCCGCCATCCAGCGGTGGCGGACGCTCTGTTTTTTGCTCGGGCTGCGCAGGATTCTTCCCGTCGGCCATCGGAATCGGGGATGTTTCACGCCAAACGCATACTCGCCGTCAAGATCACGACCATGTTGATGGTGTTCTTTCTGGTCGCACTCACCGCGATCGGATTGACGCTGTTCATCTCATGGCAACTGGAGGGTGCCTCGGCGGCGGTCAACGACGCGGGCAGCCTGCGCATGCGCACTTACCGCATCGCGCACCAGTTGAGCAATCCGCCTGAAGGCGAGGCAGCGCATGCGCAGTTTGCCGCGAAGCTGCAGCGCGAAATCAACGAAATCGACGTCATACTCAACAATCTCGTGCGCGGCGATCCAGAACGGCCACTGTTCATTCCCCGCGACACAGGCATTCCGGACGATGTAGACGCACTGGCCAGCCTGTGGCGCCAGCGCATCCGCCCCTTGCTTGAGGGCTTCGTCACACCCGGAACACTCTCCCCCGAACAGGGCAACGCCTTTGGCCCGGTCGCCGAGGACTTTGTCGGCCGCATCAATCGCACCGTGCTCAAAATGGAAATGAGTTACGGACATAGCATTGACGTGCTGCGAATCTCGCAGATTCTGCTTGTTGTTCTGGCCGTCATCGGCACGATCGTCCTGCTCCAATTTTTCTTCAATCTTGTCATTCAACCCGTCACAACGCTCGGCGATGCCCTGCGCCGGATCAGCGAAGAAGATTTCACCATCCGCGTCCCGGTGCGAACCAAGGACGAACTGGGCAAGCTCGCCGAAGGTTTCAACACCATGGCCGGGCATCTCGAAAACCTCTACACCACGCTCGAAGAACGCGTGGACGAGAAAACACGGACGCTCACCTCAAAAAACAAGGAGCTGGAAATTCTGTACACGATTGGTGCCTTCCTGCGCGCACCAACCGACGTTGATTCCCTGTGCAGCGGCTTCCTCGACCGCGTGCAGGTCGCGCTCAGCGCAAAGGCCGGCTCGGTACGCCTGCTCGATGCCAGTGCGGAGAATCTTTGCATCACGGCTGCATCCGGGCTCGATACCAACTTCCGCAATCGCGAAGCGCTGTTGCCCTGCGGCAAGTGCCTGTGCGGCGAGGCGACCACACACAAAGTGGCGCTGGTCGCCGATATCAGGGAAAACAATCCAAAACTTACCCTCGATAACTGCCGGCTCGCCGGCTTTCGGGGGGTGGCTGTCACATCGATCAGTGTCGGCAAGAAGCCCATCGGGGTGTTCAACCTGTTTTTCGAACGGGCCGATGCCGTGGGCGAATCCGAGCGCAAACTTCTCGCGACGCTGGGCGAGCTGCTGGGAAGCGCCATCGACAATTTGCGTCTGCGGGCGCGTGACCGTGAACTGGCGGTATCGGACGAGCGCAACCTGTTGGCGCACGAACTGCATGACTCGATCGCACAGGGCCTCGCTTTTCTCAACATTCAGCTCCAGTTGCTCGAAAAATCACTCGACCGCGACGACGACGCACACATTCGTTCCACGCTCAAACTCATCAGGCGCGGCGTTGACGAGAGCTACGATGACGTGCGCGAACTGCTGGTGCATTTCCGTGCGCGCATCGAACCGCGGGATCTCGACGGCGCCATCAATGCCGCGCTGCGCCATGTCGCCGAACAGACAGGCGTCGTCACCGAATTCGACGTTGACGGCGGCGGCGCACCGCTCGACCCCGAGACCGAAACGCAGGTGCTTTACATCGTGCAGGAAGCACTTTCCAACATCCGCAAACACGCCCGCGCGAAAACCGTGAAAATCAGCCTGCGGCGCGGTTTCGATGGGCTATCGGTAACCGTGCGCGACGACGGTGTCGGCTTCAAGCAGCAGACTACGCCGCGCGCTGGCAATGACGCGCACATTGGTCTTGATATCATGCGGGAGCGCGCAGCGCGTATCGGCGGCCGCATTTCGGTGCGCTCTTCGCGCGGCAAGGGCACCGAGATCCGTTTCGACCTGCCACGTCAGAGCACCGAGGTCGCATGATCATTGCCACCGGCGCAGGCCACCCGTCATTCCGGAAAACACTTATGTCAAATGCACCTGTCTTGTTCGAAAATCCGCAGCGGCGCAGTAAGCGTGTGATGCAAGCGAGGCTTTTGTGATCAATCAACCGCGGGTTCGCATTCTGCTGGTCGATGACCACGGCTTGTTCCGAAGTGGTATCCGCGCCCTGCTGCAGGAGTATCCCGACTTTGAAATCGTCGGCGAAACCGCTGACGGCATGGAGGGGGTAAAGCGCGCCAAACAACTGCAGCCGGATGTCGTCCTGCTCGACCTTCACATGCCCG
>JALNWS010000278.1 GCA_023230755.1 Azoarcus sp.
GATGAAGGACTGCGACATGATGGTGGCGTCGATATTGAGCTGTATCACCGGCTGACTGCCTGCCGCCAGATCACGCTGAAAGTGCGCAGGAATGACGAGGGCGAACGAGTACTCGCCACGATCCAGGCCCTCGTCCATCTTGCTCGCATCGATCACTTGCGGCGTCCGGAAGTAAGGTGGGTACAGTGCTTCCACAATCTGCGCCGACAGCTGCGAAGCATCCTCATCGACGACCGCAACCGGCGCATTGTGCAGTTCGCGCGACATGCCGGTCGCAGCCACGTAAAGGCCAACGGTGAAGGCCCACACGATGATGATGAGCAGGATGCGATCTGCCGCGAGGCTGCGCAGTTCCTTGACGCCCAGACGACCGATGTTTGCAAGCCGGCCACGACGGATTTCGGCCATGACTCAATCCTCCTGCTTGTGGAGCAAGAGCACGCACAGCCCGATCAGCACCGGCACGAACAGCATCAGCATGCCGATCGGTGCCTGCAGGCTGGCGAGCCCAAGGTCCTTGGTAAAGATTCCGCGGCTGATCAGCAGAAAATAGGTGGCCGGCCACAGCTCGCCCACCACCCGGCCGAAGCCGTCGAGCGACGTCACCGGATCGGTGAGCCCGGCAAACTGAATGGTCGGCAGCATGGTCAGGATCGCGGTTGCAGCGAGCGCGGCAATCTGGGTGCGGGTGAAGCTCGACACCAGCAATCCGATTCCGGTTGTGGCCGTGACATAGATCAGGGCCGCACCGGACAGCAGCAGCACGCTCCCTTTTACCGGCACCTGGAACACCAGCACCGCCAGCAGCACCAGACCGACATAGCTGACCATCGACAACGCGATATAGGGCAACTGCTTGCCGAGCAGAAACTCGAGCCGGGTAACCGGGGTGACGTAGAGATTGGTGATGGAGCCAAGCTCCTTTTCACGCACCACCGACAATGCAGTCAGGATGGCCGGGATGAACACCAGCAGCAGCGGAATCACGGCCGGCACCATGGCATTCAGGCTCTTGAAGTCCTGGTTGTAGCGATAGCGGGTTTCGATCGTCACCGGCAGCGACTCCGGCACTCGTCCGGTACGGCTCGCCACCAGCTCCGTCATGGTCTGCGCGTGCAGGCCAATCACATAGCCACGCAAGGTCTCGCCGCGGAACGGCATCGCCCCGTCGATCCACGCCGCAAGACTGGGAATGTCGCCACGGCGCAGATCCCGTCCGAAACCGGAGGGGATCTCCAGCGCGAGTGCAATCTCGCCGCTCTGCATGCGACGGTCGAGTTCGTCCGAATCGTGGATTGGCGGCTGCTCGACGAAATAGCGACTGCCCCCGATGTTCTCGACCACCATGCGGCTCTCCGGGCTGTCGTCGCGGTCGAGCACGGCGAAGCGCAGATTCTCGACGTCGAGCGTGATGCCGAAACCGAGGATCAGCATCAGCAATACCGAGCCCAGCAAAGCAAAGGTGAGACGGATCGGATCGCGACGCAACTCCAGCATCTCGCGGTAGGCATAGCCGAGCAGCCGTCTCAGGCTGAACGCGGCATGCCGGTGATTCGCCGCGGAAGCAGCTGCGGCAGGTGGAGCCACCACTGCCCCCACCGCTTCCGCAGCGGCCGGAGCGCCGTCGCCGGTGCTCGTATCGGGCCCAATCGCCTGCTCCAGCACCTCGATGAAGGCGGTCTCAAGCGTATCGGTCGCATGCGCCGCCTTCAGTGCTGCCGGCGTGTCACTGGCCAGCACACGGCCGGCATGCATCAGGCTGATGCGGTCACAGCGCTCGGCCTCGTTCATGAAGTGGGTGGAGATGAAGATGGTCACGCGCTGCTCACGTGACAGTTCGATCAGCAAGGCCCAGAACGCATCGCGCGCCACCGGATCGACGCCGGAGGTGGGCTCGTCCAGAATCAGCAGGCGCGGCTCGTGCACCACCGCGACGGCGAGCGACAGGCGCTGACGTATGCCCAGCGGAAGGTTCTCGGAAACCGTGTCGGCATGCTCTTCCAGCCCGAAACGCTGCAACAGCGACTCGACCCGCGGCCCGATCCGCTCGCGCGGCAGATGAAAAAGGTGAGCATGCAGATCAAGGTTCTGACGTACCGTCAGTTCTCCGTACAGCGAGAATGCCTGCGACATGTAGCCGACCTGCCGACGCGTTTCGAGCGAACGCGCATCGATCACCTTGCCGAACAGCAACGCAGTGCCTTCGCTCGGCGGCAGCAAGCCGGTCAGCATCTTCATCGTCGTGGTCTTGCCACAACCGTTGGAGCCGAGAAAACCGAAAATTTCCCCCTCGCCGATGCGGAAACTCACGTGATCAACCGCGGTGAAATCGCCAAAGCGCTCGGTCAGACCTTCGGCCTCGATCACCCAGTTGTCGCCATTCTCCGGTCGCGGCGGAATCGTCAACGCATGATGCGCACCGCGCCGGGACTCCGGCAGCAAGGCGATGAACACCTCTTCCAAGGTGTCCTTGCCCGTCATTTCACGCAGTGCATCGGGGCTGCCCACCCCCAGCACCTTGCCGTCATCCATCGCGGCCAGCCAGTCGAAGCGCGCGGCCTCTTCCATGTAGGCCGTCGCCACCAGCACGCTCATGCCCGGACGGCCACTGCGGATACGGTCGATCAACTCCCAGAATTGACGGCGAGACAGGGGATCGACGCCGGTGGTCGGCTCGTCGAGGATCAACAGATCGGGATCGTGGATCAGCGCGCAGCACAGCCCGAGCTTCTGCTTCATGCCGCCAGAAAGCTTGGCCGCAGGACGATCACGGAAGGGCGACAGGCCGGTCGCCGCAAGCAGTTCGGTGATGCGGCGTTCGCGCTCTTGCGCGCCCTGGCCAAACAGGCGGCCGAAGAAGTCGACGTTCTCGAACACTGACAGGGTGGGGTAAAGATTGCGCCCCAAACCTTGCGGCATGTAGGCAATACGCGGCTGCACCCGACTGCGGAAATGGCGGTCGGCCATGTCGCCGCCGAGCACCTCCACCCCGCCCGCCTGGATCTTTCGCGCCCCGGCCAGCAAGGCCAGCAGCGAAGACTTGCCTACACCGTCAGGGCCGATGAAGCCGGCCATGCATCCGCCGGGAATATCAAGATCGACGTTCTCTATCGCAAGGGTCGCGCGATAGCGCAGCGTGACGCCCTTCAGGCGGGCAACGGAGACTTGAACGGGTGCGGCAGACATGACCTCACCTCTCCGGCAGGCTGTCTGGCCATGGTTGCGTGGCATCCAGGCGCAGCCAGCCCACCGCCGGCATCCCCGGCTTGATCACGTCAGGATGGGCAGCAAGCCACTCTGCATCAAGCCTGAGCTTGACCCTGAACATCAGCTTCTCGCGCTCGTTGCGGGTTTCGACCTCGCGCGGCGTAAATTGCGCACGTTCGGCGACGAAGCTGACCCGAGCCGGCACCACGTCCGCGCCGAGCGCATCAACCTGCAAGCGGGCCTCGGTGCCGAGGGCAACCTTACCGGCCGTCTCCGCGGGCACAAATACGGTCATGAACACATCGGACGGATCGAGCACCGTCAACACCCGCGCGCCGGACGCCAGGACCTCACCCGGTTCGGCGAGCCGGTAAAGCACCCGCCCGCTCACAGGCGCAAGGAGGCGGGCGTCGTCCAGATTGCTCTGGATGCGACCGACATTGGCCTCGGCGGCAAGAACGGCAGCATCAGCGGCCTCCACCCGGAGGCGGGCTGCAGCCAGCGTTGCATCGGTCTGACGTACTGCACTGCGATCCTGGTCAAGGCGCTGCGGCGACAGAAACTTGCGTGCGACCAGTTCCTGAGTGCGCTTCAGCGTCGCGCCCGCCAACCCGCGTTCGCTCTGATAGCGGAGCACGGTCGCACGCGCCTCGGCGGCCGTCTGCCGAGCCTGCTGAACCAGGGCCTCGGACTGCAGCAACTGGGCCTGCAGGTCGCGAGCGTCCATCAGCCCCACCTCGTCCCCCAGCTTCACGAGGTCCCCCTCCTTCGGACCCAGCGCGATCAGGCGGCCCGACAGTCGGGTGGCAACATCGTAGGACGTCGACTCGAGGCGGCCATTGCCGGATACGAGATTGGCAGGTGTGCCTGATGCCGCCATTTTCTGCCACGCAAGCAGGGCTCCGGCAACTACAAGGACAAGAAAGAGCACCAGCCAGAGTGACTTGTGCGAAGAAGTACGGGAAACCATGATGCATCCCCTTGAATGGGTGTGGGCCTGATGCCAGTCGCCAGACCGAAAAGTCCGAGCGGC
>JALNWS010000279.1 GCA_023230755.1 Azoarcus sp.
CCTGCAGATCGGCCTGTCGGTGCTCGGCTTCCAGGGCATCAAGTGGCTGGAGAACATCGGCAGCGGCTTCATCCTGGTGTCGCTGACCTACATGTTCTTCAGCGTCATCGACAAGTACGGCGATGTGATCACCGAGCGGCTGGTGAACATCGAAGGCACCTGGGGCCTGCCGTTCTGGGGCGCGACCATGCTCTTCCTCGGCATCTACAGCACCATGATGCTCAACGTCAGCGACTATGCCCGCGAGCTCGAGAAGGGCGTGCGCCGTGCGCCGCTGACCACGCTCTACGCCATGTCCATCCTGCCGTGCACGCTGTTCATGGGCCTGATCGGGCTGATGGTGTCCGGCGCGACCGGTGTGGCCGATCCGATCCAGGTGTTCTCCAGCGCGGTCGACAACAAGCCGCTGCTGATCGCAACGCTGCTCTTCATCACCTTTGCGCAGGTCACCACCAACGTGCTCAACAACGTGGTGCCGCCAACCTATGTGCTGATGGACGTGTTCAAGCTGTCGTTCCGCAGTTCGGCGATCATCGTCGGCCTGCTCGCCTTCGGCACCTTCCCGTGGGAACTGGTCAAGGACGAATCCGCCGCCGGCCTGCAGGTGTTCGTGCAGACCTATTCGGCATTCCTCGGCCCGATCTTCGCGGTGCTGGTCGTGGATTACTACATCATCCGCAGGCGCACGCTGGATCTGGGCAAGCTGTACGACGAGAACGGCCCTTACCGCGGCGTGAACTACGCCGGCATCGTCGCCTCGCTCATCGGTGCCGGTGTCGCGCTCAGCTTTTCCTCGGTGTCCTGGTATGCCAGCCTGTTGCCTGCCGGCCTCAGCTACTGGTTGTTGATGAAGAACTGGAGCGCGTGCAAGCGCTTCTGTGAAAACTGATCTGCCGACGCGCAGATGCCCCGAAGGGGCGCTGCACCCGGTGCTCGTGGAGAACCTCTCATGAAGCCTGATTCGAACTACCCCCGCGACCTCATCGGCTACGGCCGCAATCCGCCACATGCCAACTGGCCGGGTCAGGCCCGGGTGGCGGTGCAGTTCGTGCTGAACTACGAGGAAGGCGGTGAGAACTGCGTGCTCCACGGTGATGCCGGCAGCGAGCAGTTTCTGTCCGAGCTGTTCAACGCCGCCAGCTACCCCGAGCGCCACATGTCGATGGAAGGCATCTACGAATACGGCTCGCGCGTGGGTGCATGGCGCATCCTGCGCGAGTTCGAGCGTCGCGGCCTGCCGCTCACCATATTCGGCGTGTCGATGGCGCTCGAACGCAATCCCGAGCTGACCGCCGCCTTCCGCGAGCTCGGTCACGAGATCGCCTGTCATGGCTGGAAATGGATTCACTATCAGGGCGTGGATGAGGCGATCGAGCGCGAGCACATGCGCATCGGCATGGAGATCATCGAGCGCCTCACTGGCGAGCGCGCGCTGGGCTGGTACACCGGGCGCGACTCCCCCAACACCCGGCGCTTGGTCGCGGACTACGGCGGCTTTCTGTACGACTCCGACTATTACGGCGACGATCTGCCGTTCTGGACCCAGGTGCAGAAAACCGACGGCAGCACCACGCCGCACCTGATCGTGCCTTACACGCTCGACACCAACGACATGCGTTTCTCTCTGCCGCAGGGCTTCTCCCATGGCGACGAGTTCTTCGAGTACCTGCGCGACGCGTTCGACGTGATGTACGCCGAAGGCGAAGAGCGTCCGGCCATGATGAGCGTCGGCATGCACTGCCGCCTGCTCGGCCGGCCGGGGCGTTTCCGTGCCTTGCAGCGCTTCCTCGACCATATCGAGAAGCACGATCGCGTGTGGGTGTGCCGCCGCGTGGATGTCGCGCGGCACTGGATCGAACACCACCCGCATTCCTGAGCCGATCAAGCCCTGACACGCCGCTGCGGCGGCTTTGAATTGTCCGATGCGAATCGGGCAAGGGGTTTCTGCGCCCTTGGTATCCCCAATCCAGAATCATGAAGGCCTGAAAAAGGCATGGAGTCACGCATGGAAAACATCGACATGAAGATCCACAAGGTGGATCCGAGTCTGTACAACGATGACCTCGCGCCGCTCGAACCGGGCAAGCGCAAGTGGGGCTGGTTTGAGATCTTCAACGTGTGGTCGAACGACATTCAGAGCCTGTTCGGCTACACGCTTGCGGCAACCCTGTTCATTTCATACGGGCTCAACGGCTGGGCGGTGTTTGCCGGCATCCTGCTGGCCGGCATCATCGTGAACTTCCTGGTCAATCTCACCGGCAAGCCCGGCGTGAAGTACGGCATCCCCTATCCGGTGATTGCGCGCGCCAGCATGGGCGTGCGCGGCGCCAATTTCCCGGCGCTGATTCGCGGCATCGTCGCCATTTTCTGGTACGGGGTGCAGACCTACTTTGCATCGACCGCGCTGGGCCTGCTGTTCAATGCCTTGCTCGACAACCCCGGTGGTCCGAGCTTCCTAGGAATGGATGGCGTGGGCTGGTTCTCGTATGCCGTGGTGTGCGTATTCCAGCTGGGACTTTTCCTGCGCGGCTTCGACTGGATCACCAACTTCCTGAACTGGGCGGGGCCGCTGGTCTACCTGGTGATGATCGCGCTGCTGGGCGTCATCTGGTACAAGGCCGGCGGTGGTCTGCTCAACGAGCTGGGCAGCATTTTCAGCGGCCGGGGCGAGCATCCGGGTGGTCCGGTAGCGGCCTTCGTGGCCGTGGTTGGCACCATGGTGGCGTACTTCGCGGCAGTGGTGATCAACTATGGCGACTTCTCGCGCTTCGTGAAAAACGAGTCGCAGATGAAGTGGGGCAACTTCCTCGGTCTGCCGGTCAGCCTGGCGTTCTTCTCCTTCCTCGCACTGTTCATCACCGCCGGCACGGCCGTGCTGTTCGGTGAGGTCGTGACCAACCCGGCCGACATGGTGGCCAAGGTGGATAACCTCGCCCTCACCATCATTGCCGCGCTGACCTTCTTTGCCGCGACCGTGGGCATCAACCTGGTGGCAAATTTCATCCCCGCCGCCTTCGGCCTCGCCAACCTGGCGCCCGCCTACATCAGCGCCCGCACCGGCGGTATCATCACCGCGGTGATCGCCTTCTTCATCGGCGGGCTGTGGGTCTCGTTGATCAGCAACATCGGCATCGCAGGTTTTGTCGACACCCTGGGGGCCGTGCTGGCGCCGCTCTACGGCATCGTCGTTGCTGACTACTACCTGGTGCGCAAGGAGAAACTCGATCTGCAGGATCTGTTCTCGGCCGAGCCGGGCTCGACCTACTACTTCGACAATGGCTGGAACAAGCGCGCGCTGTTCGCGTTCTCGGCGGCTTCGGTGTTCTCGGTGATGTCGGTATGGACGCCTGCGCTGGCCGCGCTGTCGGGATTCTCGTGGCTGTTCGGAGCCTTGCTCGGTGCGGTGCTGCACCTGGTGCTGATGCGCCGGGCGCGTGTGCTGCCGGTGCCCGAAAGCGCCTGAGTGTCGCGGGCTGACAATGCCCGTTGAAGCGTGATGGGCGGCCCGCCGGTTTCAGCCGGCTGGCCGCCCATTTCGTTTACTGCGCGCTCAGTGACTCAAAGCGCGGCGCTGTCGATCAGACCGACGGCGTCGAGCGCGACCTCGTCGCAGTTGTGCCCCGGCCCGGCGCGGTCCACCACGAGGAAATCGCACACCGCGCCAAGCGCGAGCAGCGGGTGGTGCCAGACGCCGGTGGCGTAGTTCACGCCTTGGTCGCCACGTGCCAGAAACACCCGCAACTGCGCCGCCGCCGGCGCCTCGCCCGCGGGGGCCACCACCACCAGGTAAGGCTTGCCCGACATCGGGATGAAGGCCTGGCTCGCCAGCGGATGGCGCTCCATCATCTCGACGCGGAAGGGCAGGGCGCGCGGCTGGCCGCGGAAGATGGACACGATCACCCGGCCGTCTGGACCGGGTTCGATGTTCGCCAGATCGTGGTAACGCTCGGTGTTACCGGCGTTGATGGTGAAGTGCTTTACCGCGTCGCTGGCTTCGATGACCTCGCCGAAAGGCGCGAAGGCCTCGCGGCTGAGGGGCTCGACCTGCAAGGGATGTACGGAAAGGGTAGAGAGCATGATCCGGTCCGCGCCTACTTCGCCGCCACCTTGCCCCACAGACGCAGACGCGACACGCCGCCGTCGGGGAAGATGTTGAAGCGCACATGGCTCACGGGCCCCAGCTTCGCCAGCTCCTCGACATAGGTGTGGATCGAATCTGCCGACAGC
>JALNWS010000280.1 GCA_023230755.1 Azoarcus sp.
ACATGTTGCCGCAGGCACGCATCGCCGCCCAGCGCGAGCGCGCGCTGTCGCCGGAACATCCGGTACTGCGCGGCAGCTCGCAGAACCCCGATGTGTTCTTTCAGGCCTGTGAAGCGCGCAACCTCTGGTTCGATGCCTTCCCCGCTGTCGTGCAGGCCTGCATGGACCACTTTGCGGCGGCTACCGGGCGGGTATACAAGCTGTTCGACTACGTTGGTGCGCCCGATGCCGAGCGGGTGATCGTTCTCATGGGTTCCGGTGCTGAAACCGTACAGGAAACCGTCGAGCACCTGAATCGGCTGGGCGACAAGGTGGGCTTGCTTAAAGTGCGCTTGTTCCGACCCCTCGCGCCCGAAGCCCTGGTTGCCGCCCTGCCCGCCACAACCCGCGCGCTTGCGGTGCTCGACCGCTGCAAGGAACCAGGCGCCGAGGGCGAGCCCTTGTACAAGGACGTTCTGGTGGCATTGGCCGAGAATGCCTCCGGCGAGGCACCGCACTTTGCCCGTTTGCCGAAAGTCATCGGCGGTCGCTATGGGCTGGCCTCCAAGGAGTTCAACCCGGCGATGGTGTGTTCCGTGTTTGCCGCCCTTGACGAGCCGAGCCCGAAACGACGCTTCACCGTGGGCATTCAGGACGATGTCACCCATCTGTCGCTGCCATACGACCCGGCCTTTCGCACCGATGCGGTACGCGAGACCTTCGGCGCGGTGTTCTACGGCCTCGGCTCGGACGGCACGGTTTCGGCCAACAAGAATTCGATCAAGATCATCGGCGACGAGACCGAGCTCAATGCGCAGGGCTACTTCGTCTACGACTCCAAGAAATCGGGCGCGATGACGGTGTCGCACCTGCGATTCGGCAGCCAGCCAATCCGCTCGACCTACCTCACCGGCGCGGGCGACGCGAAGTTCGTCGCCTGCCACCAGCCGCTCTTCCTCGAAACGCACGACTTGCTGTCGCACGCCGCGCCAGGCGCCGTGTTCCTGCTCAATACCCCGGTTGCACCCGACAGGGTATGGGAAACACTGCCCGCCACGATGCAGCGGCAGCTGATCGACAAGCGCATCCGCCTGCATGTGATCGACGCCTACCAGGTGGCGCAGGACGCCGGCATGGGACGGCGCATCAACACCGTGATGCAGACCTGCTTCTTTGCAATTTCGGGCATTCTGCCTCAGGACGAAGCGATTGCCGCGATCAAGCACGCGGTGGAAAAGACATACGGTCGCAAGGGACGTCGCATCGCCGAACTGAACTACCGCGCCATCGACATGACCCTGGCCTGCCTGCACGAGGTGGCGCTGCCGCAAACCCAAGACACCGCTGCCAGCAGCGCGCCAACGCGCAGCGTACCGCAGGCATCCGAGTTCGTACGCAAGCTGACCCTGCCGCTGATCGCCGGCAAGGGCGATACGCTGCCGGTGTCGCTGTTCCGCGCCGACGGCACCTGGCCAACGGGCACCGCGCGCTACGAGAAGCGCAACCTGGCGCTGCAGATTCCGGTTGTCGAAAGCGACCTGTGCACGCAGTGCGGCAAGTGCGTATTCGTGTGCCCCCACGCGGCGATCCGCGTCAAGGCCTACCCGGCCGAGCTCGCCACCGACGCGCCCTCGACCTTCAAGCAGATGACGATCCGCAGCAAGGACTACCCGAGCGGCTGGAAGATGACCTATCAGGTCGCGCCCGAGGATTGCACCGGCTGCACGCTGTGTACCGATATCTGCCCGATCCGCGACAAGTCGAACGTTTCGCGCAAGGCGATCAACATGGCCGAACAGGCCCCGTTGCGCGAGCGCGAGGCCGAAAACTGGGACTTCTTCGTCAAACTGCCTGACTATGACCGCAAGCTTGCCAAGCGCACCACGGTGCCGGGCTCGATGCTGCTGGCGCCGCTGTTCGAGTTTTCGGGGGCCTGCGTCGGCTGTGGTGAAACCCCCTATATCCGCCTCGCCACGCAACTCTTCGGCGACCGCATGATGGTGGCAAACGCCACCGGCTGTTCGTCGATCTACGGCGGCAACCTGCCAACCACCCCCTACACCACCAACGCCGAAGGCAGGGGCCCGGCATGGAGCAACTCGCTGTTCGAGGACAACGCCGAATTCGGCCTCGGCATGCGCCTGGCAACCGACCAGCTGGCCAAGGCCGCACAGGTGAAGTTGCGGGAGATGGCGCCGGTCCTCGGCGAGGAACTGGTCCGGTCCGTGCTGGAAGCCGACCAGGAAGACGAAGCCGGTATCCACGAGCAGCGCCAACGCGTCATCGCGCTCAAGGCACAGCTGTCTGCGCTTGCCACGCCGGCCGCCGAGGCACTGGCAACGATCGCCGACTATCTCATCCGCCGCAGTGTGTGGATCATCGGTGGAGACGGCTGGGCCTACGACATCGGCTTCGGCGGCCTCGACCATGTGCTGGCTTCGGGCGAGAACGTCAATATCCTGGTGCTCGACACCGAGGTCTATTCCAACACCGGTGGTCAGAACTCCAAGGCGACGCCGCGCGGCGCGGTGGCCAAGTTTGCCGCTGGCGGAAAACCGAACCGCAAGAAGGATCTCGCCCGGATCGCCATGGACTACGAGAACGTCTACGTCGCCCAGGTCGCCTACGGCGCCAAGGACGTGCATACCCTGAGGGCCTTCATCGACGCCGAGAGCTATCCCGGGGTATCGATCATCATCGCCTACAGCCCGTGCATCGCCCACGGCGTGGACATGCAGCACAACCATCGCCAGCAGGACCTGGCGGTCAAGTCCGGACACTGGCCGCTGCTGCGCTATGATCCACGCCAGCGCGAACGGGGCAAGAATCCCTTGTCGGTCGATAGCGCCGCACCCAGCATTCCGTTCGGCGACTTCGCCCGCACCGAAGCACGCTTCACCGTGCTCGAGCGCCTCAATCCGCAGGCCTCGGCCAGCTTCATCGCGCAGGCAGGCAAGGATGCGCGCCTGCGCCATCAGGAATACGTGGAACTCTCCGAAATGGTGCCACCCGAAGTGGCCCTCGACGAAACCGCCAAAGACGCTGCCGCAACCAAGGAGACGCCCGATGCCTGATCTATCCACCACCTATCTGGGCCTCGCGCTGAAGAATCCGCTGGTGCCCTCCTCCACGCCGCTCAGTCACGAGCTGGATGCGATGCTGCACCTCGAAGACGCCGGCGCTGCAGCCATCGTCATGCATTCGCTGTTCGAGGAAGACGTAAAGCGTGACGAGCAGATGATGGACCGCTTTCTGCTCAACCCCGACGCCTTCGGCGAGTCAGCGGGACACCTGCCCGCCGGTCATGATTACCAGAGCCGGCTCGACACCTATCTGGAACAGATCCAGCAGCTGAAGTCGCGTCTCTCCATCCCGGTGGTGGCAAGCCTGAACGGCTCGTCGGCCGATGGCTGGGTGGAGCTGGGCAAGGAGATGCAGGCCGCAGGCGCCGATGCGCTCGAGCTGAATGCCTGGTACATGCCCAGCGATCCGGGAGTGACCGCGACCGAGATCGAACAGCGCTACCTCTCGCTGCTGCAGTCCCTGAAGGCGGTCGTGAACGTGCCGATCAGCATGAAGCTGTCGCCCTTCTTCTCGTCGCTGCCGAATTTTGTGCAGCAGGCAGAACAGGCCGGTGCCGCCGGCGTATCCATGTTCAACCGCTTCTTCCAGCCCGACATCGACCTCGAGACACTCACGGTGGTCGATCGCGTGCAGCTTTCAAGCTCCGCCGACGCCCTGCTCACGATGCGCTGGATCGCCATTCTGCGCGGCCGCACAGGCTTGTCGCTGGCAGCCACCGGCGGTGTGCATAGCGCCGACGATGCCCTCAAGATGCTGCTCGCCGGTGCCGACGTGGTGCATCTCGCCAGCGCACTGCTGCAGCGCGGCCCGCAGGCCCTGCGTGACATCCTGCAGGGCATCGGCCGCTGGCTCGAAGAGCGCGAATACGACTCGGTGACGCAGCTGAAGGGATCGATGAGCCAGCACAACTCGCCCGACCCGAGCGCCTTCGCCCGCGCTGCCTACCTCAGCGCAATCGACTCGTTTACGCCGCCGGACGGCGTGCGTTACTGAAGGACGGGGGCGGCAGGAATTCAGCGCGACGCCACTAGGGAATCTCTGATCTATTCAGAGCCGGTAAAATACTGAGGTCATAACCCGCGCTGCCACCATGAAGCAAACGACCTTCGCCTCGCTGGCTTTCGAACGGAAGAAGAAACAGACGCGCCGGGAGCGCTTC
>JALNWS010000281.1 GCA_023230755.1 Azoarcus sp.
AAGGGCGTCGTCTATCACCATCGCGGCGCCTACCTCAACGCCGCCTCCAACATCATCAGCTGGGGCATGCCGCAGCACGCGGTGTATCTGTGGACGCTGCCGATGTTCCATTGCAACGGCTGGTGCTTCCCCTGGACCATCGCCGCCAATGCCGGCGTAAACGTGTGTCTGCGCAAAGTCGATGTAGCCCTGATCTATGAGCTGATCCGCCAGCACAAGGTCACGCACTTCTGCGGCGCCCCCATCGTGCACGGCATGCTGATCAATGCCAACGAGGCGCTGCGTGCGGGCATCGAGCACAAGGTGTCGGCGCTCATCGCCGGTGCTGCGCCCCCGGCCGCGATCATCGAGGGCATGGAGCGCATCGGCTTCGACATCACCCACGTCTATGGTCTGACCGAGACCTACGGCCCGGCCGCCGTCTGCGCCAAGCATCCCGAATGGGACGCACTGGCCATCGACAAGCGCGCCGAGCGTAACGGTCGCCAGGGCGTGCGCTACCACATGCAGGAAGCCATCACCGTGCTCGACACCCAGACCATGGCGCCGGTGCCCGCCGACGGCGAGACCATGGGCGAGATCATGTTCCGCGGCAACCTGGTCATGAAGGGCTACCTGAAGAACCCGAAGGCCACCACCGAAGCCTTTGCAGGCGGCTGGTTCCGCACCGGCGACCTTGGGGTGATGCATCCGGACGGCTACGTCAAGATCAAGGACCGCTCCAAGGACGTGATCATCTCCGGCGGCGAGAACATCTCCTCGCTGGAAGTGGAAGAGGTGCTGTACCGCCACCCCGCCGTCATGACCGCGGCCGTCGTCGCCCGCCCCGACGAGAAATGGGGTGAGGTGCCCGCCGCCTTCATCGAGATCAAGGAAGGCGCCAACGTCACCACCGACGACATCATCGCGCACTGCCGCGAACACCTCGCCCGCTACAAGGTGCCCAAGCACATCGAGTTCTGCGTCCTGCCCAAGACCTCGACCGGAAAAATCCAGAAGTTCGTGCTGCGCGACCAGGCCAGATCCGCTTCCGCAATCGGCTGACGCGCTTCGCCCCAGGCGTGCCGCAGCGCATCGCGGCACGCCTGGTCTGCACACAACGACACAAGGAACACGCAAATGACGACCTACACCGCCCCCGTGCGCGACATGCTGTTTGCAATGAACGAACTCGCCGGACTTGAGGACATTTACGCGCTGCCGGGTAACGAGGAGGTTAGCACCGATCTCGTCGAGGCCATCCTCGACGAAGCCGGCAAGTTCGCCACCGAGGTGCTGGCCCCGATCAACGCCCCCGGCGACCGTCAGGGCAACACCTGGCGCGACGGCGAGGTCAGCACCGCAGACGGCTTCAAGCAGGCCTACGAAGTGTTCTGCGACACCGGCTGGAACGGCATGCCCTCGTCCCCCGAGTTCGGCGGTCAGGGCTTGCCCGTCACCGTGTCCACGGCCGTATTGGAGATGTGGAAGTCGGCCAACATGTCGTTCTCGCTGTGCCAGATGCTGACCCTGGGTGCGGTCGAGGCCATTGCCCACCACGGCAGCGACGCGCTGAAATCGACCTATCTGCCCAACATGGTGTCCGGCAAGTGGACCGGCACCATGAACCTGACCGAACCTCAGGCCGGTTCCGACCTCGCCGCGGTACGCAGCAAGGCCGAACCCCGTGGTGACGGCAGCTACGCGATCTCCGGCACCAAGATCTTCATCACCTGGGGTGAGCACGACATGGCGGAGAACATCATCCACCTCGTGCTCGCCCGCCTGCCCGACGCGCCGCCGGGCGTGAAGGGCATCTCGCTGTTCGTCGCGCCCAAGTTCCTGGTCAATGCCGACGGCAGCCTCGGCGCCCGCAACGACCTGGTGTGCGCATCGATCGAACACAAGATGGGCATCCATGCGTCCCCGACCGCGGTCATGGTGTTCGGCGAGAAGGCAGGCGCGACCGGCTACCTCGTGGGTGAGCCCAACCGCGGGCTTGAGTACATGTTCACGATGATGAACCATGCCCGCCTCAACGTCGGACTCGAGGGCGTGGCAATTGCCGAACGGGCCTACCAGGCAGCGCTCGGCTATGCCCGCGAACGGGTGCAAGGCCGCATCATCGGCGACAAGTCGGGCGAAACCAGGCCCATCCTGCATTACCCCGACGTGCGTCGCATGCTGATGGACATGAAGGCCCGCACCGAGGCCACGCGCGCCCTCGCCTACTACGTCGCAGGCTGCATGGACCGCGCCCGCAGCCACGCCGACGAGAGCGTACGCAAGGACAACCAGAGCCGGCTCGAACTGCTCACCCCGGTGGTGAAGGGCTGGTGCACCGAAACCGCGCAGAGCGTGACCTGGAACGGCATCCAGGTGCACGGCGGCATGGGCTTCATCGAAGAAACCGGCGCCTGCCAGCACATGCGCGACGCCCGCATCACCACCATCTACGAGGGTACGACCGCGATCCAGGCCAACGACCTGATCGGACGCAAGGTTGCCCGCGAAGGTGGCCACGCCATGACCGCCCTGATCGCCGAAATGGCGGCAACTCAAGCACAACTCGAGGCGCATGCGGACAGCCATCTGCAGAGAATCGGGGCATCCCTGGGCAAGGGCATCGCCGCCCTGCGCGAAGCCACCGACTGGCTGCTGGCCAACTACGAACGCAGTCCCCAGGCAGCCGCGGCCGGCGCCGTGCCTTTCCTCAAGCTCACCGGCACGGTGGCAGGCGCATGGCTGATGGCACGCAGCACCGCGATCGCGATCGATCGCATGCAGGGGCCGGATGCTGGCTTCTACGGCGCCAAGCTCGTCACCGCGCGCTACTTCGTCGAGCACGTGTTGCCCGAGGCCAACAGCCTGCGCGACGCCATCGTCAACGGTGCCGAATCGGTGCTGGCACTGCCCGAGGAGTTGTTCTGATGAGCCGGGAAAGCATGGAATACGATGTCGTGATCGTCGGCGCTGGCCCCTCCGGGCTGAGCACCGCGATCCGGCTCAAGCAGCTTGCCGAAGCGGCCGGGCGCGAACTCTCGGTGTGCGTGGTGGAAAAAGGCTCCGAGGTCGGCGCGCACATCCTGTCCGGCGCGGTGATCGAGCCGCGTGCGCTCAATGAGCTGCTCCCCGACTGGAAGGAACGCGGCGCCCCGCTCAACACCCCGGTCACCGAAGACCGCTTCCTGCTGCTGTCGGAGAAGGGCGCACGCAAGCTGCCCACGCCGCCGCAGATGCACAACGACGGCAACTACATCATCAGCCTGGGCAACTTCTGCCGCTGGCTGGGTGAGCAGGCCGAAGCGCTCGGCGTGGAGATCTACCCCGGCTTCGCCGCAGCCGAAGTGCTGTTCGACGAGGCCGGCGCGGTGCGTGGCATCGCCACCGGCGACATGGGCGTGACCCGCGACGGCGAGCACGGCCCCAACTACCAGCCCGGCATCGAGCTGCATGCGCGTCAGACTGTGTTCTCCGAAGGCTGTCGCGGCTCGCTGACCAAGGGCCTGATGGCGCGCTACGACCTGCGCCGCGACGCCGACCCGCAAACCTACGGTCTCGGCATCAAGGAGCTGTGGGAGGTCGACCCGGCTGTCCACCAGCCCGGTCTCACCGTGCATACCGCTGGCTGGCCGCTGAAGTCGGACACCTACGGCGGCTCCTTCCTGTATCACCTGGAAGGCAACCTGGTGTCGGTCGGCTTCGTCGTCGGCCTCGACTACAGCAACCCGTGGCTGTCGCCCTACGAGGAGTTCCAGCGCTTCAAGACCCACCCCGAGATCCGCAAGTATTTCGAAGGCGGCCGGCGCGTCTCCTATGGCGCCCGAGCGCTGTCGGAAGGCGGCTTCCAGTCCCTGCCCAGGCTCACCTTTCCGGGCGGCATGCTGGTCGGCGACACCGCAGGCTTCCTCAACGTGCCCAAGATCAAGGGCACCCACATGTCGATGAAGTCGGGCATCGAGGCAGCCGCCGCACTGTTCGCGCACCTGAGCGCCGACACTGCGGGCACGGCTGAAGTGACGGCCTATCCCGAACGCCTCAAGGCGAGCTGGCTGTGGGAAGAGCTGCACTCGGTGCGCAACATCCGGCCGTCCTTCCGCTGGGGTCCGTGGGGCGGCATCGCCTACAGCGCCATCGACACCTTCCTGTTCCGCGGGCGGGCACCGTGGACGCTTCACAACCATGCCGACCACACCCAGCTGAAGAAAGCCGCCGACTGCGAGCACATC
>JALNWS010000282.1 GCA_023230755.1 Azoarcus sp.
CGTCTCGGCGAACGCCTGATCGAGGGGGACGCGCCTGCCGAAGTGCGCGAACTGGTGGAGGCGCTCAATGGCATGTTCGAACGTCTCGAACGGTCCTTCCAGCGCCTCGCCGACTTCTCCGCCGATATCGCCCACGAACTGCGCACGCCGGTCTCCAACCTGATGACGCAGACCGCCGTCGCGCTGTCGCGTGCGCGCAGCACCGAAGAGTACCGCGAAGTGCTGGGCTCGAATCTTGAAGAGTACGAACGCATCGCGCGCATGGTGAGCGACATGCTGTTTCTGGCGCAGACCGAGAACGGACACCTGCCGCGACCCGCCGAAGTGGTGTCGCTGGCCGACGAGGCGCGTGCGCTGGCAGAGTTCTACGATGCGCTCGCCGAGGAACAGGGCGTGTGTGTCGAGGTCAACGGAGAAGCACGGGTCAGCGGTGACCGGCTGATGTTGCGGCGCGCAGTTTCAAACCTGCTGTCGAATGCCCTCAGGCATGCGTCGCGCGGAACAAGGGTGGATATCGATATTTCGGCGTCGAGGGGTGAGGCCGTGCTGCGGGTGTGCAACGCTGGCGACAGCATCGCCCCCGAGCAGCTTGGCCGGATCTTTGAACGCTTTCACCGCGCAGGGCCGGAGCGTCACCGGCATGGCGAGGGCGCCGGACTGGGGCTGGCCATCACCCGCTCGATCGTCGAGGCCCACGGCGGGCGCGTGAGCGCAGTATCGGAAGCGGAGCGGACGGTCTTCGAGATTGTCCTGCCGCTGGCGTCTTTTTCCTGATTGGCCCGGATATCAAACTGTCACAAGGAGGTTTCATGAATCAGCATTCCACACGATTCCGTCTTCCGCATCGACTCGCGCTCGCCACCGCGCTGGTCGCGGCCGTATCGGTGTCGCCTGCCCTGGCCGCCGGCGAGGAGGTGACGATGTACAAGGACCCGAATTGCGGCTGTTGTGGCAAATGGGCCGAGCACATGCGTGAGAACGGCTTCAAGGTGAATGAGATCGCTTCAGCGCAGATGAGCGAGGTCAAGCGCAGTGCCGGCGTACCGCAGGCGCTCGGCTCGTGCCACACCGCCAAGGTGGGCGGCTATGTGGTCGAAGGCCATGTGCCGGCCGCAGATGTGAAGCGGATGCTGACCGAGCAGCCGAAGATCGTCGGCATTTCGGCGCCGGGCATGCCGATGGGCTCGCCGGGCATGGAAGGGCCGTATCCGGCCGATCGTTACAAGGTCGTCAGTTTCGGCAGCGACGGTGGTCACGAGGTTTTCGTCAGCCACTGAGGGGCGTGGCGTTCACAACCCGTGCGTCCGTCGCTGCACGTGACTGCTGCGGGCCTCAGGCCTGCGGCGGGGTGTTGCTTTCTGCTGCTTCAGTGTCCGCTTCACCGTTCGCGGTGCCGCTGCCATTGTCGGCTGCTGCCTTGGCGGCAAGTTTCTGGACACGTTTTTCTTCCTGTTTGCGCTTCTTTGCCAGGTCTCGCTGGCGTTTTTCGAACTGGTAGTTTGGCTTGGCCAAGTGGCCTCCTCTGATTGCCCCAAAGGGCAGAATCGAACGCGGGTGAAGGAAGGAGAAACGGATGCTTGCTGCTTCCGTTTCCGAGGGGAGCATGCACAAATAATCGGGCGCAGCCGGATGACGCCGGTCGGAGGGCTTTCCTCCACGAGGGTATCGCACAGGGCGAAGCCCTTGGCGATCATGCGTTCGCGCCTTGCGCGGGGAGACATGATGCGCTTATTCGGTGGTCAGGCAGAGTTGCCCGCTCGTGCAGCCCCTCCATTATGACAGGGTTGCCGAGGGATGCTACTCGCCGACCCTTGCGCGCCCGGCCTTGACCGCGGCCCGCCGCGTCTTGCCTTCGAGCCGGCGCGTAACCGAGCCCCGGGTGGGGCGCGTCGGCCTGCGCGCCTTTTGCACCGTGGCCGCACGGGCGATCAGTTCTTCCAGACGGCGGATTGCCTCGGCGCGATTTTTCTCCAGGCTGCGAAAGGCCTGGGCCTTGATGATGATCACGCCATCCTTGCTGATGCGGTGATCACCAAGCTGCAGCAGACGGTCGCGGACCTCCTCGGGTAGCGAGGATGCGGTGATGTCGAAGCGCAGGTGCACCGCGTTCGATACCTTGTTGACGTTCTGTCCGCCCGCGCCCTGGGCGCGGATGGCAGTGATGTCGACTTCTTCCGGCAGGATGGTGAAGTGAATGCGCATGCTGGCGGCCGGGACTGGGTTTGGATGCTATTGTGACCCATGTACTGGCGTCCTGCCATGTGCACACCTCCACACGATCGAGCACCGTATGCAACGTTTCGAATACCAGATCCGCAGTGATATCCACCAGATGGCAGAAGATGCCGCCCGTGTCCACGGCAGCCGCGAAAAAGACCGCCTGCGCGCCTATACGGAGGTGGTGCAGACCGAACTGAACAAGCTCGGTGCCGAAGGCTGGGAGCTGGTGCAGGCGCCGGACAGCAGTACCAACCGCAACTGGATCTTCAAACGGGCGGTGGGCTGAGACGAAACGAAGCGATCAAACGACTCTGACCCCTTTGATACCTCAAGACGAGCCGAAGCTGCTCATTATTCGGCTCATTGACTGAGCCGAATAATGCTAATATTCGGCTCAATCTCCCCACTGCAAATGCACCGATGTCGCGCTGGATATGGCAACACCCTGAATGGCCCCGTTTTGGCTGGCAGGCCGACGTGCTGGCTCCGCTGCTGCGCGATATCGCGCTGGCGCAGGGGCGCTTGCTTGGCCGTGCGGGCGCAAGCGATGCTGCCTTGCGTGTCGAGTTCAATCTCGACACGCTGCTGCAGAATCTGATCAATTCCAGCGCTATTGAGGGCGAACGTCTCAACGTGGATTCTGTGCGTTCAAGCCTGGCGCGTCGGCTGGGGCTGGAGGCCGATGTCCGGCAGCCAGATGCTGGCAGCGAGGGCCTTGCCCGTATGGTGTGGGATGCCACCACCCAGCTCGACGCACCGCTCGACGAGGTTCGTCTGCAGCGGTGGCATGCTTGGTTGTTTGCTGGCGACGACGGTTTTCTCGGCCAGCGCATTCGCATCGGAGATTGGCGTGGGTCCGAGCCGATGCAGGTGGTTTCCGGCCGTATCGACCGCCCCACTGTGCATTTCGAAGCGCCGCCACGAGAAGGGCTGGAAGCGCGTATCGCCGAGTTCGTCGCCTGGTTCAACGCCAGCCGCCGTGATGTCGGTCTTGACCCATTGCTGCGTGCGGCCATTGCTCATTTCTGGTTCGTGACGCTGCATCCCTTCGACGATGGCAATGGCCGCTTGACCCGTGCTCTCACCGATCTTGCGCTTGCGCAGGGCGAGCCACAAAGCATTCGTTTCTACGCCATGTCGGCGGCCATCCTGGCCGATCGCAAGGGCTATTACCAGCAGCTCGAACTTGCGCAAAAACTGCCGGCGCCTGAGCAGTCCATCGATCTCACGCCTTGGTTGCAGTGGTTTCTGCTTACCTTGCGCACAGCCATTCACAGCGCCGAAGTGCAGATAGACCGCGTTCTCGACAAGAGCCGGTTCTGGCAGCAGCATCGGGCGCTGAGCCTGAGTGCGGAGCAGGTCAAGGTGCTAAACCGCCTGCTCGACGGCGACCAGCCCGAGCGTGGCGGCTTTGCCCATGGCATCAGCGCCGCGCAGTACCAGGCCGTTGCGAAGGTCAGCAAGGCGACGTCCACCCGCCATCTCGCAGACCTTGTCGCCAAGGGCTGCCTCGTCAGGTTGCCCGGAGGTGGCCGTAGTACCCGTTATCAAATCCGATGGCAGCGCGAACATACGGACACAAACGCATGATTTTTGACAACCCGCAGGGCACGCCGCCCACTGAGCGCGGTATCCGCATTGCGCTGATCTTCGCCCTCACCGCCGAACGCCTGACCGCCTTCTACGAGCACGGGCAGTGGATGACGGAGGGGCAGGGGGCGACGCTGGCGGCCGACTGGCTGCGACGCACGAAACGCACGCTGCCGCAGTCCGAGCGCAAGCAGCTCTCTGGCTTGAGCGACGACATGGCGCGGCAGATCGCCGCCACCTTGTCGCGCGAGGCCGGGCTTTTTACTGCGCATGAAATGATGGAGGCGCTCGACCCCAACTATCAGTCGGAACTGGCGCAGGCGATGATGCTGGAGTGCGAGCGCCTGCTCGATGCCAGCGAGGCGTCCTGAGCCCGTGGCTCAGTTGTCGTCGGC
>JALNWS010000283.1 GCA_023230755.1 Azoarcus sp.
CAAAGATAATGGGTGCGCGCGACGGTGCAACGGGCCCGGATACGACGGTCGTGCAGACCATCGAAAACTGGAAAGCCCTTCCTGCCTGCGACCCCAACCGCCCGCACTTCGAAGCACGATACGTCATCGTCAATACCGAGTCGAGCGGCCTCAATCTCGATCACGACACCTTGCTGTCAGTTGCCGCCATCGGCATCAACGAAGGCATCCTCACCCCTGAAGACAGCTTTTATGCCGCACTTGAACCACACCCTGCGGCAACGCTGGCAGCCCTGCTCCAGTTTGCAAAGAAAGAGCCGCTGGTGGTTTTCAACGCGGGGTTCAACCGCAGCATGCTTGAGCGTGCCTTCGACACCCACCTCGGCTTCATTCCGGACCTGATCTGGCTCGACCTCTTCATTTTGCTGCCCACGCTTTTTCCCGACCGGATCAACCGCAACGCAAGACTCGCCGACTGGATGGAAGCCTTCAACATCGAAACATTCCAGCGCCACCATGCGCTCGGCGACGCATTCGTAATCGCCCAGCTCATGCTCTCCGCCCAGGCCCGCGCGCTCGCGCATGGGGCCAATACACCGCGCGCCCTGGCCGAAATGGAGCGGGCGAGACGCCAGCTGCAGCGTCAGGGCTGACTCACGCTTCTGCGCAAGAATGCATCACGACGCAGCGACACGGGACAGCCTCGCGCCATTTCATGGTTTACACGCACTGCCGTGGTGCGTATAGTCCGGTCGATGCGAATTTCCGTACACCTCCTACCCTTGCTGCTGAGTGCGCTACTCGCGTTACCGGCAACCGTCTCCGCACAGACGGCACCCGAGGTGGAAGTCACGGAACAGGCAAACATCATCGGTCGCTACACCAGCGCCGCCCAGGATCTCGTCAACGAGAGCATGGGCTACCTCGGAATCGGCTATCGTTTCGGCGGCACCTCACCCGAAACCGGCTTCGATTGCAGCGGCCTCGTTCAAGCTGTTTTCCGCAACGCGCTCGGGCTTGACCTGCCGCGTACCGCGCATGAGATGGCGAACCGGGGCGACAAGGTTCCCAAGCAGGAGCTCAAGCCGGGCGACCTGGTGTTCTTCAACACCATGCGTCGTGCCTTCTCGCACGTTGGCATCTATCTGGGCGACGGACGCTTCGTGCATTCGCCATCAAGCGGCGGCAGCGTGCGGGTCGAGAGCATGAGCACCAGTTACTGGGCCAAGCGCTTCAACGGCGCCCGCCGCATCTTCGACGACAGCACAAGCGGCACCGGCCCAAGCGTCTCGCTGTCTGACTGAAGCAAGCTGACAGCAGCTGTCGAGCAACACCAGATCTGCTGCTCCGGATTACGGGAAACAGCAGCCTCACCTTCCCCTTTCATTCCAGCGGCTCAGCACTGCTCAGTGCCTGCGCCGGCCCTGCGCGCTGCGCTCGGGGCAAGCTCCGCAGCGCTCGCAATCATCCGGCGCGATCCGTTTCCCCAAAGCCTGCTGCAGCGCGCACACCGAGCGCCGACAACAGACCAGGCTTACCCCCTCGCGGCTGGCGGCTTCCCGAAAACGCTGCATCACGTTGTGGCCGATGAAGTCGGTAAACAGGATCACCATCTCGATTCCTGCGGGCAGGGACGCGCTGCGCCGCTGATGCGCACTATCCCTGCCGCTGACGTGCGCTGCGATCCGGATTCCGAACTGCTGAAGTACATCCGGGATGTTTCCCAGGCGGTCAGCACCAACGATCAGGGCATTCATGACAAATCCTTATTGATATCAATTCTCAGTTATGATGGCGATAACAGGATCTATTTGCAAGTGCGAATTAATCTCGTTACCATCCAGACATCAATAACCGGTTCAATAAGGCAAACACGTCATGGTAAAAAAGGCTCTTGTTACCGCCCTGCTCGCAGGCTTCGGCATCTATGGTTCTCAGGCCCTTGCAGCAGACAACGAGGTAAACATCTACTCTGCGCGTCATTACCAGACCGATGAGGCGCTTTACAGCAACTTCACCAAACAGACCGGTATCAAGGTCAACCGGATCGAAGCCAAGGAAGACGAACTGCTCGAGCGCATCCGCAATGAAGGCGCTAACAGCCCCGCAGACATCTTCATCGCAGTGGACGCCTCGCGCCTCGCCAACGCCGATCAGATGGGCATCTTCGCCCCGGTGAAGTCGCAGCTGCTAGAGGAGCGCATCCCCCCGCATCTGCGTGCAGACAACTGGTTCTCGTACTCCACCCGTGCCCGTGTCATCGTCTACAACAAGGATCTGGTAAAGGCCGAGCAGGCACAGACCTACGAAGGCCTGGCAGACCCGTCCCTGAAAGGCATGGTGTGCACCCGCTCCGGCAGCCACCCCTACAACCTCTCGCTCGGTGCAGCACTGGTGCAGCACGACGGTGCAGCCAAGACCGAAGCGTGGGCCAAGGGCATCGTTGCCAACTTTGCACGGGCCCCCAAGGGCGGCGACACCGATCAGATCAAGGCCGTTGCGGCAGGCGAATGCGGCATTGCGATTGCCAACAGCTATTACCTCGCCCGCCTGATGAATTCCACCAAACCCGATGACAAGGCCGTGGTCGCCAATGTCGTGCCGGTATGGCCCAACCAGAAAACCTGGGGCACCCATATCAACGTGTCCGGCGCGGGCATGCTGAAGACCTCGCCGAACAAGGTGGCAGCAGTCAAATTCCTCGAGTACCTGGCATCCGATGAAGCCCAGGCGTATTTCGCCGACGGCAACAACGAATGGCCGGTCGTCGCCAGCGTGAAGGTCAGCAACCCCGCACTCGACAAACTCGGCACCTTCAAGGCAGACACCCTGCCAATCCAGAAACTGGCTGACACCGTCGGAGAAGCCCAGAAGATCTTCGACCGCGCTGGCTATCGCTGATCAGGCACCTGCGAACGCGCAACAGCCCACGCCACCCTTCGGGTGCCGTGGGCTGTTTTCCATGCAGTTCGCCCCTCACTCGAGCTGGCGCCGATGCGCCACCGCCGCTGCAAATCCGCCCAAGCCCCCGCTTCTGCACGACAGCCGGCCCCGACCATGGGCCGGCGCCCACACATGCGCTTTGCCGACTCCGGTCACGGCGGACGCGGGCAGCGCCTCCTCCGGGACAACCCGAACCGCCGCGGGCTGCCCCCGGTCGGGCACCACCGCCCTGGCTCACCGCCTCAGCCCTCGCGCCGTCCCTTCAGGATCTGCTGCGAAATCACGAGCATCGGCAGCAAGCCCACGACCACGATGGTCAGGGCCGCAGTGGAAGCCTCGGTAAGACGCTCATCAGATGCGAGCGTGTATGCCTGCGTGGCCAGCGTGTCGAAGTTGAAAGGCCGGATCACCAGCGTTGCGGGCAGCTCCTTCATCACATCGACGAACACCAGCAGCGATGCAGTCAGCAGGCTGCCGCGCAGGATCGGCACATGTACGCGCCGCAGCGTTGCCCATTTCCCGTAGCCGAGGCTGCGTGAGGCATCATCCATGCTCAACGTGATTTTGCCGAGAGAAGACTCCACCGTCTGCAGGGACACGGCCAGGAAGCGCGCAAGATAGGCGTACACCAATGCCGCAATACCCCCCGTCAGGAGCAGACCCGGATTCACGCCGAACGCCGACTCCCACCAGGCAATCAGCCAGTTATCAAGCCGGGTCACCGGAATCAGCACCCCGACCGCGATGACCGATCCGGGCACTGCATAGCCCAGCCCCACGACCCGGTTCAGCATCAGCGGCAGGCGCGAACGTGCCATGCGTGCGGCGTAGGCGAGCACCACGGCAAGCACCACCGCGAGGATCGCCGTCACCGCTGCGAGCGTAAAGCTGTTGCTTGCGAGCTGCACGAAACGCTCGCCGAACTGTGCATCACCATCACCGAAAGCCATCCGCAACAGCAGGCCAGCAGGCAGTAGAAAACCGAAAAACAGCGGCATGAAACACGCAAACGCCGCGACACTGCCCGCCAGCGGCGACAGCCTGTTACGCGCGGGCGAACCAGCATTGCGGGAGGTGTTGTTGAAACGCGCCCTGCCACGTGTAGCGCGCTCGAGTGCCAGTACGGCGACGACGAACAGCAACAATGCTGCCGACAGCTGTGCGGCGGCGATACGATCACCAAGTGAAAACCAGGCACGATAGATACCGGTGGTGAAGGTCTGTACCCCGAAGTAGGCGACCGTACCGAAATCCGCAAGCGTCTCCATCAGTGCCAGCGC
>JALNWS010000284.1 GCA_023230755.1 Azoarcus sp.
AAGCCGCTTCGGTATCTTCGGCAAAGCGCGGCAAGGAGGCAAAGCTGTCGTCGTCCGAGCGTCCATGACAGCGCGCATCGATGAACAACGCGGCCAGCCCGGCCTCATGCAGCGGACGCGCCAGTGGCAACATCATCTGCGCATTGCCGCCCCAGCCATGGAGCACGATGACCGTGCCGCTTGCTTTAGCCCCTGCATCGGCGGGTATCCACCAGGCGTGGAGAAACCTGCCATTGGCCGTCGGGATGCGCGCGGTCGAGAACGCCAGACCCACCGACTCCGGTCCTGCTGATTCAACGACCCTGGGTGCGGCAAGGCCACGACGGATCGCACGGCGAACGCCCACACGCAGGGCCAGAACAGCCGCTACGCCAGCAAGCAGGAACAGCACAAAGGAGGGCTGGAAGGCCGTCATGAGCATAAACAGATCAAAGATGAATTGTGCGCGTCGTGCTTCGCATCGGGCAAGCCAGGTGGGCCACAGGGATGCATCACAGGCGTTCATTCAGCCGTGACTTGATCCTTACACCCGTTGACGCCCACAATCGTATCTTTGATGGAAGGAACGAGCATGCGGGCCATAGTGACCGGACACAGCCGCGGACTGGGCGCCGCGATTGCGGTAACCCTGCTCAAGCGCGGCATCCGGGTACTCGGGCTGGCACGCCACGGCAACGCCGATCTCGCCGACCGCTTTCCAGCCCTGTTTCAGGAAGAGGTGCTGGATCTGTCCGATCTCGTGGCACTCGACGCCTGGCTTTCCGGTGGCCGACTCAAACACTTTCTGGCCGACAAAGGCTCGGCGCTGCTCATCAACAACGCGGGACTGCTGCAACCCGTCGGCTTGCTCGGCAACCAATCCACCTCCCGCGTATTGCAGGCCGTGAGCCTGAACGTGGCCGCACCGCTTGCGCTGGCGAATGCATTTGCCGCGGGCGGGAGTCCGGAGCGCACACGCCGCATCGTGCACATTTCGAGCGGTGCCGCACGCAAACCCTATGCCGGCTGGAGTGTGTATTGCGCAAGCAAGGCCGCGCTCGATCATCACGCACGTGCAGTCGCGCTTGAAGCACCCGCGTGGCTGAAGGTCAGCAGCATTGCGCCCGGTGTGATCGACACCGACATGCAGGGCGAGATCCGCGCCACGTCGGAGGCGGCCTTCCCGCAGCGCGCACGCTTCGAAGCACTCAAGCGCGACGGCCAGCTCAACAGCGCGGAACAGTGCGCACTGCAGCTGGTCAATCATGTGTTGTCCGATGCCTTCGGGCACGCGGCGGTGTCGGACCTGAGAGAGCTGGACTAGGCTTTTTTCGAGCTGCAACGGGAGAGGGTTTGCGCACCTGCCTGTGCCCCCGGGCCAAACATGGCCTGCTTTTCAGGTATGTCCAGATCGCGCCCGCGCTTGATCCCGAAAACATATTCACTCAAAGTCCGACCCATGCTGACAATGCCGAATACCCGAATGAACTCGTTATTCCCCCGCACGCCGCTGCTTTCGGGTACCGACGCAGAAGCCAAGCGCGCCGAAATTCTTGCCTATTTCCACACCACCTTCGATCGCTACGAATCGCTGTTCGAAGTACTCGCCAATGAAGAGGCCTACACCACCAAGGCCATCAGCCTGCGCCATCCGCTGATCTTCTATTTCGGCCACACCGCCACCTTCTTCATCAACAAGCTCATCCTCGCCGGGCTGATCGAGGAGCGCATTGATCCGCGCATGGAGTCGATGTTCGCCGTCGGCGTTGATGAAATGAGCTGGGACGATCTCGACGACACCCGCTACGACTGGCCGGGCGTGGACGAAGTGGCCAACTACCGCCTCCAGGTGCGCGCGGTGGTGGACCAGGTGATCCAGGCGACGCCCTTCACCTTGCCAATCGGCTGGAAGGATCCGTTCTGGGCCGTCCTGATGAGCATCGAACATGAACGCATTCACCTCGAAACCTCCTCCGTCCTGATCCGCCAGCACGCCCTGAAGTACGTCAAGACGCACGCGGACTGGCAGCCCATCACCCGCCACGGCGCCGCGCCGGAAAACACGCTGGTCGCCATCCCGGCGGGGAAGGTCAGGCTCGGGCGCGATGCAGACGAGCCGATCTACGGCTGGGACAACGAGTACGGTCATCACGAGGCGCAGATTCCCGCGTTCAAGGCCGCGCGCTACCTGGTGTCGAACGGCGAGTTCCGCGCCTTCGTCGACGCCGGCGCCTATGCAGACGACACGCTGTGGGACGAGGAAGGTCTGGGGTGGAAGCGCTTCGCCGGTGCCGAGCACCCCACCTTCTGGGTCCCGGACGGTGGCGGCTGGAAGCTGCGCCTGATGACAGAGGAGGTCCCGATGCCATGGGACTGGCCGGTCGAGACCAACTGCCTCGAAGCCCGCGCCTTCTGTCGCTGGAAGGCGCGCGAAAGTGGTCTGCCGGTGCGCCTGCCAACTGAAGACGAGTGGAACCGCATCTACGACCACGTCGGGCTGTCGGACGTGGCGCACAATGCCCCGGCGCAGGCCAACCTGCATCTCGACCACGGTGCGTCGAGCTGTCCGGTCACCACTCATGCCCACGGCGAACTGTTCGACGTTGTCGGCAACGTCTGGCAGTGGTGCGAAACCGCGATCTATCCTTTCGACGGCTTCAAGGTTCACCCGATCTACGACGACTTCACCACACCGACCTTCGACACCCAGCACAACATCATCAAGGGCGGCAGCTGGATCTCCACCGGCAACGAATCGCGTCATGCCTCACGTTACGCCTTCCGCCGTCATTTCTTCCAGCATGCCGGTTTTCGCTACGTGGTCACCGACGCGCCCGTCGTCAATCCGGCCTCCTCATATGAGACCGATGCCTTGCTGTCCCAGTATGCCGAGTTCCACTACGGTGACGAGGTCTTCGGCGTACCCAACTTCCCCAAGGCACTGGCCGAAATTGCGATCGACGCGCACAGCCGACTGGGCAATGGCAGCAACGCGCGGGCACTCGATCTTGGTTGCGCCACCGGCCGCGCCAGCTTCGAACTCGCGCGCGTCTTCTCCAGGGTTGTCGGCATCGACTTCTCCGCGCGCTTCATCCAGGCCGGAGCCAAGCTGGCCGAAACCGGCAGCCTGCGCTACACCCTGCCCGACGAGGGCGAACTGGTCAGCTACCATGAACGTCGTCTGGACACGCTCGGACTTGCCGAAACCGCCGACCGGGTCGAGTTCTGGCAGGGCGATGCCTGCAACCTGAAGGCCATCCACACCGGCTTCGACCTCATCCTCGCCGCCAACCTGATCGACCGCCTGTACAGCCCGCGTCGCTTCCTTGAGGACGTTTCGCACCGACTGAATCCGGGCGGTCTGCTGATCCTGGCGTCCCCCTATACCTGGCTGGAGGAGCACACCAAACGCGAGGAATGGATCGGCGGCTTCAAGAAGGACGGCGAGTCGTGGACAACGCTGGATGGCCTGAAGGACATCCTCGGCGCGGATTTCGAGCTGGTCCAGGGACCACAGGCCGTGCCTTTCGTCATCCGCGAAACCCTGCGCAAGCATCAGCACACCCTGTCCGAGCTGACGGTGTGGAAGCGCCGCACATGAGCTGCCAGTCCCGTCTCACGGTCAACACCCGTGGGCGCGGGATGACCGACATCACCGCAGCCGTTGCAGATGCAGTCGGTGCCAGCGGCATCGACACCGGCATTGCCCACATTTTCGTGCGCCACACCAGTTGTGCGCTGCTGATCACGGAGAATGCCGATCCCGACGTACGCCGCGACCTCGAAACGCTGGCGCGACGCTGGGCGCCCGACGGCGACCCGGCGTATCGGCACGACCTTGAGGGCGACGACGACATGGCCGCCCATGCGCGCAGCGTGCTGACCGAAGTCGCGCTTACGGTGCCAGTCGGAGGCGGCAGGTTGCTGCTCGGCACCTGGCAGGGCATCTTCCTGTGGGAACACCGCAGCTGCGGCCACGCACGCGAGCTCGTGGTCACCATGCTCGGCACCTGAGCCACCGGCCTGACCGGCACCTGCTCATGGTCGGCCGCGCCTTGAAGTCTCAGGCGCAGCCGGTCTCCCTGTGGCGGCACGGCAGGCGTTCAGACGCCAAGGCCAGGTTCCGGATCAGGGGTACGCCCCATCAAGCCCGCCACCCAGCCCTTGAAGCTCTCCAGCAGCGACAGCAGCGCCGGCACG
>JALNWS010000285.1 GCA_023230755.1 Azoarcus sp.
ACTTCAAGTTTCGCGGCAAACCCTTCCAGCTCAACCCCGATCCCGCCTTCTTTTTTGGCAGCCGCGGACACCGCCGAGCGATGGCGTATCTCGAGTACGGGATGCACCAGAGCGAAGGCTTCATCGTGATCACGGGCGAGATCGGCGCGGGCAAAACCACGATCGTGCGCAGTCTGCTCGAACATCTCGACCCGGATAAGGTGGTCGCTGCCAATCTGGTCAGCACCCAGATCGACGCCAGTGAAATTCTGCGTATGGTCGCCACTGCGTTTGGACTGCCGACTCGGACACTTGACAAGGCCGGGCTGCTGCTTGCACTCGAGACCTTTCTCGTTCAGACCACAGCAGCGGGCAAGCGCGCGCTGTTGATCGTGGACGAGGCGCAGAACCTTACGCCAGCGGCCGTGGAAGAGTTGCGCATGCTGTCCAATTTTCAGCTTGAAGACCACGCACTTTTGCAGAGTTTTCTGGTGGGGCAGCCGGAGTTTCGCGACATCATGCAAAGCGCCGAGATGCAGCAGTTGCGTCAACGCGTGATTGCGTCCTACCACTTGGGGCCTCTCGATTCAGAAGAGACCCGCTCGTATATCGAGCACAGGCTGCACCATGTGGGCTGGACGGATGATCCGATCTTCGAACCCGGCTCCTTCAATGTCATTTACGGTTATACGGGTGGCATCCCGAGGCGCATCAATACCTTGTGCGATCGCCTGTTGCTGGGGGCATTTCTGTCCGAGCGACACAGTATCAGCGAGGAGGATGTCCGTGAGGTCATCGAGGAGCTGAAGCTGGAGTTCGCGACACCGACCCGCCTTGTTGCGGGCACAGCGCGGGACGATGACGCGGGCGAACTGGCCGGCGCTGGCCTCGCCCTGGATCGGCTGCAGGTGAGCGACGAGTTGCTGGCGCATGCCGCAAGTCTCAGCAGCAACGCTGATATCCAGCGCCTTGAGGCGAGACTTGTCGGCCTGGAGCAGTCTGTTGCCGCAACGCTCGGTGTTCTCAATCAATTGCTGCATGCGGTCCGTCGCGATCCGCCTGCAGGAGGCAAGGAACATGAATAATCAGATGTCTGCAGGCGCCGCTGCGCCGGTAATATGCGTGGTGGGTGCGCGTCCGAACTACATGAAGGTGGCACCGATCATCCGCGCCTTTGCGGCGAATTCTCCTGTCATCCGTACTCTGCTGGTACATACCGGCCAGCACTACGATCCCGCGATGAAGGATCGTTTGTTTACCGATCTGGAACTGCCCGATCCCGACGTCAACCTCGCTGTGGGGTCCGGGACGCATGCCGTTCAGACCGCCGAGGTGATGAAGCGATTTGAACCGATCATCGACCAGTACGGTGCTCGTGCGGTGCTGGTGGTCGGTGACGTCAACTCCACCCTCGCGTGTGCGCTGGTTGCGGCAAAGCGCCACATTCCGGTTATCCATGTCGAGTCGGGACTGCGTAGCAACGACAGACGGATGCCGGAAGAGATCAACCGCATTCTCACCGATCAGATCTCGGATGTGCTGTACACCACTGAGCGCAGCGCACATGCCAATCTCGTGCGTGAAGGCATTCCGGAAGAGCGTGCAGTGTTTGTCGGCAATGTCATGATCGACAGCCTGCGCGCGAGCCTGCCGAAAGCGGTTGCGGCAAGCGAGCTGCTTGCCGCTGCAGGGCTGGATCCTGCGCGCATTGCGAACGGCTACGGTGTGGTCACCCTGCATCGCCCGTCCAACGTCGACCAGGCGGACACGCTTGGCCCGATCATCGGTGCGCTGCGCCAGATCAGCGAGAAGCTGCCGCTGGTGTTTGCCCTGCATCCGCGCACCCGCAGCAACCTCGAGCGCTTCGGTATGCTCGGTCTGCTCGACACGCCGGGTTTCCTGATTCTGCCGCCGCAAGGCTACCTGGAAATGCTCGGTCTGATGTCCGGCGCGCGCATGGTGCTGACCGACTCCGGCGGCATTCAGGAAGAAACAACCGCGCTGGGCGTGCCCTGCTTGACCATTCGTGAGAACACGGAGCGCCCGATCACGGTGGCACAGGGTACGAACACGCTGGTCGGGATCGATCCGCACGCCCTGATCGTGGCGGCGGATTCCATTCTTGCGGGTGGCGGAAAGGCCGGCCGGGTGCCGGAGCATTGGGACGGACGCACTGCGGAGCGAATCGCGAACCATCTCGCGTCGTGGCTGGAACAGCACGAGGCGGCTCAGGCCGCTGCGGTCTGAGCAAGGGGCGCTATGAGCGACAACTCACACCCCGCTTCGGAAGCGGCCATTACCAATGCTTTGACGATCGACGTCGAGGACTACTTCCAGGTTTCGGCACTGGCGCCGCATTTCCCGCGCAAGAACTGGGATGCTGTGCCATGCCGTGTCGAGCGAAACGTCGACCTGATCCTTGATCTGCTCGATCAACGCGGTGCAAAAGCCACCTTCTTCACCCTCGGTTGGGTCGCGGAGCGATTCCCTCAGCTCGTGCGGCGTATTGCCGACGGAGGGCATGAGGTCGCCAGCCACGGGTACTGCCATGAGCGTGCCAGCGCAATGACGCCGAAGGCGTTCCTCGCCGATATCGCGCTGGCCAAGGCCGTGCTTGAGGACATCGCCGGGCACAGGGTTACCGGTTATCGCGCACCCAGCTTCTCTATCGGCATGCAGAATCTGTGGGCGCATGACACGATCGCTGAGGCTGGCTATGTCTATAGCTCCAGCGTGTATCCGGTGAAGCACGACCACTATGGCATCCCCGATGCGCCGCGTTTCCCCTATCTGCTCGAATCGGGTCTGATGGAGATTCCGGTTACCACGATGCGCTTGCTCGGGCGCAACTGGCCTGCCGGCGGCGGGGGGTATTTCCGTCTCCTGCCATACGCGGTGTCACGCTGGCAGATTGCACGCGTCAATCGGGATGACCGGCGCCCCGCGATCTTCTACTTTCATCCGTGGGAGGTTGATCCGGATCAGCCGCGGGTGGCCGAAGCATCAGCCAAGACGCGGTTCCGGCACTACGTGAACCTCGCTCGAACCGAAGGCCGCCTGAAGCGACTGCTGGGCGACTTCCAATGGGGGCGGGCGGACGATGTTTTCCGCCATGTCGCCTGAGTTATCGGGATTGACCGCTATGGACCGATTGCCCCTCACCATCAAAAAGCTTGCCCCGGCCGATGCGCCGCGATGGGATGCGTTTGTGCGCGCCTGTCCGCAGGCAACCTTCTTTCATCTGTCGGCATGGCAGCAGATCACCGAGCAGATTTTCCGGCACCGCTGCTTCTTCCTCTACGCGGAGCGCGCAGGAGAAATCGTGGGTGTGTTGCCGCTGGCGGAGGTCAAGAGCAGGCTCTTCGGCCATGCACTCACCTCGCTCCCTTTTTGTGTCTACGGTGGCGTGGCGGCCAGCGCTGATTCGGAGGCCGAAGCCCTTGCCGCTCTCGAGGCGGAGGCTGACGCGCTTGCCCGCAAGCTTGGCGTGCAGCATCTCGAATACCGCAACCTGAGCCCCAGACACCCCGACTGGCCGCATCAGGAACTGTATGTCACCTTCCGCAAGGCGATTCTGCCCGAGGTCGAAGACAACATGCTTGCCATTCCGCGCAAACAGCGAGCGATGGTGCGGAAAGGCATCAAGAATGGCTTGATCAGCCATGTCGATGCCGATGTCGAGCGTTTCTTCTCTGTGTACGCCGACAACGTACTGCGTCATGGCACGCCGGCACTGCCAAAGCGATTCTTTCAGCGCCTCAAGGACACTTTCGGCGATGACTGCGAAATTCTGACCGTGACCGATGAGACCGGCAAGGTGCTGTCGAGCGTACTCAGTTTTTATTTTCGCGATGAGGTCTTGCCCTATTACGCCGGGGATGACCTCGCAGCCCGCGACGTGGCTGCCAATGATTTCAAGTACTGGGAGCTGATGCGGCGCGCCTGCGAGCGCGGATACAAGGTGTTTGATTACGGCCGCAGCAAGGTCGGAACCGGGCCGTACAGTTTCAAGAAAAACTGGGGCTTCGAGCCGCAACCGCTGTCATATGAGTACCGCCTGTACAAGCGTGACGGCGTGCCGCAGAACAACCCGATGAATCCGAAATACCGACTTTTTATCGCGTTGTGGAAGCGTCTGCCTGTGAGCGTTGCGAATGCTGTCGGGCCCCATATCGTGCGCAATCT
>JALNWS010000286.1 GCA_023230755.1 Azoarcus sp.
ACCTCGAGCGCTTGCGCTTCATCCGCAACTGTCGTGCGCTCGACATGACTCACGATGAGATTCGGGCCTTGCTCGCCCTGATGGACGGTCCGGTGGATGGCTGTGGCGCAGTCAATACCCTGCTCGACGAGCACATCGGCCATGTGGAGGCCCGCATCGAGGAGTTGCAGCAACTCAAGCAGCAACTGAGCATGCTCAGACAACAATGCCAGACCGAGCAGGGGCTCGACGCCTGCGGCATCCTGCGCGGACTGGCGTCGATGGAGACAACGCCCAGCGGCAAGCGGCACACCCACCTGGGATAGCGTTTCACCTCCGTGCTGGCCGACGTTCGCACATGGCCCGAGGGCGGCGCGGACGTCACCAAGTGCGGGATGCGTACAATGCGCTGTATCACTCCAGACTTTCGAGGTGCCGGTCATGTCGATTCGCTCTTCCCGTGCGTCCTGGGCCTGGCTGAATCTTGCGCTCAGCCTGCTGCTCGCGCTGTCGATCGGTGGCTGCGCCAGCATGGTGGATCGTGATCCGGTCCGGATCAACGTGGTGGGGATGGAGCCACTGCCCGGGGTGGGGATGGAGATCCGTTTCGGTCTCAAGCTGCGGGTGCAGAACCCGAACGATGATGCGATTGATTTCGACGGAGTGGCGCTCGAACTCGAACTCAACGGCAAGCCATTTGCGACCGGTGTGAGCGATGCGCAGGGCAGCGTTCCACGCTATGGCGAAGCGGTGATCGTCGTTCCGGTGACAGTGTCGGCGATTTCATTCGTGCGTCAGGCCATGGGCATGGCGGCAGAGGGCGAGCCGGCTGACAGTGTGCCGTATGTCTTGAGCGGAAAACTGGGCGGCGGTGTGTTCCGCGGCATGCGTTTTCGCGACGAGGGCAAGCTCAGTCTGCCCGGGAGCGGGGTGCCCGGCAGGTAGTTGTCAGCACGCCGCTCCGCCCGCGAGTTCGCCTGCCTTCAGGGCATCGACGATGTCGGCCGCCGGTACCGGCTTCTGGAAGTAATACCCCTGAACTTCGTCGCATCCCGCCGCGCGCAGATAGATCAGTTGTTCGCGGGTCTCGACGCCTTCCGCGATCACCGTGAGCCCCAGATTGTGGCCGAGCGCGATGGTCGATGCGACGATCGCGGCGTCGTTGCTCTGGTTGCGGATGTCGCTGATGAAGCTGCGGTCGATCTTGATGACGTTGATTGGCAGTCGCTTGAGGAAGCTCAGGCTGGAGAAACCTGTGCCGTAATCGTCGAGTGCAATCTTCAATCCGAGTTCGGACAATGCCTCAAGGGCCTGCCGGGGACGCTCGAAGTCTTCCACAACGCAGCGTTCGGTAATTTCGATTTCGAGCAGATTCGCCGGAATGCCGTAGTCGCTCACGACCTCGCAGATGTAATTGACAAAGGTCTGGTCGCGCAATTGTTTGGGTGACACGTTGATCGCCACAGGTACGACGTCGATGCCTGCTGCCAGCCATGCTGCGATCTGGCGGCAGGTTTCGCGCAAGACCCAGTTGCCGAGTTCGACCACGAGACCTTCCTGCTCGGCGTAGTCGATGAACTCACCTGGAAAAACCAGCCCACGCTCCGGATGTTGCCAGCGGATCAGGGCTTCCAGGCTGGTAATGCGATAGCCGTTGAGCGAGATGCGTGGCTGGTAGTGGAGCACGAATTCGTCCCCCAGGATCGCACGCCGGAAGCGTGTGCTGAGGTCCGCCTGCAGAATCGAGCGCGAGTTCAGCGAAGGGTCGTAGAAGCGGAAGCTCCCGCGCCCGGTGCGTTTGGCTTCATACATCGCCGAATCGGCATTGCGCATCAGCGCGTCAAGGTCGAGCCCGTCACGCGGATGCACTGCAATGCCGATGCTTGGCCGCATTTCGAGTTCATGCTCCTCGATCTGCATGGGGCGGCCGATTTCCTCGATCAATTTGTTGGCCACTCTGGCCACATCGTCGATGGACTCCAGTTCGGTCAGCAGCACCACGAACTCGTCGCCGCCGAGCCGGGCAACGATGTCCGCTTCGCGCACCGTATTGCGCAGGCGCTGCGCCACACCGTTTAACAGAAGGTCGCCAATGCGGTGTCCCAGCGTGTCGTTGATGAGCTTGAAGTGGTCGAGGTCGAGAAACATCATCACGAACGGCGCATGGCTTCTTCGTGTTCTCGACAGATGGCTGTTCGCCAGCTCGGAAAACAGCATGCGGTTGGGCAGGCCGGTGAGGTGATCGTAGGATGCGAGCTGATACACCGCGCCTTTCTCTTCACGCAGCTGGGCATTCAGCCGTGTCTGTTGAAGCAAGTCCGCACACTGGTCTACATGACGTCTGCGCCAACGATCGATCAAGACCACGAGGAAGGCCGTTCCTGCCAGCAGAAGCAGGCTCAGCGCACGCGCCAGCGTCGCGTGTGATTCGCCGGGTACGGCGGCGCGAAGTCCCCAGATACCAAAGATCTGCATGCCGCAGAATCCGACGAGGCCCAGACTTGCCAGCGACCATTCGCTGAACAGACGACGCTGGTGCAACCCCGGCACGGCATCCGTCCGCCCGGCCACAGAGGCGGTAGCTTGAGTGCGCGTGGCAGGCGCCGGATGTTGTTCGCGCGAGGTCGTCTTGGTCACTGGATATGGCTGAAGGGATAATCGTCTGCACAGCGTGCACTGCTGTGGCACGGTACCAATGGTCCGTCATCCATATTGCACTTTCGTTAAACGTAACCACATTGACACACAGATTGATTGTTGCGGTGACGAAGGCGTGTTAAGGCTGACTCTCGTCCCCAAACTTGGCGAAGGCTGGGCAGACCGCGATACCATTCCAGTGGCCTGCGACATTCTTTGGTACATTCGCTGGAAAAATCCATGATGCATGGCACGACACCCGGACTCGAGCTCCACCGCTCGACGGTCCGCAGCGAGGAGACAGGGACATGAATGAGTTTGAACAACAGGCGAGAGCGTTCGCCGACACGATCAATGCCGAGTTGAGCGACGGGAGGCTGGTCTTTCCGGTGTCAATGGAAGTGACGTTGCGCATCAAGCGACTTGCCGACGACCCCGGCTCCAGTCTCGACGAGATCGTGGCAGTGGTTCAGGCAGAGCCGGTCCTGGCGGCGAAGGCGGTTCGCATGGCCAACACGATGGCGCTCAACCCCTACGGTGCGCTGGTCGATTCGGTGGGGGTGGCGGTAAGGCGTATCGGCCTGGAATCGCTGCGAAGCCTTGCGTTTGCGGTTGCATCCGAGCAGCTCGCGGGGGATCGCCGCTCGCCCAATATGCGAACCCTGGCACAAGGGCTGTGGATGCGATCGCTGGATGTCGCCTCCTGGTGCTTTGCGCTTGCGCGCAGGACGCAGGGAAGCAACCCTGACACCGCATTGATGGCAGGCATGCTGACCCAGATCGGTCAGTTCTTCCTGATCGCGAGGGCGTCGGCTTATCCCGCCATGGAGCGCAACATCGACCGCTTCGCCGAATTTGTTGATCGCCTGCACGAGGACGTTGGACGGTCCGTTCTCGACGTGTTCGACGTGCCCGAAATCATTCTCGACGGTCTCGACGAGAAAGACGGCTATACCGGTACATGGCCGCCCGCCGATCTGCACCACATCGTGCAGATCGCGTCGATGGTGTCCGAATTCCCCAATCCGTTCGACGGGCTGCTGGGCCGTCATCCGGTGCGCGGCCCTGCGAGTGCAGCGGCGTTCGGCATCGATCCGGCAGAACTCATGCCTTTGCTGCACGATTCGCAGGATGAGCGACGGCAGATTCTGGATGCAGTGAGAGGCTAGATCGAAGGTATTGAACGTTTGCGGGGAGCTAACGCCGATTTCCGGCGCTGAAATGCAAGGCGACGTCGCACGTTCGCCCGCCGGTAAACCAGCGGGCGACTGCGCGTGCATCGTCTGTGAAACGATAGATGAACTCGTCAGAGACCGGCTTTGGAATATGAACGGCAGGCTCGAAGGGGCCCAGGCGTTCGCGAAGCGACGCTGCAAAGTCCGCGCCCAGCGCCGCACAGGCGGCGGCATTGCCGGCCCGGGGCAGGGGCGCAAGCGGCGAGGCGAGCGTCTCCTCGATACGGCCATCTGCATTGGCCATGGACATGACGCTAAGTTCGCGACCGCCGATTTTCAGATGCACGCTG
>JALNWS010000287.1 GCA_023230755.1 Azoarcus sp.
CAGGGTGTGCGGTCCTGATCACGCTGAGCGTGGATGGTGGCTGGCGGTTTGTGGGCGACGAGGCAGCCGCGCCGGCGCAAGACGAGGTGGATGCCGACGATGCCTTCGTCCGCGCTGCGTTCAACGACCACCAGCGTCGGGACAAGGGTGTGGGTGGCGCGCTGGGGCCGGATGCGGCTGCCGCTTTTGCTGCGGCCTTGCGCACGCGCGGGTTTGATGTGGATCTGGCCCCCAGCCCGTGGCGGCTGCGTCTCGCCGACCCGGCCGAACTGGCGCTGGCACTCGCGCTGGTCCAGGGGTGGTGCGCTGCTGCGCAGACCCAGTGTCCGGCCGAAACAACGCGGATTACGGCCTGGCATCGGCGCCGGGTCGATCGCCTGCGGCGTGCGTGCGGGGTACTTGAGGTCGGACATGTGGACCTGTTCGCCCAGCCCGGCGCCGGAGAGCGACCTCAAGCGCTGTCCCACATACGCAAGAGATGACCGCAACGACCTCGACTCGCGCGCCCACTGGCCGGCGCAGACGGCTGTTCATCCTGTTGCGGGTCCTGATCAGCGTTGCTGCGCTCGGTGGATTGTTGTGGTGGCTCGAGCCGGCAGCGATGCTGGACGCGGTCGGCCCGCTGGCGCCGGGATGGGTGCTGGCAGGGCTTGCAATCAGCGTGCCGCAGGTGTTTGTTTCTGCGTGGCGCTGGCGCCTGACCGCGCATCGGCTCGGCCTCGATCTGAGTCTTGGGCGGGCGTTTCGCGAGTACTACCTTGCCACCTTCCTCAACCAGGTGCTGCCCGGCGGTGTCGGTGGTGATCTGAGTCGCGCCTGGCGTCATGCGACTGATGCAGCGGATGTGCGCGGAGCCTGGCATGCGGTGCTGATCGAACGGGTTTCCGGGCAGGTGGCGCTGATCGTGCTTGCCGTCGTGGCGCTGCTGTCGTCGCCGGTCCTGCTGCACAGCGCGACGAGGTTCCCGGCTGCGCCGACGCTGCAGCTTGCGGGCGTGATCGCGGCCTTTGGTGTCGCGATCGCGTGGTATTCACGGCCGGCGCTGACGCGCTTGTGGCGTGATCTGCGCCAGTCCATGCTGGCGCGCACGGTCTTGCCGCAGCAGTTGCTGGCCTCGTTTGCGGTGGTGGCAAGCTATATCGCCGTCTATTTCTGCAGCGCGCGGGCAATTGGCGTGCCCCTTCCGGCAACGGCGCTGTTGCCGCTGATACCGATGGTCTTGCTGGCGATGGCATTGCCGCTGTCCGTGGCTGGTTGGGGCGTGCGAGAGGGCGCGGCGGCAGGGCTCTGGCTGCTGGCCGGTCTGGCACCCGCGCAGGGGATGGCCATTTCGGTTGCATACGGGGCCTTGGTGTTCGTGTCCAGTCTGCCCGGCGCCGTAATGCTGGTGTTCGGGGGGCTTGGGGTGGCGCCGCGTGAGGGGGGTGTCGGGCAGGGCCCGCAGTAAGTCGAGGCTTAACGCAAGGCGAGGTCGAACAGGGTGTCCTTGCCGCAGGCAAAGCTGCGTGAGCGCGGACGCAAGGCGTCGTCGAGGGTGTCGATCGGTGGCAGGCTGACACCGGGGCGGCCGGAACCGATCAGCATCGGTGCGACCAGCAGGTGCAGGCGGTCGAGGGCGCCTGCCTGGATAAAGCGCGATACGGTGTAGCCGCCGCCCTCGATCAGGATTCGGCGCAGGCCGTGACGAGCGAGAAGGGCGAGAATGGCTTCGGGCTCGACGTCGCCCTGTGCATCGTCACCGCTGCTGTCGATGGCGATGCGGGTGCTGTGCGTGGCGGTGTTGTTTTTGTAGTGGCGGTATCCGACCAGATGCAGCGTGGCCGCGGTGTCATCGTGGAGCAGGCGGGCCTGCGCGCAGGCACGATTGCGGCGGTCGATGACGACCCTGACCGGATGCGGGCCGGGCACATGACGCACGGTGAGTTGTGGATTGTCGGCGTTGACCGTGCCGACCCCGACCACTACCGCATCCACCACCGCCCGCAAGCGATGGAGGTGAGTGAGGGCTGCACTGCAGTTGATGTATTGCGAGGCGCCGCTGACGGTGGCGATGCGTCCGTCCAGGCTCTGGCCGAGCTGGCCGACGACATGGCGACCCGGGCCTGATACAAGGGGCAGAAAGAGGTCGAACATATCCCGCGCCTCGGCGGTGACATCGCCGCTGCACTGCCAGCTGCCGTCGTTGGTGATCTCAAGTTCGTATTCGTCCCCGGCGAGCACTGTGAGCGGCCGCCCCTGCCAGTCGTGCTGGCGCGTGCGGAGAATCAGTTGCCAGGCTTGATCTGCGTGGAGCGAAGGTGGCATGAGGGGGCTCGTCAGGAAAATGGGGCCGAAGGTGGAATGGGGAACGAACCCACGGAAACGCGCAGGACGTGGGTGTTGCGGGGCGCCTGCGGCGTCAATCGACTCCCGCCACGAGCTGATCGAGATTGAAGCGGTGGGCGTCGTCGATCACCTGTGCCAGTGTGTCAGCAAAGTGACCCACGAGACGTTCGCCGAGTTCCGCTGTGGCGAGGCGAGCATTTCCGGTGACGCCGGCCGGATTGAGGTCGCCCGCCATCCACGCAAAGCCGGCCTCACCCTCGGGGCCGAGCCGCCGCCCCGATGCCGCCATGCCTTCGCCGCAGGATGACCAGCTGTCGACCGCGTGCCGACGCACCTTGTGCGGCGCGATGTGCAGCATCATCGCGGTTTCCAGGGCGCCCCCGTGCAGACCATGACGCATTTCTTCGGCGGGGAGGGCGTCCGGCGGCGGGGTGAAGCGGAAGTAATTGGCGCGCACGACCAGCATGCGATGTGCTGCGCGCAGTTTGAGGGCGGCGAGATCGACAATCGCCTTGTTTCCACCGTGGCTGTTGAAAATCACCAGCCGGCGAAATCCGGCGCGGGCAACACTGTCACCCAGTTCGGTGAGCACTGCCAGCGCGGTCTCCGGCGACAGGCTGAGCGTGCCGGGATAATCGCGGTGTTCCAGACTGAGGCCGATGCTCAGCGGTGGCAGCAAGCAGGCGGGCACGCGCTGTGACAGGCGCTCGAAGGCTGTGGTGGCCAGCGCCAGGCCGATGTCGAGATCGGTCGATAACGGCAGATGCGGGCCGTGCTGTTCGATTGCGGCCAGGGGGAGTAGCGCAACGGCATCCTGTTTGGCTAGCGCACGAATCTCGTCGGGGTTGAGGTCTTGCCAGAAAAAGTGGGACGCTCGCTGCATGAAGGGCTCCAATGGGGCAATTGCAGGTCTTTGATCATGATTGGAACACTGAATTCCGCAACGGGGGCATGAATCGCGTGCTGAACATGAAAGCGTCGGGTACGAACGTCTTGCTGCGCATGGTGCTGCCGTTGCTGGTGTTGAACGCGGCACTGACCTTCGGCAATGACTGGCCGGGGATCGGCGTCGTGTTCGAGCCGCGACTCTCGGTCGAGGTGCTGGCCGGCGCCGTGCTGCTGTTGGTGTGGACGCGCTGGCGCGGGGTGGTGCCATCACCTGCGTTGTCGACGCTTGCCGGCTTCGCGCTGTTGATGGTCGTGCTGCGCTACGTCGAGGTCACCGTGCCCGCGCTGCTCGGGCGCCCGCTCAATCTCTACTGGGATGGCCGCCACGGCTGGCAGGTGCTGCGCATGGCGACGGTCGATGTTCCGTTCGTACGACTCGCTGGTATGGGGGTCGCATTGCTGGTTGGCGGCGCTCTGTTGTTTGCATTGCTGCGACTGCAGCTTGCCGCCCTGGGTGAGGGTTTCCGGCGCAGCGCGTCGGTGCGTGTCGTGTTGCTGGCCTTGCTTGCACCGTTCCTGTTGTGGGCGCTCCAGCCTTGGGTGGGGCGTGACACGCGGGCCATTTTCACCGAGCCGGTGAGCATCGCGTTATATCGTGCCGGCATGCAGTTGCGCGATGCGCTGGACCCTGGACGCCGTGCGGCGATGCTGGGGCTCAGCCCCGCGTTTGCCGGCAATGTTGACGCGCTTGGCGGTGTGGATGTGATTCTCGTCTTTTCCGAGGCTTATGGCGCCGTGACGTTTGACGACGCCGAAATCGCGGCCG
>JALNWS010000288.1 GCA_023230755.1 Azoarcus sp.
CACGCGTGTGCCCAGCGACTTGGAGTAGTAAACGCTGGCGTAGCGTGAGCGCCGCTGACCCGGGTATTCCAGCGCGACGTAGCTGGTGCCCAGGCTGCCGTACTTACCCAGCGCCAAGCCGGCCAGGGCACGGTCCGAACGCTTCGCAGGCGCGTGGCTGTAGCGCGCGCCGATGTCGCGGTAATCGTCGACGGTGCGCAACGTGCCGAGCGAGAAGTTGAAACGGTCGTTGCGCCAGTTGTAGCCGAGTTCGCCCTGTGCCCCCGAATTGCCATGATCGTTGCTGCGCGCGTAGGCGCCATGGAGCACACCGGCGTCTCCCAGCGCGAGCACCGCACCCACGCCGCCAGCGGTCAGACCGGGCATGCCCTCGGCGTGGCCTTCCAGCGTCAGCCAGTTGGTGAAACCGCGCCGCCAGGTGCCACTGAATGCGGGTTCGCCTGCGTAACTGAACGAGCGCAGGCCGTAGTTTTCGCGCACGAATCCGAACTCCAGCGAGTAGTCGCTCAATCCCGGTTTCAGCAACCGGCTGGTGGTGTAGAACGGAAACGCAATCGTCGTCTGGCGGCCCAGCGCGTCGGTGACCACCACCGAAGCCTGACCGTTGCCGTTGACCTCCGGCACCGTGTTCAATTGGAATGGTCCGGCCGGCACGTTGCTGCTGTATTGCTTCATGCCGTTGATGTAGAGGTCTACGCTCGACGGCAGGTTGGCCTGGCCGTAGAACGCTGGGACTGGAAAGGTGATCAGGTCCGGCTGCAAAGCAAAGTTGCGCTGCAACTGGATGCCGCCCAAGCGCGCCGCGCGCGACCAGCCCAAACTGCCGCTGATGATGTCGCCGATGCGCAGCGTCAACGCACGATGCACAAACGAGCGACTAAAAGTGGTGTCCATGCGCACGCTATCGGTCTGCCGGCCGACTGCGGGCGAGTTGAAGGTGCGCGTCAGCACGGTGTTCGAGAGCACCCCCCAAGCATTGAATGCACGCAGTTCGGTATAGGCGGAAAAACTGCTGCTGCTCCGGTTTCCGCCGAACGCGTACAGATCGTAGTTCAACAGCAGGCCGGGCGATGCGGACGGTTGCGGGATCAGGTTGGTACGCTCATTGAGCACCGCGAGGTTCTGCGTGATCAGCTTCGGCGCTGCGGTGATTTCGAGGCGCTGCGCGGCCACGTCGTAGTGCACGGCGACGCCCGGAAGAGCGGCGACGTCGATCACGCGCTGTTCGGCCGGCGGCAACCGGAAGCCGAGCTCGCGCAGGGCGTCGGCGCTGATGCGAAACGCGTCGCCGGAGCGCACAACGTGCGCGATCTTGTGCGTTGCGTTGCCGTTCAACGTCACTTCAAGATACAGATTTTCGCCTGCATCCGGTTGCAGGCCGCCTTCTGTTGCGTCAGCGATGACGGCTACCGCAGGCGCATCGCTTGCCGACACGGTGGTGCGCGCCGAGATGGACGCCGCGGCCACGAGCCCCGGCAGCAGTAATGCGCTAGAGAGGAAGGTCGTCGACCGCAAAAGTCTGATCGATCGGCTTGCCATTGATGGAAAATTTCAGTCGAGTACCAGTGGGAAACCGGGCCGTGCCAAGCTTGAGCGGCCAGCGCATGGTCATGCCCGGAAGTACATAGCCGAGCAGGCCCGCGGACACTTGGACGGGCACGCCGCCGAGTGGTAACAGGCTCACTTCGCTGAGCTGGGCGTGAAACGCGCCGGTGTTTTTTGCCTGCAAGAAAATGCCTTTGTCATCTTGTCGCAGCGACCAATGCAGTGCCCCTGCGATCGCGGCCGCGTCGGGAGGGTCGGCCGGCGCCATGAACACCGGAATCGAATAGCGCAGCACGTAGCGCACACCGGTTTCCTTGCGCTCTTCAGGCGGGGGTAGTTCGTCCACCAGCAGGCGATAGGCATCTTCAGCGCCGCTCGGATTCGCCGCGTCCAAGCGGATGACCCGCACCAATTGCTGCGCACCGGGCGCCAGACTCAGCATCGGTGGGCTGGCGACCAGCGCCTGCGTGGGCGTCAGCACATCTTTGCCATTCGCTTGGGTCCAGTGGAACACACGGACCTGTGCGTGCAGCGCGTCGCTGCCGGTGTTGGTCAGCCGCAGACCCTGGGCCGGGCTGGGAGGCAGGAATTCAAGGCCAGTAGGTGATACCTGCAAACCGGCAGCGACCACGGTTCGGCAAACCACCAACGGCACTGCGGCAACCAAGCCGCGGATCTGAAATCGAGTGATCATCCATCGGCCCCTCGGTATCAGTACGTCACGGTGACGAGGACAGTGTCGTTGTAGACGCCTGCTGTCGGGGCTACCTGTGGCGGCACACGACCATAGACGGTAAATGTTTGGGCTGTACCGGTGCCGGTGCTCGCTATGGTATCGGTGGCCACGGTGTTGCCCCACACGGTTGTGTGAGTAGCCTCTTGATAGAGTTGGTAGCCGACGGATTCGCTGCTGCGGGTCATCACGCGAGCAGCGACGTTGGTGCTGCCGCCACCATCGAGCCCGATGTCATAGGTCGCGCCCGTGGTGCAGGTGACAGTGATGACCGAGGTTGAGTCGACGTTGGCAGTCAACGGACCTGCGGTGCCGAAGTTCAGTGTAGTCGGCGCAACCGTGCTGACATCGCAGGCATTCTGAATGGTGATCGTCACGGGCATGTTGACCGTGTCGGTGGCCGCTTGCGCAGTGTCAACGAACATACCCGCCGACATCAAGATGGCGGCGAGGAGGGCAGGTCTCAAGTTCATGATCTTTACCTCAAGGGATGGATGGAATGTTGCCTGATAGTTCCGTTTAGGCTGGCCCCGAAGTGCGCTTCTGTGAATTGATTGTAAGCGTGGTGAGCTTCCCTCGGCGCGTGTCAGGTTTTTCGTCTGCCAATGGGAGAGTTTCATGCTACTCGTTTTCTTGAGATTTCTCTTTGATCCAGTTTTCCGGCAACGGTGCAGGCGACTTGTAGTCCAGTGTCGAATGCTGCCCTGGATCTCGGCGCGTGGCGTAGCGAACACCTTGCACCCGTCAGTTCTTGAAGCTGTTGAACCAGCTCTTGTTTGGCGCGTTGTCCCCGCAATTCCCTTTCCGGCTTATTTCGCAGGTCATGCCGTAGGCCCGGGCTTCACCTGAAAAACGGGGCTGTTCGACCGGCGTTTGCGATCCGGTTTGGCGCCGCGCTTCCAGTCGCGATTGGCGTTGATGCCGACGTCGAGGACATCGCACATTTCGGTCAGGGAATACGCATTGCCCTGCGCAGCAAGCCAGGCGTACTTCACTGAACATCCCCTGCGAAGTATGCCTTTGCCATTCTCAGGATTTCGTTTTCCCGCTTGAACCGGAGATTCTCGGCGCGCAGCCAGGAGAGTTCCATCTCTCCCGGTGTCACCACTCTGCCGCCAGCACCAGCGAGCTTGCCTGCTGCCGATGCCTTGACCCAGTTGTGCACAGTCTGGTCGCTGAGGCCGAGTTCCTTACACACCGTACTGACGCTCTGGCCGTCCTTGATTCGTTTGACCGTCAGTTCCTTGAACTCGATCGTGTATGCCTGTTTCGGTATCTTCATTTCCTGCCTTTCAAACGTGACCCGATTTTATGTCGCCCTTGGCAGACGAAATTTCGGGGAGAGCCCAGGTAATTCTTGGTCGGAAGAATCAGGGCAGGTCAAGGATCCCTGCGGGGTTCGCGGAACGGATTGGCGGGCTGTGCCCTCGGACTGCTTCTGCTGCCGGGCATCGGGCCTGTGCTGATCGCCGGGCCACTGATCGATGCCATCACCGGCGCGGAAGGGGATGCTGGCCTGATGGCCGCGGGTGGCGCTGACCATCGCCCTGCATCACCTTGGCATTCCCGATGACAAGCTGGCGATCCGCAAGCCGGGCGCCGAGGCCTGGCGTGAACAGGCGCGAATCCGGTCTTCACTCTGCCTTGAGAAATCCCGCACAACGCGCCAGACTGTCCCACTTCAGATTTCAAAGCGCCACATGATCGAGGCCAGATGAAACGCAA
>JALNWS010000289.1 GCA_023230755.1 Azoarcus sp.
CAGCCAGCGCAGCAGCGTCGAATACAGGTCGAGCGGATCCACTGGCTTGGCCACGAAATCGTCCATGCCCGCAGCAAAGCAGGCACGACGATCCTCCTCGAAAACGTTGGCTGTCAGGGCGACGACCGGGGTGTGACGGTTGCGCGTCTGCGCCCGCAAGGCGCGCGTGGCCTCCAGCCCGTCCATCTCGGGCATCCTCATGTCCATCAGGATCAGGTCGAAATCGCTGGTGCGACAGCGCTCGAGCACGGCCCGCCCGGAGGAGACCGATTCGACGGCCAGGCCGACTGCACTCAGCAGATCCAGTGCCACTTCGCGATTGACCGGATTGTCCTCAGCCAGCAGCACATGAGCGCCTGCATGTTGCTCGCGAAGGACGCGTTCGGACTCACCGGCGGACACGGACGGGGGGTTGGCCACCGCGCCGCGCCCCCGCCTGAGCACGGCAGTGAACCAGAAGGTGCTGCCCTGCCCCGGCTCACTCTCAGCGCCCGCCTCTCCCCCCATCAGGATCGCAAGGCGGCGGGTGATCGCCAGGCCAAGACCGGTTCCACCAAAACGCCGGGTGGTAGACGCGTCCGCCTGTTCGAAGGCATCGAACAGGCGCGGAATCTTGTCTGCGGCCACCCCCATGCCGGTGTCCGTGACCTCGAAGCGTACGAGCAGCGCATCACCCCGGTCTTCTGCAACGGATGCGCTCAGCGACACCGAACCGTGCTCGGTAAACTTGATCGCATTCACTGCGTAATTGAGCAGGGCCTGACGCAAGCGGGTGGCGTCGCCGCACAGCCGTCCCGGCACGTCGCGGGTATCGAGCTCAACGGTCAGACCCTTTGCCTTCGCCTGCTCGGCAATCAGGGACTGCACATGCTCGAAGACTGCGCCCAAGGCAAACTCGCCGTTCTCCAGCCGGAGCCGGCCGGCCTCGATCTTGGACAGGTCGAGAATGTCGTTGATTACGGACAGCAGGTGAGGCGCTGCACTGCCCACCCGGTCCAGGCGTTCGATCTGGCGCTGCGCGGGATGATCCCGGCGCAGGAGGTGGGTGAGGCCGATGATGGCATTCATCGGGGTCCGGATCTCATGGCTCATATTGGCCAGGAAAGCGCTCTTGGCCTCGCTGGCCGCGTTCGCACGTTCGGTGGCATCCCTCAGCTCGGCCGTCCTGCTCGACACCAGTTCTTCGAGATGCTTGCGGTGCTGCTCCAGTTCGGCCTCGATACGCTTCTTCTCGGTGATGTCCTCCTGCAGCGACATGTAGTTCGAGATGCTGCCGTCTTCGCGGCGAATCGGCACCACCCGGGCGAACACGGCATAGCTGCTGCCGTCCTTGCGCTGATTGGTGAACTCGCCGCTCCACGCCTCACCTCGCGACCGGGCAGCCCACAGTTCCTCGAAGCTTGACGCGGGCGTCTGGGCCTCGCCGAACATGCTCGCAGGCTGACCGAGCACCTCGGCAGCCAGATAGCCGCTATGCACCGTGAAGGTCTCGTTGACGTATTCGACCCGCCCCTCGAGATCGGTCACGAGGACACTCTCGGGGCTTTGCTCAACGACCTGCGACAGCTTGCGCAGCTCGAACTCGACTGCCTTGAGCGCGGAGATGTCACGCGAAATGCCGTACATCCCGGTGACCTCACCGCTCGCTCCGCGCAACACACCCTTCGTGGAGAGAAACGTGGCTTCGCGGTCGGGCAACCTCACCGTTTCCTCAAAGCTCATGGTCTCCCCGGCTGCCATGACCTGCTGGTCGTTGGCCATCACCATCTGCGCGTAAGCAGGGGAAAGGAGCACGCGGTCGTCATGTCCCAGAACCTCATCGGCGTCCTTGCCAACAAAGTCGGTCGCTGCCTTGTTGAACAACAGGTAGCGGCCGCTGAGATCCTTGGCAAAAATCGCATCGCTCGAGCTATCGGCAATCGCGCTCAGGAGTCGCGCAGCCTGCAGACGGCTGCGCTGTTCCTCATACCGGCGCCGGCTCGCCTCGGTAAGCCGCAGCAGCATGTCGCGCACCACGCCATAGAGCAGCAGTGAGGTGATGCACACGAAGAACCCGCCCTTGAAGGTTTGCAGCCAGGCCTTGTCTGCAATGGATTCGGGCAAGAGATCGAGCGCACGGTCGGAGAGCACGATCCACACGCTCGCGAACAACGCGTAGGGCAGCACCACCCGCCAGGTGGCGCGACGAAGCGCCCTGCTGTCAGAATCTGTCGCAGTTGCCGACGGGTCTGCTTCCATTCGTTCAATCTCCTGCAGCGGTCAGGTGCCGCCTGAGGACAGGGCGCGATGGACATCCCGATGATGCTCCGCGATGTCGACAAATGCCTCGAATCCGCTCAGGAAGGCGTCTACCACGTCCGGGTCGAAATGCTGTCCGCGCCCCGCCTCGATGAGTTTCCGCGCGTCGGCGTAGGACATGCCTGCCTTGTAGATGCGATCCGAAATCAGCGCATCGAAAACATCGGCAACGGCCATCAGCCGCGCCGAAACCGGAATCTCGTCGCCCCTGAGCCCGTCCGGGTAGCCACTGCCATCCCAACGCTCGTGATGCCAGCGCGCGATCTCCTTTGCCAGCGCAAGAAAGGGCACGGGCTGCTCGATGTCCCCCTCTGCCAGTTCGATCGCCTCCGCACCAAGGCGGGAGTGCGTCTTCATGATGATCCATTCATCGGCACCAAGTGGTCCGGGCTTGAGCAGAATATGATCCGGGATACCGACCTTGCCGATGTCGTGCAACGGCGCCGAGCGCGTCAGCAGCTCGATGTAGCCCGGGTCCAGCCTCGCTTGAAAACGCGGATGAGCCTGCAGCCGGGTGGCCAGCAGACGCACATAACCCTGCGTGCGCAGAATGTGGTTGCCGGTTTCCGGGTCGCGCGTTTCGGCCAGGTGAGCCAGCGCGCGGATCGTCACCAGCTGCGTCATGTCGTTCTCGGCCATGCGCCGCGCCACTTCTGACTCGAGATCAAGATTCCGGTTGTGCAACACTTCTCGCGCGCGCTTGACCTCAAGCTGGTTGCGCACGCGGGCGAGCACAACCGCAGGGTGAATCGGCTTGGTGATGTAGTCCGCCGCGCCGAGCGCCAGACCCTGCTCTTCGTCACGCGGGTCATCCAGCGCGGTGAGGAAGATCACCGGAATGTCACGTGTCGCAGGCTGCCAGCGAAGGTGCTCCAGCACCTCGTAGCCGTCCATGCCCGGCATCATGACGTCGAGCAGGATCAGGTCCGGCACGGGTCCGCGCGAGCAGATCTCGAGCGCCCGCGTGCCCGAAGGCGCCGCCAGCACATCGTAGTGAGGCTGCAGCAGCGCCCCCAGCACGGCGAGATTGTCCGGCACGTCATCGACGACGAGGATCGTTCCCCCAGCCTCGGGGAGAATGTCAGGACTGGGATCCGTATTCTGTTCAGGCCGCATGTATGCATTCCGTCATGTTCGGTCGTTCCCGGCAAGCGCACATCATGAAGCAGCCCCCTGACATCGCCCAGTCCGCCACCTTGCGCCGTGCGTCACGGACGCGCTGGCTCGGTACACGCCTGTCGCCCCCCGTCATGGCTGGCGCCGCCCTGCCACGCCCACCCGGGCCGCTCGAAGGCTTCGGCAAGATAGTCGATCAGCACACGGATCTTAACCGAGAGGTGTTTGCGCGAGGGATAGACCGCGTAGACATCGATCTCCCCGACCAGACACTCTGGCAGCACTTCAACCAGTCGTCCTTGTGCCAGATCATTTCCCACCAGAAAGTCAGGTTGCTTCACCAGCCCCTGGTGAGCGAGCGCAAGCGCGCGGCAGGTGTCGCCGTTATTGGTGCGGACATGCGGTTTGGTCTGCACCTCTTGCTCGCCCTGCGGCGTCGTGAAGCGCCATACATCACCCTGCGCTGCATAGGTGTATGCAATCACACGATGACTGGCGATCTCATCGATCGAGACGGGAGTGCCATGACGCTCCAGGTATTCGGGACTGGCGCAAAGCAGCAGGCGAGTGCATGCAAGCCGTCGGTGG
>JALNWS010000290.1 GCA_023230755.1 Azoarcus sp.
ACGAACTGCCCCATGTCCTTGCTGAATGTCCCGCCTGTCTGATGGATGCGGTCATGCCGCAGTTCATAGGTCGGCGTCACCGAGGTGCGATACAGCGTCGGCTCCACATTGAGACTGTCATAGTAGAACGCCGACAGATCCCAGCCATCGATCAGCCGTGAGGCCCGCAGCCCCCAATTGCCATTGCGTGCATCATCCGCAGGGGTCTTCTCGGTTACATGCGTACCCGATGGCACGAAGGGGAAAGGATAGAAGTCCGTACCCGGCTTGCCTACGTTGTCATAGCTGGCAACCGGCACCCACAGCAGTTCGAAATGCGTCTCGCCACCAAAGTATTCGGCGCGCGCGGCCCATTGTGGAATCCGCATCGACTCAAACTCGGGCAGGAGAAATTCACGCATATCCCGGGCGGAAACCACGTCGGCGAAGAAGAAGCCAACCATTTCCCCCCAGATGATCTGCTGACGCCCAAGGCGGAACTCCCAGTCCCCCGCAGGCACGTCGAGGTAGGCCTCACGCAGGGTCGCATCGGTGCGCTGATCGCGCCGGACCGCACCGGAGTACGTATTGCTCTCCAGATCGGGCGCGCCATCGGCATCGACCCGACCGGAAACCTTCCAGCGCAAGCCGTTTCCGAGATTGCCGCTTGCAGCCAGTTCCATGCGCGCGCGCAGCTTTGACCAATGCCCTTCGTCCGGCAAGGTATATGCACCGCCGAACTCGGTATAGCCGCTCAACCGGATACCGTTGCCTTCATTCTCTTTTGCCGTTCCGACATTGAGCAAGGCATCGAGATCCAGATCGTCCGCAGCCATCGCCGCCGAACTTCCTGCACATGCCGCTGCAAGCAGCATTCCCTTCAACAATCGCATTCCAGGCTCCTAGACTTCGGGATCTTCTTCGCCCTGCGGGCGCTTATCCTGCACGAATACCCACCGCCCTTCGGCACGCATGCCGAGTGCGACGATCTGACCATCCGCAATCCGGACGAGGCGGTCGGCCATGTTCATGACCTTGCGGTCGTGGGTGGAAAATACAAAGGTGGTACCGTACTTGCGGTTGATGTCCTTCATCAGCTTCAGGATGCTCGCCCCGGTCTTGCTGTCGAGGTTCGCCGTTGGCTCGTCGGCCAGGACCATCTTCGAGTGCGTAGCCAGCGCACGCGCAATCGCGACCCGCTGCCGCTGTCCGCCAGAGAGCTGATTCGGTCTATGCCCCGCGTATTTGGTCAGACCGACCATGGCCAGATAGTGCTTCACCCGTTCCTGCCGCTCGGCCTTGCTCAGCTCCGGAAGTTGCAGCAGGGGGTACTCGACGTTTTCTTCGGCAGACAGCACCGGCAACAGGTTGAATGTCTGAAAAATGAAACCGAGGGTACGCGCACGAACGTCCGCCAGTTGATCTGGCGTCTGGCCGGAGACATCCTGGCCGTTTATGATGACCTTCCCGGTGCTCGGCGTATCGATGCAACCTATGATATTGAGCAGGGTCGACTTGCCACTGCCCGACGGACCTGCAATGGCAAGAAAGACCCCCGGTTCGATCGCCAGCGAGATGTCGGACAAAGCCTGGACATCCTGCTCGCCGAGGCGATAGTGCTTGCTTACGTTTTCGACACGAACGAGCGGCATGGCAGGGCCATACAGTTATGAAAACGCCAAAAGGATACCACTCATGACCGATCACTTCCGATCCCGCCGGAAATTCCTCGGCATGTTCGCCACGGGCGTGCTTGCGCCTGCAATCACGCCCGTGGCGTGGGCCGCAGAAGACACGCCCGAGGCACCCGTTGATGAAGCCGCTGTGCGCATCGTGACGAAGGCGGACGAAATCCGCTTCCCGCGCGACAGCTTTCAGACCGAAATTGAAGTGCAGAACTTCAGCGACGGCCAGCCCGGCGAAACACGCAAGTTCCGTATCCTCTCGCGGGGCAACGAGAACACCATCGTGCTCACACTCGAACCCGTCTCGGAACGCGGCCAGGCCTTGTTGATGCGTGGCCGCGACCTGTGGATCTTCATGCCCAGCGTGTCACAGCCCGTGCGGCTTTCACTCGCACAGCGCCTGACTGGACAGGTTGCCAACGGCGATCTGGCGCGCGCGAACTTCGCCGGCGACTACACACCGGTTCTGACAGGCACGGAAAAGCTCGACGGCATCAACGTCCAGGTCCTCGATCTCACCGCGGTCGATCGCGGCGTCACCTATGCCAAGGTCAAGTACTGGGTCAGCGAGAAAGACGGGCGGCCGCTGAAGGCCGAGTTTTTCGCGCTCTCCGGTCGCCTGCTCAAGACCTGCCGCTACGAGGAATTCCGCGAGCTCGCAGGCCGCGTCCGGCCTACCCGCCTGATCATGGAGGACGCCCTCAGGAAAGGCGAGATCTCGGTATTGAGTTACTCGAACATGGTCTTGCAGGATCTGCCTGAGCGCCTGTTCACCCGCGAGTATCTGAGACGTCTGAGCTGACCGACTGCGCGTACGGCTTACCTGCGACCGCGGGGGCACGTCCACCCGCGGATTGCGCGGAAAGGCCCTGCGTGGGTGCGCGCCTGCTCCTCAGACGGCCGCCGGGCCAGACCACCCCTGGCCCATCCCTTGTCACGCCAGCCGCCATCCAGTATCGTCCGTCTGCCGTTGGGGGTGCCCGCACATTCGGTGCGTGCTGAGAAAAACCCTTCGAACCTGACCCGGCTTGTACCGGCGTAGGGAAACGCAAGCATGAAATCATCACCTGCCCGCTCCAGTTCCATTCCGAATGTCGTGTCCATCGCAGGCGTCGATCCGTCCGGCGGTGCAGGCGTATTCGCAGACCTCAAGACCTTCTCGGCGCTTGGCGCCTATGGCTGCGGCGTCGTCGCCGCGCTGACGGCACAGAACACGCAGGCCGTAACCGGCGTACACGTGCCGCCCACCGACTTCCTGCGCCTGCAGATCGACACCCTGTTCGCGGACGTCAGCCTGCACGCGACCAAGATCGGCATGCTCGGCAGTGCCGACGTCACCGCCACGGTTGCCGACCGCCTCAGCCACTGGCAGGCCGCCAACGTGATCCTCGACCCGGTCATGGTGGCCAAGAGCGGCGACACCCTGCTCGCAAAGACTGCAATCGCAATGATGCGTGACGCCCTGTTTCCGCAGGCCTTCATGATCACACCCAATCTTCCGGAAGCCGGCGTACTGCTCGAACAACGCGCACCAGAGTCGGTCAAGGAGATGTATCGGGCTGCCGAGCGCCTGCGCGAACTGCTGCCCTTGTCGAGCGAACGCTGGGTCATGCTCAAGGGCGGCCATCTGCCGGGCAACGATCTGGTCGACTTGCTGTTCGACGGCGACCGCATGATCGAACTGCCCGCGCCCCGCATCGAAACCAAAAACACGCATGGCACCGGCTGCACCCTGTCGTCGGCCATTGCCGCCCTGCTGCCTCAGCATGCAGGCGGTTTCCGGCCAGTAGAGGCTGCGGTGCGACAGGCGCGGCAGTGGCTGCTCGGCGCCATCGCTCATTCGGGCGCGCTCGCGGTCGGCCACGGGCACGGGCCGGTACATCATTTCCACGCCCTGTGGCCGAGGCCCGAAGCCTAGTGCAAGCCTGGCCGGCAATGACGTCGGTACGCCATACACACAACAACCCGCCGGACTCGTACTTTCTTCCCGGCCAACGAACCCGCCCCATCAGGAGACAAACAATGAACGCCAGCGACAAATTCATCGCATCGAGCGCACACGTCGACGAAGCCGCCATCGCCCCCCTGCCAAACTCGCGCAAGGTCTACATTGCCGGCGCACGCGCCGACATTCAGGTGCCGATGCGTGAAATCAGCCAGAGCGACACGCCGGCCTCGTTCGGTGCCGAGCCCAACCCACCGATCTACGTCTACGACTGCTCCGGGCCCTATTCCGACCCCACCGCGAAGATCGACATCCGCTCCGGCCTGCCCGCCCTGCGCGCGGGCTGGATCGAAGAGCGTGGCGACACCGAGGTGATG
>JALNWS010000291.1 GCA_023230755.1 Azoarcus sp.
ACTGCCTTCGTCCCGCTTGGCGCCGTCCAGCGCTGATCCGTCGAAACCACCGAGGCCAAGCTCATGCGCCCTGAATTCGATTATGGCGATGCCGTTCGTGTCACCCGAAACGTGCGTGACGATGGCACCTATCCCGGCATGGCCGTGGGTGATCTTCTGGTGCGCCGCGGCTCAACCGGGACGGTAATCGGTGTCGGCACCTTCCTTCAGGATCAGATCATCTACACCGTGCACTTTCTCGAAATCGACCGCATCATCGGTTGCCGCGCCGAGGAGGTCATTGCAGCCGACGCGCCATGGGCACCAAGCCGCTTCGAATCGCGCGACAAGGTGCTCGCCGGAAAGGCCTTCTCCGTGCGCGGAGAAGTCGTCGTGGATAAAGGCGCAATCGGTGAAATCATTCGTGTCGTCCGCGACATGCCTGCAGGCGTCCATTACCACATCAACTTTCCGGGCTACATGCTGTGCATTCCGGAGACCTCGGTCGACCCCCTGCCCCAGCCCGTACCGCGCCGTCGTATCCACGCGGATACTGCCGAAGAGGAGCCCGCACAGTGACACCCAACGCCTACTACGAGCTCAAGGCTGCGCTAGCCCTGTTCGGACGCGACTGCAGTGCGCTCAATGACGACGAACGACTTCGCGTGAACAAAGTAGCGCGCCAGTACGCATCAATCGAGACTGTCGTGCTTTCGAGCGACGAGGCCAGTGGCGTCTGCCTCTCTCCTGGCGCGGTCAAGAAGGCCATGACCGAACTACGGGACCGTCATCAGGACGCAGACAGCTTTGCGGCCTCGCTTGCGCATGCCGGTCTGACTGAAAGCCAGCTCGCGGAGGCCTTGCGCCGGGATCTTCTGGTGGATGCCGTCATGACAAAGGTGGGGGCAGCTGCTGGACAGGTTGGTGCGACCGAAACTGAGATTTTTTACTACACCCACCTCGATCGCTTCCACACTCCAGAACGAAGGACTGCACGTCACATCCTCATCACCGTAAATGAAAGCTTTCCGGAAAACACGAACGAACGAGCCGAACAACGCCTGAGAGAAATCGCAGGCCGTCTGAAAGCCAAGCCCGGACGTTTCGAGGAACAGGCCATCAAGCATTCGGAGTGCCCAACCGCACTCAATGGCGGCCAGCTCGGCGAGATCCGTCGCGGGCAGCTCTATCCTGAACTCGATGACGTGCTGTTCCGTCTCGCCGAAGGTCAGCTATCAGATGTAATCCGATCGGAAATGGGCTTTCACCTCTTGCGCTGCGATGCCATCCATCCCGAAGGTACCGTTCCCTTCGCAGACGTCGCCGAAACACTCCGTCAGCGCCTCACCGAAGAGCGAGCGACCAAAGATGCCAAACGCTGGCTGGCGGAGCAGCTCAGGAAAACCAGCACCCCTGCCGCGGGGTAGCCGCAGGCAAGACGCTTGGGCGGAAGGCACCGACCAGATCCGGCTAAAGGCCGTACCAACAAGGTTTTTCAACTGACAAAGAGCGCGACATGCTTCTGAAAATCTACGAAGGGAAAGGCCTGCTCTTCAACAGTAACTTCACGGAATCCGCAGGCACGGCAGATACATTTGCCTACCGCGGGGACCTCGTGCTGGTCGAGGGCGATGTTGCGGACGCATCCGGCCGCCGCAAACCTCCCACGGCAACCATCAGGCAATCCGTACTGCTCGCGAAAGGCGACAAACTGGTACTCGCTGCCGGTCTCTTCGACGATATCGCCCGCCTTTCAGTATTCGTCAAACGCTATGGCGCTGACTTCGCACCAGAAATGCACGCTGTATTCTTCGTGTCGAATATCGCCAAGCGGATGAAGCTCAAACTGGAAGGGATCGAGTTTGCCTTGATTCCGCTTGAAGACGGCATGGTATGGAATGAATTGCTCGATGAGCTCGGCATCGAAAAGAGCGAACTGAAGGGACAATCGGCCGGAGAAAAGGTCGCAACGGTCCACGCAGCTTTCACATCCCACACATTGAAAGGCGCCGAACTCACCCTTGAGGCCGCCTTGCAAAGCACCATCGAAGTGAAGCATGGTGGGCGCGGCCCCGTCTGAGGCAGCCGATCACCACGACACCCGCGCCGATTCGGGGCACCACAAAGGTGCCCCGTTTTCGTTTGCGAACCGCAAGCCCCCGGCGAGCAAGCACGTCTTTCAAATAGGCGATGGGGTCGTGGCCGTTCGCTCGTGCAGACTGGATCAAGCTCGTGATGGCGGCGTTACGCTGTCCCGCGCGCAGCCTGCCGGCGAAGAGCCAGTTGTTGTCAATTGGAACCTCTCCGTCGGGCACGCAATGCGTCAATGCCACCCAGCGTTTGGCCACCTACTGCGCCAGCGTCGACTGGGCGATGACCACACCGGCCCGACCAAACGTCGCTTCCTGACGGTAGAGCGGCAGATGATCCAGCACCCCGGGATCTGGACTTGCACGACCAAACCCGTGCTCGGAATGCCCTTATCGAGCGCGTGTGTGAGGTGCTCCGGGTTTGGCCTTCCCCTGAAGTCAAACAAACTTCAAGGGGTTTCAAGTCAAATCCCGGGCGCTTCACGCGAGCGGTCCGCTCCCTCACGACCTTCACCGTCGGCTCTTCTGAAAAACGTCGCTTGCGCATGACTTCCTCATTTCTTTGGAAGCCATCCTCTCAGGGTGTAATGAGTCCGAAAAAAACAGAGGAGCCTCCCCAATCTTGAAATATGCGGATACCATATCTCAAGATATGGAGGCTTGGTATAATTCACTTCAACCATGCCATAAACATTTTTCAAACAGTTAGGTTCGTTCTGAATATCGTCGGTCATGGACATTCATTCATCCAGTTCCGTGCTTCAAAACCCCGTGCAGCATCAAGGTTGGGGAAAATTCTTCCTCATGCCAGACAAATCGTTGTTCCGCTTCTTGACCCAGATGCCGTTGCCAGGAGTCGTGATCTTCGTGCATGGCGTGAATTCCAATGGCGAGTGGTTTGACGCTGCCGAAGAAGGACTGTGCAAGGGGCTGAATAACCGTCTTGCGCGAAACTGCGCACAGATGGAATACGACGGCGTCGAGGCGGGGGAACTCAAGCCGGTTCGCTACAGTGCGGAACTGACACCCGATGGGTTTGTACACCCCAAACGAAACGACAAGACATTTATTACCTCCGATTCTCACTATTCCCCTGTTATTCGTTTCCGATGGGGCTACAAGGCCGACCTTGAGTCGGTCAAGGAGTGGGGCGACAAGGTCTGGCTGAACGAACATAATTACTGGGGCGGCGGGCCGTTTGCCAATGGCTGCACCACGCTCGCCGACCTGTGGAGCGAGGGCCTGTACGATCGGCTTTTCTTCTGGATTACGGCGCAACACCTCAATCCGGTAGCGGGGCGCGATGTCTACAGCTGTCCGCATCGTGCCTACTATGTGCATGCCGCACTGCGCCTGGCCAAGCTCATCGCCTCAATCCGCCGCAAACAACCGGATTGTCCTGTCACGGTGGTCTGCCACAGCCAAGGCAACATGATTGGCATGGCCGCCGCCTTTCTGGGTGAATCGACCGGGGCGGTGGCCGACACCTATGTGCTGGCCAATGCGCCGTACAGTCTGGAAGCATTCAACGGAGTCGAGGACTGGAGTCAGCACTACACCAGTAATGCAGAAGGGGAGTACGGACGCCAGACCGAAAACGCACGCGTCCAGACGCTCAAGTCCTTCTTTGACATCATCCGCAGCCGCCAGTCCTGCAGACAGCCACCCGATGTCATTGACCGGTGCATGGCCAACTCAACGCCCCAGGACGGCAGCACCGGCTTCACCGCCGAGCAGGATCTCGCCTGCTACGGTCTGTACGGCAATACCTACGGTCGCGTCACCCTTTATTGCAATCCGCACGATCAGGTCATCTCGGCGAGTACCGTCAAAGGCATTGGCTGGCTGGGTTTGAGCAGTGAGCAGATTGCGAAGACGGCTGGCACCGGGGTGTTCAGTCAGCGGGTGTTCGCGCAG
>JALNWS010000292.1 GCA_023230755.1 Azoarcus sp.
CAACTGCCGCCGCATCAGGACGGGACGGCTCAACATTGAAGCCGGCTCCTCAACACTTATCCCTCGATTCGGATTCGGAAAAAAACATGAAAATCACCTTCCTCGGTGGCGGCAACATGGCCAGCGCACTGATTGGCGGCATGCTTGAACGTGGCTTCGCCGCACAGGACATCCAGGTCATCGAGCTCGATGCGGGCAATCGCGATCGTCTGCACCAGCGCTTTGGCGTGCGCGCAACCGGTGTGGCCGACGCTCAGGCGCTGGCTTGCGATGTGCTGATCTTGGCGGTCAAACCGCAGCAGATGAAGTCCGCGCTCGCCCCGCTGGCGGGGGGGCTCAAGAATGTGCTGGTGATCAGCATTGCGGCGGGATTGCGTCTGGGCGATATCGGTCGCTGGCTTGGCGGCGCGGCTGCCCCCTATACCCGGATTGTGCGCTGCATGCCGAATACGCCCGCCCTGATCGGCGCAGGGATCACCGGGCTGTATGCGGACCCGTCGGTCGATGCCGCGGGCAAGGAAGCCGCCGGACGGATTCTCGCCGCGGTCGGCTCCACGGTGTGGATCGAGGACGAAGCGCAGATGGATGGCGTGACTGGCGTTTCCGGCAGCGGTCCCGCCTATGTGTTCCATTTCATCGAAGCACTGGAAGCGGCGGGGCTTGCTCAGGGCTTCGACGAGGCGACGGCGCGCAAGCTTGCGATCGACACGGTGCTGGGCGCTGCACGGCTGGCGGCAGGCTCCGAGGACGCGCCGTCGGTGCTGCGTGAAAAAGTGACCTCGAAGGGCGGCACGACGGCCGCGGCGCTGACCCATCTTGCGCAGGCCGGCTGGCACGATACGCTGGTGCATGCCGTGGCGGCCGCAGCGGCCCGTGGCAGGGCGCTCGGCGACGAACTCGGAAAGGACTGAGCGCGCATGCTAAACAACGTCCTGTTACTCATCGTCGATACGGCGGTCAGCCTGATCACCCTGGTTCTGCTCGCGCGCTTCTTCATGCAATGGCAACGGGTGTCTTTTCGCAACCAGATCGGGCAGTTCGTCGTCACGGCGACCGATTGGGTGGTGCGACCGCTGCGGCGTGTGGTGCCCGGGCTGTTCGGTCTCGACATGGCCAGCCTGGTGCCGGCGTGGGCGTTTCAGACCTTGCTGGTGGTGTTCGAGATCCTGATTCGCGGCGTCCCCCTCGGTGGAGACGGCGCCGGCATCGCGCTGGGCGTGCTCGGCCTCGGGTTGGTCGAAGTGTTGCGCATGATGGTGTATCTGGTGTTCGGCGTCGTGCTGATCTCTGCGGTGCTGTCCTGGGTCAGTCCGCATGCGCCGGCTGCGGCGGTGATCGATGCGCTGGCTGCGCCTTTTCTGCGTCCGTTTCGCCGCGTGGTGCCGACCATCTCCAACGTCGATCTGTCGCCGCTGGTGTTGCTGCTGGTACTGCAAATCCTGCTGATGGTGCTTGGGGGCATGCGTAACAGCTTTGCGCCCATGTTGTTCGGGCTGTGAGCGACTGGCTGCGTGAAGCTGCCGATGGCAGCCTGACGCTGACCCTGCATATTCAGCCGGGGGCAAAAAAGCCCGGCTTTGCCGGTCTGCATGGCGAGGCGATGAAGATCCGCCTGGCAGCACCTCCGGTTGACGGCAAGGCCAATGCGGCCTTGTGCGCTTTCCTGGCCGATTTCTGCAAGGTGCCAAAATCGGCCGTGACCCTGATCAGCGGCGAAACCTCGCGCGCCAAGCGGGTGCGTGTGGAAGGCGGCAGCGCCGAGATGATCAGCCGTTTGCGAGAGATGGCGTAGCACAAAAAAAACGCACCCGAAGGTGCGTTTGAACAAACGGTTTGCAGCAATCGATCACTTCTTGCGACGGCTTCGCATTGCACCCAGGCCCACCAGGCCGATGCCGAGCAGGGCAAGGGTTGCAGGTTCCGGCACGTCGTTCGGGGTCGGATCGGGATCCGGGTTGACGATGACGTCGCCGCTGCGTGCGGAGAAGATGTAGCGACCCAGCACGTTGCTGTTCAGGCTGCTCGAGATCAGCGCGTTGGGACCGCCGTCGAGAAGATCGCCATCCACTGCCGAGCCTTCGAGTTCGAAGAAGGTGCCTGCGTTGCCGGTTCCGTTGGAGAAGCCTGCGCGAGCTGAGTCGCCGCCGAGGCCGTTTTCATCACTGCCACTTGCTGTTCCTGCTTCCCACTCGATCTTGTCGTAGTTGAAAACGATATCGAAATCGCCTGCACCAACATCCGAACGATCAACCAGGATCAGCTGGAAGGAGTTGCGGGCGGTGTGCTCGAGAGCGCTGGAGAAATAGTCAACATCCACCCAGTTCACACCAAAGGCCGTGCGACCCTCATAACTGCCTGCGCCATAAGTGACCTCGTCGCCGGCAATGCGGGTGTCCACATCGGCGAAGAACGGTGCAATGATCTGACGGCTTGTGCTGGTCAGGTCGAAAGGCGTGAAAGTGTCCAATTCTTGATCGAATGTGACGTTGCCGTTGTTATTGACGTACACCGTATCAAACGAGAGGCCGAAGAAATTTGCGGTAAAGCCAAGGTTGACCACACCGGTCGAGCCATCGTCGTTTCGTGCAAGAGTGTTGCTGTTGAAGCCGCTGATGACCGCAGCTGCTTGGGCCGAGCCGATTGCGGACATGGCCAGCGCGAAGGACAGGGCGAGAGTCTTGATTTTCATGTTAATGCACTCCTAGAGAATTTATCTAGGTTAAGCAGATCCCGTGCCAAGTATTATTTTAATGCAAAACAATGGATTACAAATATGTCTATTTTGACATGTAAAGATTATCGACACTGATTCGAGAAAATCGCACGATTTCACCCGCCAAACATCAACTGCCCTTCGACCAGCGTGTAACGCACCTTGCCCGGGAGCTCCAGGCCGAGGAAAGGGGTGTTCTTGCCCTGGCTGCGGAGGGCGTCGCGGTTGATGCAGATCTGCTCTTCCGGATCGAAGATGCAGACGTCGGCACGTGCGCCGGGCGACAGGTGGCCGGCCTTGGTGATGCCGATGATGGCGGCGGCGTCCGAGGTCACGCGTGCCAGTGCATCGATGAGCGGCAGTCCGGCGCGTTCGGCCCACTTCAGCGTCAGCGGCAGCAGCAACTCAAGGCCGGTGGCACCGGCTTCGGATTCGCTGAAGGGGGTGAGCTTGCCGTCGTCGTCGACCGGAGTGTGATCGGAACACAGCGCGTTGATGCGGCCTTCGGCGAGCCCGCGGCAGAGCGCGTCACGATCGCGCTGACTGCGCAGCGGCGGGATCAGGTGGCAGTTGGCGTCGAAGTAGCCGATGTCCATGTCCGACAGATGTACATGGTTGATCGACACGTCGCAGGTTACGTCCATGCCCTCGGCGCGCGCCTGATCGATCAGTTTCAGGCCCTCCGCGCTCGACAGGCGGGTGATGTGCAGTCGGGTCTGAGTGATGCGTGCGAGTTGCAGGTAGGTAAACAGGGCGACGGTCTCTGCCGCCACCGGGATGCCTGGCAGGCCGAGCCGGGTGGCGACTTCACCATCGTGGGCGTAGCCGCCGCGCGACAGGAAGGGGGCGATCGGCTGCAGCCAGACGCGGAAGTCGAAGGTGGCCGCGTACTGCATGGCCCGCATCAGCACGGTGTTGTCGACGATCGGCACGTTGGCCTGCGAGAAGGCGACGCAACCGGCCTCGACCAGCTCGGCCATTTCCGACAGGCGTTCGCCCTTGAGTCCGAGGGTGAGCGCTGCGACCGGGTACACATGGGCGCGGTTGAGTTTCTTTGCCCTGTAGCACAGCATCTCGACCAGGCCGGGTTCGTCCAGCACCGGGTCGGTGTCGGGCGGGATGGCCAGGCTGGTGACGCCACCGGCCATCGCCGCATCCATTTCGGACTCGAGTGTGGCACGGTATTCGAAGCCGGGTTCGCGCAGGCGGGCGGAGAGGTCGATCAGGCCTGGGGCCACCACCAGTCCGCTGGCGTCGATCGTTTTCTCG
>JALNWS010000293.1 GCA_023230755.1 Azoarcus sp.
CACCGAAACCGCGATGCTCGCCGACGTCGTGCTGCCCGCATCCAGCCTGTACGAAAAATCCGGCAGCTTCACCAACACCGACCGCCTGGTGCAGATGTCGCAACCAGTCTTGCCGCTGCCCGGCGAGGCGCGCCAGGACTGGTGGATCATCCAGCAGATCGCGCAACGCATGGGACTGGACTGGGATTACGCCGGCCCGGCCGACATCTTCGCCGAGCTCACCCGCGCCATGCCCAGTTACGCCGGCATCACCTGGGCGGCGCTCGAAGGCGAGGGCGCGGTCGTTGCGCCGAAGGTGGCCTTGGAGGCGCCCTCGCAGCCCGTGCTGTTCCAGACCGACTTCCCCACCGGCAACGGCCTCGGCCGCTTCGTCCCGGTCACGCCGCTGCCCGCAGCCGAACTGCCCGATGCCGACTATCCCATGGTGCTCATCACCGGCCGCGTGCTCGAACACTGGCACACCGGCAGCATGACCCGCCGCGCCGACGTGCTCGACGCGCTCGACCCCGTGCCGTGGTGCGGCATGCATCCGGACGACATGGCAAAAATCGGCGTCGGCCATGGCGGCCGCGTCGTCCTCGAAACCCGCCGCGGCCAGATCGAGCTCGAAGTCCGCGCCGACGAAGGCGTGCAGCGCGGCTCGGTGTTCATGGCCTTCTGCTACGTCGAAGCCGCCGCCAACCTGCTCACCCAGCCCGCCCTCGACCCCGTCGGCAAAATCCCCGAATTCAAATACTGCGCCCTGCGCGTTTCAAAGGTGATCTGTCAAAGGGGTCAGAGTCGTTTGATCTGCAACGAGTGCGCTTGCATTGATCTAAATATGAACAATAATAAAAAAAGTGTTTAACAAAAAGGCTTTCGTGTTCTAAGATGAAGGCTCGATAACAGTTCGTGCATGTGACGCGAACCCAACTCCAAGAGGAGACACATGATGAAAATGGAAGACCTGATCCTCGTCAGCGTTGATGACCATGCGATTGAGCCGCGCGGCGCCTTCGACCGCCACATGCCCGAGAAGTACAAGGGTCGCCAACCCAAGGTCGAGAACCGCAATGGGCGCGATATCTGGGTATTCGAGGAGCAGGCCACTGGCTACATGGGCTTGAACTCGGTCGTTGGTCGGCCCAAGGAGGAGTACGGCATGGAGCCGCTCTCCTACGAGCAGATGCGTCGCGGCACCTGGGACATCAAGGCTCGCGTTGAAGACATGAACGCCAACGGCGTTCTTGGTTCGATCTGTTTCCCGACCTTTCCGGGCTTTGCCGGCCAGCGCTTCCAGGTCATGCCAGACAAGGCCGTCAGCCTTGCTGCAATCCAGGCTTACAACGACTGGCATCTGCATGACTGGTGCAACGCCGCGCCGGGACGCTTCATTCCGCTGATGATGGTGCCATGGTGGGACATGCAGGCCGCTGCCGCCGAGGTTCGCCGCATGGCCTCGCAAGGCGTGCATGCGCTGACCCTGTCGGACAACCCCACCGTGCATGGCTATCCGTCCATTCACAACGCACACTGGGATCCGCTGTGGCAGGCCTGCGAAGAAAACAACGTGGTCATCTGCTGCCACATCGGCACGGGCGTCAAGGCCGCCCATGCGTCCGACGAGTCGCCCATTGATGCATGGATCACCTCCATGCCAATCTCGATTTCCAACTCCGCTGCCGACTGGATCTGGGCGCCGATGTGGAAGAAGTATCCCAAGCTGCGCATGGCGCTGTCCGAGGGGGGCATCGGCTGGATTCCATACCTGCTCGAGCGTGCGGACTTCACCCACAACCATCATCACGCCTGGACCAACTCGAACTTTGGTGGCAAGAAGCCGAGTGACATCTTCAATGAGCACTTCATCACCTGCTTCATTGAGGACGCATTCGGTCTGCGCAACCTGGATTCGATCAACGTCGACAAGGTGACCTGGGAATGCGATTACCCGCATTCCGATTGCACCTGGCCGAATTCCGCCGACGTGTTCTGGAGCCAGGCAAAGCACCTGCCCGAGGAGATCATCAACAAGATCACTCACCTCAACGCGATGCGCGAGTTCTCCTACGACCCGTTTGCGATCCTGGGTCGCGAGAACTGCACCGTTGGCGCGCTGCGCGCTCAGGCTGGCCACGTCAGCATCGAGCCCGCGCTCGGACTCGGTGGTGCCGCCCCTGAACGTGACCCCACGAAGCCAGTGACCTCGGGCGACATCAACAAGATGTTTGCCTCGGCAGACGCCCAGACCGCGCTCTGAGTTGCTGTCCGCACCGGAAGCGTTTCCGCTTCCGGTTCTGTTCGGGATCTGCGTCGCCGCTGGTGGCGCGGGTCGCGTGTCCAACGCCGTCGCCCTAGGCTGACGGCTCACATTCGAACGCATCATGTCCATAGACCAGTTCAAGTACAGCCGCATTCCGCCTGAAGCCGAGACACTGCGCGGCGATGTGCGCGCCTTCCTTGCCGACGCACTGAAGGACTTTCCGCCAATCCGCCGGGCAGACTCATGGATGGGCTTCGATGCCGAATTCAGCCGTCGCCTGGGTGCGCAGGGCTGGGTCGGCATGGCCTTGCCCAAAGCCTACGGTGGTGGCGATGCCAGCCCGTTCGCGCGCTACGTCGTGATCGAAGAGTTGCTGGCTGCCGGTGCGCCGGTGTCTGCACACTGGTTTGCCGATCGCCAGAGCGGGCCGCAGATTCTTCACTATGGCACCGATGCACAGCGGGATCGTCACCTGCCGGCCATCTGCCGTGGCGAGCAATATTTCTGCATCGGGATGAGCGAGCCGAACTCGGGGTCGGACCTTGCGTCGATCAAGACCCGCGCGGTTCGCAAGGGTAACAAGTGGATCATCAACGGGCAGAAAGTCTGGACCACGAATGCCCACCGTTCGCACTACATGATCGCGCTGGTGCGAACCGGTGAGAACAGCAAGCGTCAGGAAGGGCTGTCGCAGTTCATCATCGACCTGAGCCTACCGGGCATCACCATCCGTCCGATCAAGGACCTGACCGGCTCCGAGCATTTCAACGAAGTGTTCTTCGACGACCTCGAAGTCGGCGAAGACGCCATTATCGGCACCGAAGGGCAGGGCTGGTCGCAGGTGACAGCCGAACTGGCATTCGAGCGCAGTGGTCCCGAGCGCTTCCTGAGTTCCATTGCCCTTTTGCATACACTGATCGACGCCGTCGGCAAGCAGCCCGACGCCCTTCAGGCCAAGGAAATCGGGCGGCTTACCGCTCGATTGATGAGCTTGCGTCACATGTCGCTTGCGGTCACTGCTCAGCTCGCGGCCGGCAGGAATCCGGCCTGGGAAGCTTCGGTCGTCAAAGACCTTGGCGCGGTATTCGAGCAGGAGATTCCTGAATTGGCGCAACTGCTGTGCGAGCTTCCGCCAACATCGGCGGGCGGTTGCGACCATGCACAGGTACTCGCCTATCTGACCCAGATGGCGCCATCATTTTCATTGCGCGGCGGTACGCGGGAGATTCTCCGCGGCATCATCGCGCGCGGACTGGGGTTGCGTTAATCATGAGAGAGATATTCGATTCGACCCTCGAGCGCCTGTTCTCGGATCTCGTCACCACGGATGTCGTCCTTGCAGCCGAAGGTGGCAACTGGCCGGTCGAGTTGTGGCAGAACATCGAGGAGTCGGGCTTCACCATGGCGCTCGTTCCCGAGGAACTCGGCGGCGCCGGTGCCAGCTGGGCCGATGTATGCGGCATCATCCGGCTGTGCGGTCGCTTCAACCTTCGCGTGCCCCTGCCAGAGGCCATGCTTGCCAACTGGTTGCTCGGCGCGAGCGGCCTTGAAGGGGTTGCCGGTACATTGAGCTTTGCCACTGGTGGCGATCTGCGAATTGAGAATGGCGCGGTCAGCGGCTCCGTGGCTGGCGTGCCCTGGGGGCGACAGGTTTCCCAGATTGTGGCGATTGCCCAGGGTGCGGTGCCCACGGTCGTGCTCTTGCCGGTTGAGGCAGCAAGGCTCGAGCCTGGCG
>JALNWS010000294.1 GCA_023230755.1 Azoarcus sp.
CTTTCCGAGGCCAAGCAGGCGCGCTTCGAGAAACTCAAGAACGCCCGCCTTGGCGCCGAAAGTGCCTACGACCAGGCGCGCGAAGAGGTGGCACGCGTGCGCCTGTCCCTGACCCAGCGCCAGCAGGCGATTGACGAGCACCCGGCGCGGCTGTCGCAGTTGCAGGCAAAACTGGCCGAAGCTGAACGCGATGCGCGCCGTGGCGAAATTGTGGCGCCCTTCGCTGCGCGCATCGGCAAGGTCGAAGTCGCCGCCGGCGACCAGGTGCAGCCGGGCCAGGCCTTGCTCAACCTGTATGCATCGGATGCGCTTTTCCTGCGTGCGCGAGTGCCCGCTCTCTACGCTGAGGAATTGCGCATGGCGCTGAAGCGTGGCGAACGTTTGCGGGCCACGGCCGACTTTGGTGCGGAGACCATCCGCGCCCTGCTTGAGCGCATCAGCGGTGAGGCCGACGCGCGGGGCGTGGATGTGTTGCTGCGCATCGAGAACGGGGGCAATCTGCCCGTCGGCGCCTTCGTCAATGCGGTGCTCGAACGTCCATCGGTCTCCGGTGTGCTGGTCCTGCCCTTTTCCGCCCTGCATGGCGGCGACCGCATTTACGCCGTGCGTGACGGACGTCTGACGAGTCTGAAGGTGACGCGCGTTGGCGAGCGCCGCGAAGGTGACGTCGTGCAGCTGCTGGTGCGTGCGCCCGACGCTCGGCCCGGCGACCAGGTGATGCGCACGCACCTGCCCAACGCCATCGATGGTCTCGCGGTCGAGGTAGCCGCACCATGAAGCAAAAAGGTGTGCTCGCAACGCTGGTGCGTCACAAGGTGGCGGCCAATGTCCTGATGCTGCTCGCCTTCGTCATCGGCGTGATCGGCATTACCCGGATGAACGTGCAGTTCTTTCCCACTTTCGAGCTCGACCTCATCTCGGTACGCGTGGTGTGGAGCGGCGCGTCGTCCGAAGACGTCGAGATCGGCATAACCACGCCGCTGGAAGAGCGCCTGAAGACGATCGATGGTCTGAAGAAGATGACGTCGACCTCGGCGCAGGGCGTTTCCAGCATTACTCTTGAACTGCACGAAGGCACCGAGCCCCTGCAGGCGCTGGATCAGGTCAGGCAACGGGTGGATGAATTCCGCAACCTGCCGCGCGACGCGGAGACCCCGCAGATCAGCCGCGTCTCGCGTTATGACCAGATCGCCCGCCTGCTGATTCGCGGCAGCAGTGTCGCGGAACTGCGGCCCTGGGTGCGGCGCTTCGAGAGCGAGCTGCTCGCCGGCGGTATCGACCGGGTGACGATCACCGGTCTGCCCGAAGAGCGCATCGCCATCGAGCTGCCGTCTGCTGCACTGGAAACGCTGGGGCTGTCCCTGGTCGATGTCGGCGAACGGGTCGCGCAGATTTCACGTGACGTGCCGGCGGGCGTGGCGGGAGAGCAGGATGGTGCGCGCGAGATACGCGGTCTCGAGCAGCGTCGCAATGCGCTGGCTTTCGACAACGTGGCGGTTGTCAGCGATGACCGTGGCCGGATCACCCTCGGCGAACTTGCCGCCATCACACGTGAGCCGCGGCCTGGGTCGCTGGCGTTGAGCGAGGGCGGCGATGTCGTGGTCGAGATGCAGCTGCAGCGTGCCGAAAGCGGCCATTCGCTGAAGGCGGCGCAAGCCTTCGACGCCTGGCTGCAGAAGACGCGGCCCAGTCTGCCGGCTTCGGTGAAGCTGGAAGTCTTCGACGCGCAATGGGAGCTGATTCGCGACCGCATCCAGTTGCTGATCAACAACGGTCTGTCGGGTCTGCTGGTGGTGGTGCTGGTGCTCTATGCCTTCCTGCCGGCGCGGGTTGCGTTCTGGGTGATGGTCGGCATTCCCACCGCCTTTCTCGCCACGCTCGGGCTGATGCTGTTGTTCGGCGGCACGATCAACATGATGAGCCTGTTCGCGCTGATCATGGCGCTGGGCATCATCGTCGACGACGCCATTGTGGTCAGCGAGGATGCCGACACTCATCGCAGCATGGGCGAAGGGCCGGAACAATCCGCACTGGGCGGCGCGCGGCGCATGTTGCTGCCGGTGCTGGCGGCTTCGCTGACCACGGTCGCTGCGTTCATTCCGCTGATGATGATCGGCGGCATCATCGGCAATATTCTCGGTGACATTCCCTTCGTCATGATCATGGTGATCATGGCCTCGCTGCTCGAGAGCTTTCTGATTCTGCCGTCGCACCTCAAGCATGCGCTGCAGGGTGCCGCGTCACGCAAGACCTCGCGTTTGCGTGAGCGTCTGGATGGCGCGTTCGCCGCCTTTCGCGACGGTCCTTTCCGCCGCGCGGCGACGCTCGCACTCGACTGGCGCGGCACGACCGTTGCGATCACCCTGGCGACGATGGTGCTTGCCATCGGCTTGCTGGCCGGCGGTCGGATCAACTTCGTGTTCTTCCCCACCCCGGAGGGGCAGGTGGTCTACGCCAACGCGACGTTCGTCGCCGGCACGCCACGGGCGCAGACGGCGGCTTTCCTGGCCGACATGGAACGTGCCTTGCTGGAAACCGAGCGCGAGCTGGGCGATGGCCTGGTGCAAACCGCCGTGTCTCGCCTTGGCGCTACCATCAGCAGTAGTGAGGGAGCGTCGGCCAAGGGTGACCAGCTGGCCTCGATGATGGTCGAGCTCGTTCCACCGGACGAACGTACGGTGCGCAACGAACGCTTTCTCGCCACGTGGCGCAACAAGCTCGTCGAACCGCCCGGCCTCGAACTGCTGACCTTCAACTCGCGCCAGTCCGGCCCGCCGGGACGCGACCTCACTGTCAGGCTGACCGGCGACAGCGCCGATGCGCTAAAGGCTGCCGCACTCGAACTCGCCGAAACCGTGAAGAGCATAGACGGTGTAAGCGAAACCGAGGACGACATGCCCTTTGGGCGCGAGCAGCTGGTGTATCGCCTCACGCCAGCCGGCGAAGCGCTCGGCCTGACCACCGAAACTCTCGGTCGCCAGTTGCGTGCGGCGTTTGACGGCCATCTTGCGCAACTGGTGCAGGTCGGCCGCGACGAGCTCGAAGTGCGGGTCCTGCTGCCACGTCACGAACGCGAACGCCTCGATGTGTTCGAACGCCTGACCATCAGCCTGCCGGACCGCAGCTTTGCCCCGCTGGCCTCGGTCGCGAGCTGGGATTCACAGCGTGGCTTCGAAGCCCTGCGTCATGCCAATGGCCGCCTTGCGGTCGAAGTGTCGGGCGAGCTGGATACCGATCGCACCAATGCGGACGCAGTGCAGGCCGAGCTCCAGCGCGAGGCCTTGCCACGCCTGGCCGAAAAGTACGGTCTGAGCTACAGCTTCGAGGGGCGCGCGGCCGATCAGCGCGAGACCATGAACGACATGCGCAACGGTCTGGTGCTCGGCCTCGGCCTCATCTACCTCGTGCTGGTGTGGTCTTTTGCCTCATGGAGCTGGCCCCTGGTGGTGATGTCGGCGATTCCGCTGGGTCTTGCTGGCGCCATTTTCGGTCACTGGCTGCTGGGCATGAACCTCACCATCCTGTCGATGTTCGGTCTCTTCGGCCTGTCGGGCATCGTGGTGAACAACTCCATCATCCTCGTGAGCCTGTTCAAGGACCTGCACCACAAGGGCGCCAATGTGCACGATGCACTTGTGGGCGCCGCCTGCGGTCGTCTGCGTGCGGTGCTGCTGACCTCGCTCACCACCATCGGCGGCCTGATGCCGCTGATGTTCGAGACCTCGCTGCAAGCCCAGTTCCTGATCCCGATGGCCACCTCGATCGCCTTTGGTCTGGGGGTGTCGGCGGTGCTGGTGCTGTTCTTCGTGCCGGCGCTGCTGTCGCTGCTGGAGAGCTTCAAGGGCTGGGTGGCGGGCTTGATGGGGCGTACCCCTGATCCGGAACCTGGCCTTGGCGTCTGAACGCCTGCCGTGCCGCCACAGGGAGA
>JALNWS010000295.1 GCA_023230755.1 Azoarcus sp.
CGAACAATTCGACGGGCAAGCGTTCAAGGTCGACGGATGGGAGCGGCCGGGCGGAGGTGGCGGGCTGAGCCGCGTCATCGAAGAGGGCAACTTCTTCGAGCGCGGCGGGGTCAACTTTTCGCACGTCATGGGCGACGGCATGCCCGCCTCGGCCACTGCGCACCGCCCGGAGCTGGCGGGTCGGCGCTTCGAAGCACTGGGCGTGTCGCTGGTCCTGCATCCACGCAACCCGTATTGCCCCACGGTGCACATGAACGTGCGCTGTTTCATCGCCCTGGCTGAAGGCAAAACGCCGGTGTGGTGGTTTGGCGGCGGCATGGATCTGACGCCGTATTACGCCTTCGAAGAAGACGTCCGCCATTTCCATCGCACCTGCAAATCGGCGGTCCTGCCCTACGGCGGAGAAGCCGAGCATGCGCGCCTGAAGGAATGGTGTGACCGCTATTTCTTCCTCAAGCACCGCAATGAACCGCGCGGCATTGGTGGCCTCTTCTTCGACGATCTCGGCGCCGATGGAAAAACCGATTTCGATACCGCTTTCGGCCTTACCCGGTCGGTTGGCGATGCCTTCGTGGACGCTTACCTGCCCATCATCGAACGCCGTCGTGACACACCCTATGGCGAGCGCGAACGCGACTTTCAGGCTTACCGCCGGGGTCGCTACGTTGAGTTCAACCTGGTTTTCGACCGCGGCACCCTGTTCGGCCTGCAATCGGGCGGACGCACCGAATCCATCCTGATGTCGATGCCCCCCGTCGTCAAATGGCGCTACGACTGGCACCCCGAAGCGGGTTCAGCCGAAGCCCGACTCTACGACGTGTTCCTGCAGCCGAAAGACTGGGTTTAGGCGCCCCTCAGGGTACCTGCCCTCGTCAGTTCGGATACACCACTTCCACCGCCTCGGGCGGCAGCCACTCGCGCAGACTCTCGAGCAGGCTTTCTTCCAGCCGTACACGCCAGCCGTCACCAAAAGGCAGCTCGACCTCGGCCACCGCATTGCGGTAACGCACCTTGACCGGACAGCCCCCATTACGGAACGGCGTCAGCAGGGTCTGCAGACGGTCGGCGGTTGCCGCCGCACCGCCGCTCTCGCCCACCTCTCCATTGAGCTTCAGTTCCAGCGCACGCGCGAAACGGCTGCGCGCTTCGCCCAGTGTCAGCAGCTTGTCGGCAATGATGCGGAATCCGCCGGAGAAGTCGTCGTTGCTGACCTTGCCCTCAATCACCAGCACCTCGTCAGTGACGATCTTGCCGCGGTTGGCATCGAGCACCTCGGAATACACCGCAACCTCCCGCGGTTGCGTGCCATCGTCGAGCAGCACGAAAGCCATCTTGCCGCGATTGCCCACCTTGGTCCGCACCTCCATCACCACACCCGCCATCATCGTCAGGTCACGCGACGGCTCGATCTGCGCCAGCGTGCGGCGCACGAAACGGCGTACCTCGCTCTTGAACGCATTGAAGGGGTGGCCGGAAAGAAAGAAACCGATCGCCGTCTTCTCTTCCTTGAGCCGCTCGCGCTCGGTCCACGGCCGCACCTTGACGAACTCGACCCCTGCCCCTGCGGCCTCGGGCATCATGTCGAACAACCCGCCCTGCATCGCATTGGCAGCCGCCTGCTCGGCGGCCTCCATCGCCAGCGACACGGTCGCCATCAGTTGCGCGCGATCGAGCCCCTTGTGTCCCTCCAGCGCGTCCATCGCCCCCGAGCGGATCAACGCTTCGATCACCCGGCGGTTGGCCAGACGACGATCGACACGCTCGCAGAAATCAAACAGATCACGGAAAGGCGCACCTTTTTCGCGCGCCGCGACGATCGCGCGCACGGCTGGTTCGCCCACGCCCTTGACCGCCCCCAGACCGTAGCGGATCACCTTTCGATCGACCGGCACGAAGCGGTAGTCGGAAGCGTTCACGTCGGGTGGGAGCACCTCGATCTTGTTGGCAACGGTGTCTTCGTAGAAGATCTTGACCGTGTCGGTGTTGTCGAGGTCGGACGACATCGTCGCCGCCATGAAGGCTGCGCAGTAGTGGGCCTTCAACCACGCCGTGTGGTACGTGACAACCGCATAGGCTGCGGTGTGTGACTTGTTGAAGCCATACTCCGCGAACTTGGTCATCAGGTCGAACAGCTGCTCGGCCAGCGCCGGATCGTAGCCCTTCTTCTTCGCACCGTCGGCAATGGTTGCGCGGTGCTTGGCCATTTCCTCGGCCTTCTTCTTGCCCATCGCCCGGCGCAGCATGTCGGCCCCGCCCAGGGTGTAGCCACCAATGATCTGGCTGATCTGCATCACCTGTTCCTGATACACGATCACGCCATAAGTCGGCTCAAGACAGGCTTTGAGGTCGGGGTGGAAGTAGTCGATCTCCTGCTGGCCCTTTTTCCGCAGAATAAAGTCATCCACCATGCCCGAACCGAGCGGTCCCGGTCGATAGAGCGCAAGCACGGCGATGATGTCTTCGAAACGGTCGGGCGCGAGCTTCTTGAGCAGCTTCTTCATGCCGTCCGATTCAACCTGGAAGATCGCCGTGGTATTGGCATCCCGCAGAATCTGGTAAGCGGCAGGATCCTTGAAACCAAGGCTCATCAGATCGGGACGCTTGCCGGTCTCGCGCTCCACGTACTGCAGCGCCAGCTCGATAATCGTCAGGTTGCGCAGGCCGAGAAAGTCGAACTTCACCAGACCCACGGCCTCGACGTCGTCCTTGTCGAACTGCGAGACCGGTGTCGCATCCTCGCCGTCGGCGATATACAGCGGACAGAAATCGGTCAGCTTGCCGGGCGCGATCAGCACGCCGCCGGCATGCATGCCGACGTTACGCGACAGCCCTTCAAGCGGCAGCGCAAGGCTCCACAACTCCTGCACCGACTCGCCGTCGTTGCCATCCTTCATCATGTCGCCGATCTGCGGCTCCATCTCGTAGGCGCGGGTCAGCGAAACCGGCTTCGCACCTTCGACCGGCACCAGCTTGGACAGGCGGTCGCACAAACCATAGGGCAGATCCAGCACGCGCCCCACGTCACGCACTACGGCCTTCGAGGCCATGGTGCCGAAGGTGGCGATCTGGCTCACGGCGTCCTTGCCGTAACGCTCGCGCACATACTCGATCACGCGATAGCGGTTGTCCTGACAGAAGTCGATGTCGAAGTCGGGCATCGACACCCGCTCCGGGTTGAGGAAGCGCTCGAACAGCAGCGCGTACTCAAGCGGGTCAATGTCGGTAATGTCGAGGGAATAGGCCACCAGCGAACCGGCACCAGACCCCCGTCCCGGCCCCACCGGCACGCCATTGGCCTTGCCCCAGCGGATGAAGTCGGCAACGATCAGGAAGTAGCCGGGGAAGCCCATCTGGACGATGGTGTCGGTCTCGAACTTGAGCCGGTCCTCATAGCGCTTGCGCTGACGCTCGCGCTCTTCCGGCTCCGGATAAAGCTGGGCGAGCCTGCGCTCAAGACCGTCCTTGGCCTCCTGCACCAGGAAGTCGTCCAGCGTCATGCCTGCCGGCGTCGGGAACTGCGGCAGGAAGTGTTTGCCCAGCAGCACCGTCACCGAGCAGCGACGCGCAATTTCGACGGCGTTCTCCAGCGCCTCGGGGAGATCCGCGAACAACTCGCACATCTCGTCCTGGCTCTTGAGATACTGTTCTTCCGTAAAATCCCGCGGGCGGCGCTTGTCGGCCAGTACGTAGCCTTGCGCGATACACACGCGGGCTTCATGCGCCTTGAAGTCCTCACGCGTGAGGAACTGTACCGGGTGGGTTGCCACGACTGGCAAGTCGAGCTTGTTCGCCAGCACCAGGGCCTGGCGGATGTAAGCCTCGGTACCCGGGTGCCCCGCCCGCTGCAGCTCGATATAGAAACCACCGGGGAACAGCCGTTTCCAGTCGGCCGCC
>JALNWS010000296.1 GCA_023230755.1 Azoarcus sp.
ACCGTCGCGCGGCAGAAACGGAATATTCGGAATCAGTTCCTCGTGAGCGTGATCCGGGTCGCCATACCACGTCCATACGTAGCCGTAACACTCGACGATTGGGTAACGCCCCGAGCCACCGGTAAAAGCACTTGCGCAAGAACGCACTGCCTCCAGACGGTCTGGACGAAACTCGGCAGCGTGTACCGCAGCCCCGTCGCGCCAAAGATAGACGTCCTGGTTGTGAACGACCCGCCTTACGGGCCTTGTACCAACATCAGCGCTGTAAGCCACCGGAAACCAGGTATCGCGCAGATCAAGGTTGATCGGGACCCAGTCGCGCTTGGAGATCGCCTGACCTTCGGGTGGCTCAGCCTTCGGATTGACTTGCTCGTTCATGCCGCGCTCTTTTTGAGAAAGGTCGGTGGGTTCGGTGGGGCGCTCGCAGCAACGGCGGCATGGCGCTCAATCGAAGGCGCCACCTCGACTGCGGCGACCGCCCTGCCGTCGACCGCCCCAAAAACATCGAACAAGGGCATGCCTGCTGCCTGACGCAGGCGCCATTTCAATGGTGTCGCGGAAACCGGGTTTCGACGCTGAAAGCCACGCCAGCACAGGCTGGTCGTGCCGCGACGATTGGCACTGGCTGCGATCACGATGCTGACGAGCAGGACTTCGTCTGCGGTCATCAACTCAACCTGGATATCGCCACCGTCAAGCGGCACCCGCGTCCGCAGCCATAGAGGGTAATCCCTCACAAAGGCCGGTCCCGGCCCCTTGCCCTTCCATACTGCGCCGCGGTCGAGCACCAGATGACGCCCCTGCCGCCTCGGGTCGCCAAGAAAGAAATCGGTGATCTGCACGCCTGGGAAGCGGAGCAGACACTCAGGGCCGTCGAGCATTACATCCAGGTAGTCATGCAAAGCCAGCCCGACAACCGCAACGCCCGTGCGTTCGGGGCCCAAGGCCTGATGGCCAAAACATGGCAACTCCCCGTGCGGCCGGCCCTCACCACGCCATACATGGATGAAGCCGTTGCACTCGATGGCGGGATAAGCGCGCGCGGCGTAACGTGCCGGCACTTTTTCGTCCCGCCGCAGATTGGGGATGTCACTGCACACCCCGCTCGCGCCATCAAAAGTCCAGCCATGATAGGGACACTGCAGACCGTTCGCCTTCACCGGCCCGGGCGATAACGGCACCCGGCGATGCGGGCAGCGATCCTCCAGCGCGAACACCTCGCCTGCTTCGTTGCGGAAAAGTGCCAGTTGCTCGCCTTCGCAGGTCACGGCGAGGGCCTTGTCGCCCTTCACCGCCTCTGCCAGCGCGACGGCCCACCAACGTCCGCCGTTCATTTCGGGCATTGCCTTGTTCTCAGCCACGGATGCGTGCCGTGATCTTGGCGTGTGGCCCGGCAACCTGCGAAGCCCATGCCTCTGCAGCCTGATCGAGGGTGTAGTCGAGGTAGTCGACCTGAATGTTCTCGTCGCGTGAAATTCGCAACAGGCGGTCCCAGATCTCCCTGCGCTCCGATGGAGGGCGTTGGCCGGTGCCGATACACGAGAGACTTCGGAACAGCAGATCGGCAATATCCAGATTGACCTGACGCCCGGCTCCGGTGCCGATGGTGAGAATGCGTGCCCCCCAACGGGTCGCCTTCAGCGCATTGAGCATCGGCTGGCCGCAGACGAGGTCGAGCACGACATCGAAACCTTCGCCAGCCGCAGCCTTGAGCGCGCTGACGTCGTCCTCGCCCCCCAGCACGACGACTTCGTCGGCAATGCCACGGGCCTTGAGCCGCTGCAGACTCTCCGCGGAGCGCGCCGCAGCCACCACCCTGCCAGCGCCAAGATAGCGTGCCAACTGCAGCGCCACCTGTCCGAGCGTGCCCGTAGCGCCAAGCACCAGCACTTGCTCACCCTTGCGGATGTTGGCGTGCTCGAGCGGCACCAGTGCGCCCGTCGCTGCAATGCCCATCGTGATTGCGGTCTTGTCGTCCACCCAGTCGGGCACGTTCCAGACCTCGGCTTCGGGGACGAGCGTGCGCTCGGCCCAGGCGCCAAAAGGCATCACCGAACGCTCGCCAAAGTAGACCCGCCGCCCGTCCGGGGTCCGACCCACGCCTTCGCCGCGAATCACGCAGGGATATTGGACACCCATGCGGTAGGCACCCAACACGTCCCAGCCACCCAGACCGGCGGTATCCATTTCGATCAGCACGGCACCATCCTGCGGCACCGGCTCCTGAAACTCCTGCACGACAGGGGCTACGCCCCGCTCGCTGATGACAGCTGCTTTCACGATACGCTCCTCACATGCCCTTCGCGCCGGTCTGCGCAAACAGGGCTTTCATTGCAACCAGTGAAGGTGTGTGGGCGGAAAATCCGCCATCTGCCACCAGCGTCGATCCGGTCACGAAGGCCGATTCGTCACTTGCCAGGAAGGCAACGACATCCGCAATCTGGCGCGGCGTGCCAACGTCCGGCGTCAGATGGTTGTCCCGAAGGATCTGGATGACCTCGGCGGGCATGCTGCCGTGAGCGTTCTCGGACGGTGCCAGCCCGATCTGCATCGCGTTCGAGCGGATACCCTGCTTGCCATACTGCGTCGCGATGGACCGGCTAAGCATGATCAACGCTGCCTTGGATGCCGCGTATGCGGATAGCGACAGATCGCCCTGAACCCCCAGGCCCGAGGTCGCAAAGATCAGCGAACCCTTTTCGTTCTTGAGCATTTCGCGAACCGCATACTTCGCACACAGCATCGCGCCCCTCAGGTTCACACCCATGGCGCGATCCCAGGCATCGACGTCCATATTGATCACATCACGATCAAGCCGGCGTTGATCGACGCTCAATAAGGCGGCGTTGCTGTACAGCACGTCCACCCGCCCGAAACGGGCGACAATGGCCTCAACCATGACCTTGACGTCTGCCTCTACCGAAACGTCAGTACGCACCGCCAAGGCCTTGCCGCCGCTTGCAACAATCTCGCTGGCGACGCTCTCAGCCGCGTCAAGATTGATATCGACGACGCCCACACTGGCACCGTGCAGCGCAAGCACCCGCGCGGACTCGGCACCAAGGCCGCCACCCGCACCGGTAATGATTGCCACACGCCCTTCAAGTTTTCGATCGCTCATGACTTCGGTCTCCAAATATCTTTGTTCTTGTCAAACCTCTGATGCCCGCCTTAGCGTCCGGTAAAGTGCGGCGCTCGCTTTTCCTTGAAGGCAAGCGCAGCCTCAGCCGCGTCTTCACTGGGCTTCAACAAGGCGAACAGATCGAGTTCGAGATCGAGCCCCTTCTTTAGATCGAGGTCGAGCGCAGCACGCACCGCCCGCTTTACAAGCAGCGTTGCCAGCGGTGGCCGTGCCGCGATCCTGGCTGCAAAATCAGCGACCTCTGAAAACAGGGACTCGGGCGTTGCTGAAATACGGGTAATGAGGCCGATCTCATGTGCGATCTCCGCCTTGATCCTGTCACCGGTCAATAACAGGTCCAACGCGCGCCCTGGCCCAATCACTCGCGCCAGGCGCTGCGTGCCGCCACCACCGGGAATCAGGCCAAGCGCCGTCTCGGGCAGGCTGAACACGGCATCTGGCGTCACGTACCGGATGTCGCATGCAAGGGCGAGTTCCATTCCTCCACCCATGCAATAGCCGTGAATTGCGGCGATGACCGGTTTCTCTGTCTGATCCAGCGCTTCGATCCAGCGCGCACCCTCCATCCGGCTGCGAACCTGGATCGATGTCTCCGGCCCGCGTTGCTCCTTGATGTCGGCACCCGCGCAAAATCCCCGTGGCCCTTCACCGCGGATCACGATGACCCGTATCTCCGCATCCGCGTTCAGCTCGCGCAGTGCCTCGGGTACACCGAAACGGATGTCGTCGTTGATGGCATTGATCTGAGC
>JALNWS010000297.1 GCA_023230755.1 Azoarcus sp.
ACCGAGACCGAACACGTGGTGGCGGCGTTTTCCGCCGGTGGTGCGGATTATGTGACCAAACCGATCAAGCCGGCAGAGGTGCTGGCCCGCATCGCCGCTCACGTGCAGAACGCCCGTCAGATGAAGCAGGCTCGCAGTGCCCTGGATGCCTTCGGCCAGGCCACGGTGGCGGTGCGGGCGCGCGATGGCAAGCTGGTATGGCAAACACCGTTGGCGCGGCAGCTGATCCGCAGCTGGTTCGGGCCCGAGCGCAGCGAACCGACCGAGATTGCGCCGCCGCGGCTGCTCGACTGGATCATGGCGGCCGAACTGGCCCGCCGCGAGCGCCGTGAGGTGGCTGCGCTGGTGACGAGCGAGGGTGCGCGTCGCCTGCTGGCCTCGTTTCACGACCAGACCGGGGACGAAGAGTGGCTGGTGGTCTTGCGCGAAGAAAACGATGCCAGCGCGATCGAGGCCCTGATCGCAGCCTTCCGGCTTACCGGGCGCGAGGCCGAGGTGCTGTACTGGGTGATCCGCGGCAAGACCAACCGCGACATCGGCGACATTCTCGGCACCAGTCCGCGCACGGTGCACAAGCACCTCGAGCATGTGTTCGAGAAGCTCGGCGTCGAAACCCGCACTGCCGCGGCGTCGATGGCGATGGCAAAGATTCGCGCCGCGAGCGAGGGCGCCTAGGGAAAGACAGCCGCCCCGGCACCCTTGAGCGGGGCGCGCCTCAGCGCATCGTCACCAGTTCTTCGGCACTGGTCGGATGAATGGCCACGGTTGCGTCGAAGTCGGCCTTGGTTGCACCCATCTTGATCGCCACCGCGAAGCCCTGCAGCATTTCGTCCGCGCCTTCGCCGATGATGTGGCAACCGACGACGCGCTCGTCGGCACCCGCGCACACCAGCTTCATGGCGGTTTTGGGCTTGTGCTCGGTTATCGCGTTGTACATGCCGGTGAAGCGGGAGGTGTAGACCTTGACCGTTTCGTGCTGCTTGCGCGCCTCGTCCTCGGTGAGGCCGATGGTGCCGATGGGCGGATGGCTGAAGGTGACGGTGGGGATGTTGTCGTAGTCGAGCTTGGCATCGGCTTCGCCCTTGAACAGACGGGCAGCAAGCTTGCGTCCCGCGGCAATGGCCACCGGCGTCAGTTCGGCGTGGCCGGTAATGTCGCCAATGGCGTAGATGCCTGGCGCGGAGGTGTTCTGATGCGCATCGGTGACAATCACGCCCCGTGCTTCGGCAGTGATGCCTGCGTTGGCGAGTTCGAGGCGATCGGTGTTCGGTTCGCGGCCGATGGCCCAGATCAGGGTGTCGACCTCGAGCTTGAGCTGGTCACATTCAACCTGCAGTTCGCCGTTTTCAAGGCGCTTGATGGCTCTTGCCTGGGTGTTGGTGAGGATGTTTACGCCGTCTTCCTGCATCTGCGTCATCAACTCTTCGCGCACCATCGCGTCGAAGGGCCGTAACAGTTGCTCGCCGCGCACCAGCATGGTGACTTTGCTGCCGAGCGCATTGAGCACGCCGCCCAGTTCGACCGCAATGTAGCCGCTGCCGACCACCGCCACCCGCCTGGGCAGATGGTCCAGGGTGAAGAAGCCGTCCGAGGTGATGCCGAGGACGGCGCCCGGAATCTCGGGCACCTGGGGCCGGCCGCCAGTGGCGATCACGATGTGGGTGGCGCTGTAGTGCTGGCCGTTTACCTCGACGGTGCGGCCATCGACAAAGCGTGCGAAACCGCGCACCAGGCTGACGCCCGCTTTTTCCAGCATGTTGGCGTAGATGCCGTTGAGGCGGTCGATATAGGCATCGCGCGAATGCTTCAGCGTGGCCCAGTCGAAGTGATGCTCGCCGATGGTGAAGCCGTAGCCGGGGGCGTCGGCCAGGGTCTGCGCAATGCCACCGGCGTACCACATGACCTTCTTGGGCACACAGCCCACGTTCACGCAGGTGCCTCCCAGGCGACCGCCCTCGATCAGCAGCACGCGCGCGCCATACTCCGCTGCCCGTCTTGCAGTGGCGACTCCGCCACTGCCGCCGCCGATCACCAGATAGTCGTACTCGTTCATGCCTGTCTCTCCTGTTTGTGCCGCGGATTGGTCGCCGCTGGCCGTCTCTTCCTTACAGTATCAAATTCCGCCGCGGCATGAGCGCAGTTGCGGAAACTGCCGCCGCTGATTTCTTCCTGTATCGGGTTCGCGGGGCATCTTCTGGTATACCGCTTGTCGACTGACCGGCTGCGTCGAGTTCCGGCCGGTATTCATGGAGAGTCTTTGCGTGTTTCGCCTGTTTGAAAACCTGGTCAACCCCTACCCTGACACTGTGCCGTCCTTGCCGCCACGTGGCTTCTTCGCGTTTCTGTGGGCTGGCACCACCGGCTTGCGGCCCTTCATTGCCGGCATGACGCTGCTGACGGCGACCATCGGCGCGTTCGAGGCCTTGCTGTTTGCGATGCTCGGGCGGGTGGTGGACTGGCTGGCGAAAGTGGATCCGGCCAACCTGTGGGCCGAACAGAGGTACACCGTGCTGCTGCTCGCGGGCGTCATCTGCGGCAGTATTGCGCTGGTGGCCTTGCAGACCCTGCTCAAGCACCAGACCCTGGCGGGTAATTTTCCGATGCGGCTGCGCTGGAATTTCCACCGCATGATGCTGGCCCAGAGCATGGCCTTCTATCAGGACGAGTTTGCCGGGCGGGTTGCGGCCAAGGTGATGCAGACTGCTCTCGCGGTGCGCGACACCATCCTGATCCTCACCGACATCCTGGTGTTCGTCACCATCTACTTTGTCACCATGATCGTCGTGGTGGGGGGCTTCGACAGCTGGCTGCTGCTGCCCTTCATCGGCTGGCTGGCGTGCTATCTGCTGTCGCTGTGGTGGTTCGTGCCGCGCTTGTCGAAGGTCTCGCGCTCACAGGCGGATGCACGCTCGCTGATGACCGGCCGCATTACCGATGCGTATACCAACATCGCGACGGTGAAGCTGTTCTCCCACGCCGGGCGCGAAGCCACGCATGCGCGTGGCGCGATGCAGGAGTTTCTGCACACCGTGCACGCGCAGATGCGGCTGGTGAGCAGCATCGAGGTGGTCAACCACACCCTGAGCATGGGTCTGATCATGAGCACGGCAGGTGTTGCGCTGTGGCTGTGGACGCAGGGCGCGGTCGGTGTCGGTGCGGTGGCGGCCGCAACCGCGATGGCGCTGCGGCTGAACGGCATGTCGCACTGGATCATGTGGGAGATGGCCGCCTTGTTCGAGCATGTGGGCACGGTGCAGGATGGCATCAACACTCTGGCGCGCCCCCATCTGGTGGAGGACCGTCCTGATGCGCAGCCGCTCACGGTCAGCCGTGGCGAAATCCGCTTCGAGCAACTGAGCTTTGCCTACGGGGCAACCGGCCCGCAGGCACGGCGGGTCATCGACGACATGACCCTGGTGATCCGCCCCGGCGAGAAGATCGGACTGGTCGGGCGTTCGGGCGCGGGCAAATCCACCATCGTCAATCTGTTGCTGCGCTTTTACGATGTCGAGCAGGGCCGCATCCTCATCGACGGTCAGGACATCGCGCAGGTGACTCAGGACAGCCTGCGCGCCCAGGTCGGGATGGTGACGCAGGACACCTCGCTGCTGCATCGCTCGGTGCGCGACAACATCCTGTACGGACGACCGGATGCGACCGATGCCGACATGATCGCGGCGGCCACGCGTGCCGAGGCCCATGACTTCATCCAGACCCTGACCGATCCTCACGGGCGCACCGGCTACGATGCGCATGTCGGCGAGCGTGGGGTGAAGCTCTCGGGCGGTCAGCGGCAGCGCATCGCGATTGCGCGCGTCATGCTCAAGGATGCGCCCATCCTGCTGCTGGACGAGGCCACGAGCGC
>JALNWS010000298.1 GCA_023230755.1 Azoarcus sp.
CCGAGATCCACATGGACGCGAGCGCGGGCATCCGGCCCGGCAACCGGCTGACTATCAGACATCGGGCGCGACACCCCGAGCACATCGCCGCTGATACCCGAAGTTGGCGCCGTGACACAGCCCCCGAGTCCCAGCACCGAAACCAGCAATACCAGCGGCAACATCCTGACCTGCATCAGCGAACCTCCGTCGACTGCTTCAGGCGCACCACTGTGCGCCGGGTTTTGTCCTGAACCTGACCGGCCAACTGACCGCAGGCGGCATCGACATCGTCACCGCGCGTCTTGCGCGTCGTGGTCACGATACCGGCATCAATCAGGATACCTCCAAAGCGCCGGATGCGGTCCGCCGGAGAGCGCAGAAAGCCCGAATTGGGGAATGGATTGAAGGGGATCAGGTTGAACTTGCATGGCACATCACGCACCAGTGCAACCAGTTCGTGCGCATGCGCGTCACTGTCGTTCACACCTTCGAGCATGACGTACTCGAAAGTCACGAAATCACGCGGCGCGCGGTCGAGATAGCGCACACAGGCAGCCATCAGTTCGCGCAGCGGATATTTCTGGTTGATCGGCACAAGGCGGTCGCGCAGCGCATCGTTCGATGCATGCAGCGATACCGCCAGCGCAACCGGACATTCGTCGCGCAGCCGGTCCATGGCGGGCACGATGCCCGACGTGGACACCGTCACCCGTCGACGCGAGAGCCCGTAGGCATGATCGTCGAGCATCAGACGTAGCGCAGTCACCACGTTGTCGAAATTCGCGAGCGGCTCACCCATACCCATCATCACCACATTGCTGATGATGCGGCCATTGTCCTTCTCACCTGATTCGAGATCGGCCGCCTCGTCGCGCGCCGCCCCCAGCAACTTGTTCGCGAGCCACAGCTGACCGATGATCTCTCCCGCGCTCAGGTTGCGATTGAAACCCTGTTTGCCGGTGGAGCAGAAGGCACAATCGAGCGCACAGCCTGCCTGCGACGAAATGCACAGCGTGCCGCGACTGGTTTCGGGAATGAACACCGTCTCCACCGCGTTGGCATTGCCGACATCGAGCAGCCATTTGCGCGTGCCGTCGGTCGACACCGAATCGCGCACCGGCACCGGCGGCTGAATCAGGGCAACATCCTTGAGCTTGGCCCGCAGCGATTTCGCCACATCGGTCATCGCATCGAAGTCGTCGCAGCCTTCGTGATGCATCCAGCGCATCACCTGGCGCGCGCGAAACGGCTTCTCACCCATCCCGGCAAACCAGGCGATGAGACCATCGACATCGAAATCGAGCAGATTGACCGGTTTATTCATCATTTTCTCCAATGCAAACGGCCCGCACGCGCGGTTCGCGGTGCATCACCGCGAAGCGGGCGCAACGGGCCACAAGCATGGACCGCTTAGCGGGAGTAAACGTTCATGCCCGGGAAGAAGAAAGCGATTTCAGCAGCAGCCGTTTCCGGTGCGTCGGAACCATGAACGGCGTTGGCGTCGATCGAGTCGGCAAAATCGGCACGGATGGTGCCCTTGTCGGCCTTCTTCGGGTCGGTGGCGCCCATCAGTTCGCGGTTCTTGGCAATGGCGTTCTCGCCTTCCAGGGCCTGGATCATCACCGGGCCGGAAACCATGAAGGACACCAGATCCTTGAAGAAGGGGCGCTCTTTGTGAACAGAGTAGAACTGGCCGGCTTCGAGCTCGGACAGGTGAACCATCTTGGCGGCAACGACCTTCAGGCCGGCTTCTTCAAAGCGGGCGTAGATTTTGCCGATAACATTCTTGGCAACTGCATCGGGTTTGATGATGGAAAGGGTGCGTTCGATGGCCATGTGAAAAACTCCGGACAGTGTTGGAAAAAAGCGCGAAATTCTAGCAGATTTCCAGTGAAGCCCGGGTGACAGCAGGCGACCAGCGGATCAGGATTGCTCCTCATTCTGCTGACCGTCCCCCGCTCCCGGGGCTGCCTCATACGTGCTCCAGCCCAGACGCCCCGGCCTCGGCAGGGTCTTTTCGGGGTCTACATGACGGTGCATGTAAGCCTTTGAAAGAAAATGCGCGGTAATCGGCGCTGAGAGAAAAAGAAACAGCGTAATCAGCAGTTCATGCACGGACAAGGTCTTGTTCACGCCAAAAAAGAAAAACATGGACGCGAGCAGCGCACCACCAACCCCCAGCGTGGTCGCCTTCGTCGGCGCATGCAGGCGGCTCATCAGATCCGGAAGACGCACCATGCCCCACGATCCGACGAGCACGAAACCGGCGCCAATCACGATCAGCACTGACACCAGCACCTCAAGCACGATGTTCATCCCTTTTCCCTCATTCGATGATGTTGCCGCGCAAGACAAAGCGGCAGTAAGCAACCGTCGAGACAAAGCCGAACATTGCGAACAGCAGGGCGGCCTCGAAGTACATCACGCTCTGCTGCCGGATGCCGTAGAAAACGATGAGCGCAATGACGTTGATCACCATGGTGTCCACCGCCAGCACCCGGTCCATCGTACTCGGGCCCTTGAACAGACTGTAGAGGTTGAGCAGCAAGGCGAGCGACACTGCCACCAGTCCAAAATTGAGCGCGTAATCGATCATTCGAAGATCTCCTTGACCCTCGCCTCATAGCGGGTTTTCATCATTGCCACCGTACCTTCGGGGTCCGGCGCATCGAGACAATGCACCAAAAGGCTGCGACCGTCGGCAGACAGGTCTGCGCTCACCGTTCCCGGCGTCATGGTGATGGTGCCGGCAAACAGCGTGATCGCTTCTGGCGTTGTCAGGTCCAGCGGCACCCTCACCCAGCAGGTGTGCAGACTCCCCGGCGACCGAAACAGGATCAGTTTAGCCACCGTCAGGTTGGCGACGACGATGTCGCCACACACGAGCAGGGTATAAGCCAGTGCCTTGCGATAGCTTCGAATATGCGGTCGCGTAGGCCAGAAGCTTGCCGTAAGACAGGGAATCCCCCAGCCGAGAAAAAGTGCCAGCAGGAGATGCGCAAAGCTGAAGCTGTTCTGCAGCAAGATCCACACCACGACCAGGACGAAGCTCAGCAACGGATGCGGAAAAAGCCTGCGGGCGGGCGTTTCGGGCTGTTCCAGGGACGCCTCGTTCATGTCCGTCATTCGACCCCTCCTCCAACACCAAGCACGGCATCAATGTACTGCCCGGGCTGGAAGACCTGAGCGGCGGTATCGTCAAGCCAACTCGTCGCCGGCCCCGAAAACACGGTAAACACGACGAGCACCGACAACAGCAAGGCCGTCGCGACAAGTGGCAACACCCCGGTGGGCGAGACTTCGGCATCCGGAGGCGGCATGCCTGCAGCCTCTGCCCGGCGCCAGAAGAGTGTGCTGCCGGCGCGCGCAAAGCCGACAATGGCCAGCAGGGAAGTGCCAAGTATCAGGCCCCAGATCCAGCCCGCGTTGGCGGAAGTTCGCGCGCTGTCGAGAATCAGCAGCTTGCCGACAAAGCCCGACAGGGGCGGCATGCCGCAAATGGCGATCGCCAGCACGAAGAAATAGCCCGAAAGCAGCCCACTGTTGGCAAAATCCGGCCCGGCATCGAGCTGCCCCCCGTGCGCAAAACGGCGCGCACTCACCAGATCGGCCACCAGGAACAGGGCGGCGGCGGCAAACGTCGAATGCACCAGGTAATAAAGCCCGGCCCCCAGCGCCTGCTCGGAAAACAGCCCCACCGCGGTGAGCAGTGTCCCCATGGAGCCGATCACCGAGAACGCAGCCAGTTGCCCCAGACTGCGGGCGCCGAGCACACCAACCATACCCAGGGTCAGGGTCAGCAATGCCGCGGGGAGCAGCCACGGCGCAGCGAGCCAGGACGACACCCCGGCC
>JALNWS010000299.1 GCA_023230755.1 Azoarcus sp.
ATCCGGGTCGCGATGAGGCGGGCGACAAGAAATCCGAACACCCCCGCCAGCCAGCGCTTCCAGTCCGACCCGCACACCCAGAGCAAACCCGCACATACGATCCCGGTGCGCAGCAGCATGCTGGCAATCAGCCACAGCGCCACCGATGGTGACGACACTGCGCGGCGCAGAGTCCACCACAGGCCACCAAAAAAAATCGCGCCCAGTAACAGCCCCACGCCCAAGGACAAAATCAGTTCGGGGAATTCATTCATCGCCTTCTTCCTCCTGCTCCCGGATTTCGCTGCTTTCTCGCGACACCCAGCGCCACGCGTTGAAACACCCAAGGGCCAGGCCGACGGGCATCAGCATCAAGGTCCACGAATGTCCTGCCGGGTAGTTGGCATCCAACCAGAACCCAAAGCCCACGCCGACCAGCACCGGCACCGCCACCGACCACCCCACCAGCCCCATCATCCCCAGACCAAACCAGATGGTGCGGGTAACCTGGCGTCTGGCCTTGAGCTTGCGCGCCACCTTACGGTCCACCTGACGAGTGAACTCCGTACCTCGCTCCGGGGTCTCCGCAGGGGGCTTACGCTCCTCACTCATGATGAAAGGCCACCAGGCGGCGGATGAAGCCACCTTCCAGTTTTGCCATCACGTCGCGCACGTTCTTTTCATGTTCGTCCAGTTCCTGAAACTCGCTAACGACCGCCTCGCGCAGTGCGCCAAGGTCCGTACCCCCGATTGCATTGCGCACCGAAACGCGCACCTCGGCGCCGACCTTGACCAGCACGCCTTGATCCACCGCCACGCAAACCTCGCCGTCGTCCGCCGTCTCGAACACCAGAATTCCCGGCACCAGCGCCATTACGCAGTCGAGCCGCTGCGGCAGCAGGCCGAAGGCGCCGTCACTGGATTCGGCGACAATGCGCGATACGCTGCGCTTGTCAGCAAAGATGCGATCGGGGAGAAGAATCTTCAGGTTCATGGCGTGGCCGTCGCTGCTTTTGAGTCAGCCCGGGGGGCCGGCGCCCGGCCAGGTTTGCCTTGGGCCTTCGAGCGCGCCTCGTCCACCGCGCCGATCATGTAGAGCGCACTCTCAGGCACATCCGAGAATTCGTCGGCGAGGATGCGCTCGCACCCATCCAGGGCATCATCAAGACTGACCAGGCGCCCCTTGAGGCCGGAAAACTGCTCGGTGGTGAAGAAGGGTTGGGTCAGGAAGCGTTCCAGTCGGCGGGCGCGGGCCACCACCTTGCGGTCCTGCACCGACAGTTGCTCCAGACCGAGCATGGCAATGATGTCTTTCAGGTCAGCGTACTGGGCCAGCGTGCGCCGGACCGCCTGGGCCAGGCCGTAGTGGCGTTCGCCGATGATGCCTGGCGCAGCCATCCGGGAGTTGGACTGCAATGGGTCGATCGCCGGATACAAGCCCTCGCTCGCTCGCTTGCGCGACAGCACGATGGAGGCGGACAGGTGGGAAAAAGTGTGCACCGCCGCCGGATCGGTGAAATCGTCAGCCGGCACGTACACCGCCTGGATCGAGGTGATCGCGCCACTGTCGGTATTGGCGATCCGCTCCTCCAGCGCCGACAGCTCGGTGCCCATGGTGGGCTGATATCCCAAGCGTGAGGGGATCTGCCCCATCATGCCCGAGATCTCCATGCCGGCCTGAATGAAGCGGAAGATATTGTCAACGAGCAGCAGCACATCACGATGCTCGTCGTCGCGAAAGTACTCGGCCATCGTCAGCGCGGCGTGTCCGACGCGAAAGCGTGCCCCGGGCGGTTCGTTCATCTGCCCAAAGACCATCACCATGTTGTCCAGCACACCCGCGGTCTTCATCTCCCGGTAGAGTTCCTCGCCCTCGCGGCAACGTTCGCCGATACCGCAGAAGATGCTCACGCCCTCGTGCTGCCCAACCATGTTGTGGATCATTTCGGTGAGCAGCACGGTCTTGCCCACCCCAGCCCCACCGAACAGGCCGGCCTTGCCACCGCGCTCGAGCGGCATCAGTACGTCGATGAGTTTGATCCCCGTCTCGAACACCTCGGACCGTGTGGAACGGTGGGCCAGAGACGGCGGTGCCCGGTGCACGCTGCGCCACTGAACCTGCGGCGGTGGCAGACGATCGATAGCCTGGCCGAACACGTCGAACATGCGCGAACGGATGTTCTTACCCACCGGCGCCATCAAGGGACCACCCGTATCTTCCACCTTCATGCCCCGGGCAAGGCCCTGCGTGGGTGTCAGCGCGATTGCTCGCAGTTGATGAGCATCCACGTGGGCCATCACCTCAAGCGCAATCCGGCCATCCTTCCCTGCCCGCAGCAAGCCCTGAATCGGCGGCAAACGGGTATCGAATCGGACATCCACGACGCTGCCGCGGATCGATACGACCGTTCCGCTATTCAGCGTGTCTGCACTCATGTCCATGTACCTCGCCCCAGCTGATCGGAATCCATGTACTTACCGGCGCAAATAGCCGGATTTAACCTGGGCCTTACTGACGGTGATTGCACCGATTGTTGCCATCGGATCCCGCACAGGGTGTGCCTGATAGCGCACCCCATGCAGACGCACTCGGGATCTGGGCGCACCTGACGAAGGCGCATCCAGATCACCCTTCAAGAACGTCATTTCTTGTGCAGATTGGTCAGCTTTTCAGTACTTGCCTTGAGGTCTGCCCAGGTTTTATCCATGTTGACCTTGACCTGATCCCAGGCATCGTCCGACGCATCTTTCAGTTTTGAGAGGTTGTCCCACGCTTCCTCCCGTTTGGCCTGAAGTGCTTCAAGATTCTTCTCGTACTGGGCCTTCATCTGCGCTTCCCACTGCTCCGCGCTCGCCTTGAAGGGCTCGGTCTTGGCTTTCCATTCGTTCAACTGCTTTTCCATCAGCGCCAGATACTCTTCACGTTTTCCCACGGTGTCTCTCCTTCAATCGATCCTGCAGTCGCCGCAAATCGCGCGGCCCAAATTACGGATTCAGCCGTTTGCGGCCCATGGCCACTCGCACGTCGTCCGCGTCCACATGCATCACGGGTCATCGATCGATCAACGCTTTCACAGACAATCCCGAACGCCCCCACTTCTTGGCGAGCCGCGCGACCGTCCGCAGTGCAGAAGATCGATCGGCACACGGGCAAACCGTCATCGGCCACCCGTGTGAATAACAAAAGCGTAAACACCGGCTGCCTTCCGGTCTGTCTGCTGCCGAACAAAGCGCCGCGACAACACACGGAGCAGGACCACTTGCATGCGCTGATGTAACGCGAGAGGCTCGGTGCGGGGGCAAGCCGAGCACCACCTCCACACCGTTTGCCACCAACGCCCTTCCCTTTGCGGCAGTTACAGCTCGGCTGCTCTGAGCGCTCCCGGGCCCGTCAATGCGGCCACGCGCGGTTTGCGTTCATCCATTCAGGCAGTTCTCGTTTCCGGGCGGCATTCCCAGCCACGCATCACCCGAGTGCCCCGGCTCAATCCACGAGGGGGGCGAACTGGGATATTCATTGAGCCACGCGTTCGGTGCGGTATTCGACAACCCCGAGCTGATCGTCGCTTGTGTGGTCGGCGACGGCGAGGCAGAGACCGGGCCCTTGGCAACTGCCTGGCATTCGAACAAGTTTCTCGACCCAACCACCGACGGCGCGGTGCTGCCGATCCTGCATCTCAATGGATACAAGATCGCCAACCCGACGGTGCTGGCGCGCATCACGCACGAGGAAATGGACCAGTTCTTCCGCGGCTGCGGGTGGACGCCGATCTTCGTCGAAGGGCATGACCCCGCGCAC
>JALNWS010000300.1 GCA_023230755.1 Azoarcus sp.
ATGTCGGTGCCGACGTGAATTCCGGACTTGTGCACACGGTTTCTGTGACGCCGGCGAACGCCTCGGATATCAGCCAGTTGCCGCACCTTGTGCGTGAGGATGATCGGGCAGTGTTCGGCGACAAGGGCTACGTGAATAACAAGCTCAAGGGACTGGCCCGCAAGGCCGGCGTGTTCTGGGGCGTGTCGCTCAAGGCCAGCAAGCACCATCGACTGACCGAGGCGAACAGGCGTTTCAACCACAAGATGTCCTCGATCCGCGCGCGCGTCGAGCATGTCTTCCGCGTCATCAAGCGCCAGTTCGGCTACACGAAGGTGCGCTACAAGGGGATCGCGAAGAACGCCGCCCAAGTGTTCTCGCTGATCGGACTGACCAACCTTTACCTGGTGAGGCGAGCCTTGATGAGTTGATGGGCGAAATCCGCCCGCTGAGCCCAAAAACGGGCACTCGGAGCCTGAAAGGCCTCGAAAACCAGCGGTAGGCGCGGAAAAATCTATCATCGGAGTCGGCAGAAGCGGTTGGCTTGGGTGAGCGTGCTCAGAACATCAGTTGATCAGGGGTTCCTTAGGGCTTAAGAGGTCGTCATGAAGTTATTCTGCTACCGCTGCGGAAAGTACACGAATCACACCGTCTTGGCCGAGAAGAAGATCCGTTCGAACCCGGACTACGAAGACCATTGGGGTGAAGACCATTACTTCGGCGAGTGCGCCGGCTGTGATGCAATCACATATGCCATTTCGACTTGGCACGAAAGTGATTGGAATCCACATACAGGTGAGATGGATTCAACTTGGAAGACATACCCCAGAGCGGATACTGCTCGTCAGGCTATGGCCGATGACCACCATCTGCCGGGAAAGATAAGCTCCATTTACCAGGAAGTTGTTGGTGCAATGAATGCACAACTTCCTGTCCTAGCCGCAATTGGACTTCGGGCGCTTATTGAGGCAATTTGCAGAGAGCGGAACATCACTGCCGGGAACCTCGAAAAGCTAATCGACGGTCTGGCCACGAGCGGCGTACTTTCCGCTGCGCAAGCAGCGATTCTTCATGGCCACCGGTTCTTGGGGAACATCGCCGCACATGAAGTGGTTTCACCAAAACCGCGCGAACTCGTGGCCGCATTGGAAATTGCCGAGACGGTCCTTCGAACAATTTATGTTCTCCCGGAACTTTCCAAGCAAATCACGACTGGAAAAAGGCCCTAACATGGCGCTCAACCTCGCTCCCTTCGGTCGCTGGACGCTGCGCGATAAAGCCGCTCAGCGCCGGTTAGCTCTACGTTGAACTAAACCGCTACGCGGTGGCCGGTTGCTCGCCGACCACCGCGTTTTTAATAAAGCGCTGGCACACGACCTACCTTGAAACCGGGGATGTCCCCGACTTCAAGGAGAAGTGTCATGACCCCGTTACGTCAGCAGATGATCGACGCGATGGTGCTCCGCGGCTTGGCCGGGCGCACCCAGGAGAGCTACGTTGCGGTGGTGGCGCAGTTGGCGAGCTACTACCACGGCAGCCCGGACCGACTCGATGCCGCGCAGGTCAAGACGTGGCTGCTGCACCGGATCACCGAGCGCCACCTCGCCTACGCGACGGTCAACTAGGCGGTCTGCGCAATCAAATTCTTCTTCGGCACGGTGCTTGGGCGCGAGGCCGAGGCGATCTCGATTCCCTACGCCCACACGCCGCAGCGCCAGCCGGAGATCCTGTCGCGCGAGGAGTTGGCACGGTTGTTCGAGGCCGCCGGCAATCTGCGTTCGCGCACCTTGCTGATGACCACCTACGCAGCCGGGTTGCGGGTCTCCGAGGTGTGCGCGCTGTGCCGCCGCGCGTTGCTTGCGTATGACTGTGTGGTCTATGCAAAACCACTGCCGGGCGGGCCGGCACAGGTGCTCGACTACCTGGCGCGCGACACGCATCGGGTGGCAATTTCAAACGAGCGCATCCTCGGCTGCGATCACGAACAGGTGCGAATCCGGGCTCGGGATAATCGCAGCGGGGGCAAGCGCACGGTCACGCTCCCCACAGCCGAGTTCATCAGACGTTTCCTGCGCCACGTGCTGCCCTCCGGTTTGAAGCGCATCCGCCACTACGGGCTGCTCGCCGCCAACCACAAGCGCACAAGCGGTCACACCTCGCGGCCGCGCGTGCGGCCCTGAAGATGCCCGAGCCGCAGCCAATGGCAATTGAAGCGGCCGAAGCCTTCTTCGCCCGCATCAGCGGTCACGACCCGTGCCGCTGTGCGCACTGCGCGCGAGGTTACTGGCACAGAGTGGCCACGCTGCCCCCGACGCCCCGCTGTCGCGATGGGCCATCATGAAGCGGATCGACTTCCAGGCCACGTTTGCCAACGACGACCGATCTCGGCCGCCCAAGACCCCCGGCACGCCCTCTCCGGAGTGCGTGCTGAAACGCCCTACAAGCAGCACCGCTCGGCGTGCAATTCGCCTGGTGTCTGCCACGCATGCATGGCACAGCCACCGACCGACGCCGTCGGACTACGACCATGGCAATTCACGCGTACCCACTACGCATAAGCCGGGCGTAGAATCCCCAGTGTCACCGCCGTGCCGGCGGTTCAGTTCAACAAGGCTTATCCCTCGCGACATGCTCATTGACACCGATTTCGCTTGCGTGCCGCGCGGGATAAACCCTATTCGTTAGATTTTCCACTTTTACACACGGAGGCACTATGTCACTGTCTGTTTATGACCAATTCAAACAACTTACTCCCCATGAGCAACAGTACATCACGGCACATCCACACCATGCATTTGCGATAAATAGCTCAAAGGAAGCGGCATTTCGAGAAACGAAAATGCGTTTCGGATTCAATGGTCGAAATGACAAGTCAGATGCGTTCCGCCATTGCTTCTGGTCTGCCATCCTGGCGCGCGAGATCGGCTACTCGGGCGCACTCCAGTTCACTACGGCCCATGAATCATCGTCGCTTAATCCAAAGGACGAAAAGGAGATGGATCTCCATAACAACGGAGTGGGTCTTTCAATCGGAAGAATAGGGGGCTCAGACCAAGCTCTAAGTCAGCGCTGCATGGCAGCACTGATGGTTGGGCAACTCAAAGTTTTGGTCCAATGAGGCGAAAAAATGCAATCCAAGATTTGGAGTTTGCTGACCATGATAAGTCTATTTGGATGTTCCCCCCCCGCTGTTACAGAGCAAGCAAAGCTTCTGGGAACAAGAACATTTTCTAGGGAAGCGTGGGCCACAGCGAGTCAAGAGCAGAGAGGAGAAATGGTGTTTTCTTTTCTCTCCGAACACGACCCAGAATCTCTTACGTCCAGCAGTGTCAAGGAGCTTCTCGGACGTCCGACTGGGTACTACGACTACGAAGAAAACCCTGCATATTTTGTAGGATCAAGCTCGGTTGAAAGCGAATATGGCAAAGGATACCTGCTGGCATTTTTAGCAGAAAAGACATCAGGCAAGATTGTCGCAGTGAAGATTGTCCCTGAGCCAAAGTAATCTAACATGGCGCTCAACCTCGCTCCCCTCGGTCGCTGGACCAGGGCAATCGCACCTACTCAGCATGCAGTCACGCGAAACTTTGTTTACTTTCATGACCTTACGAAGCCCCTGTTCACACCATCATAATTTGTGTAGTTTCCTACCTTTTTGGGCCCCATGAAGGCAGGAAACGTCATGCCGCTGACGCAGGTGTTCGTCTCGATCTCCGACCCGCGCAGCGCACGCCATATGCGTCACGATCTGGCCGAATTGCTTACGGTC
>JALNWS010000301.1 GCA_023230755.1 Azoarcus sp.
CAGGTGGGTGACGAAGAGGTGATTCTCGGCCTTTCCGGCGGCGTCGACTCATCCGTCGCTGCCGCGCTGATTCACCGTGCCATTGGCGATCAGCTGACCTGTGTGTTCGTGGATCATGGCCTGCTGCGTCTGAACGAAGGACGCATGGTGATGGACATGTTCTCTGGCCGCCTGCATGCCAAAGTGATTCATGTCGACGCGTCGGAACAGTTTCTGGGTCACCTCAAGGGCGTTACCGATCCGGAACAGAAGCGCAAGATCATCGGTCGTGAGTTCGTCGAGGTCTTTCAGTCCGAGGCGAAGAAATTGCCCAAGGCCAGGTGGCTGGCCCAAGGCACGATCTACCCGGATGTGATCGAATCGGGTGGCGCGAAGAACAAGAAGGCACAAACGATCAAGAGCCATCACAACGTCGGCGGGCTGCCCGAGACGCTTGGCCTGAAGCTGCTTGAGCCGCTGCGCGAACTGTTCAAGGACGAAGTCCGCGAACTGGGTGTCGCCCTCGGTCTGCCGCATGACATGGTGTACCGCCATCCTTTCCCCGGCCCTGGCCTGGGCGTACGGATTTTGGGTGAGGTCAAATCGGAGTTCGCCGACCTCCTGCGTCGCGCCGATGCGATCTTCATCGACGAACTGCGCGCAGCGGACTGGTACGACAAGACCAGCCAGGCGTTTGCAGTGTTCCTGCCCGTGAAGAGCGTCGGTGTGATGGGTGACGGACGCACCTACGAGTACGTCGTCGCGCTGCGCGCGGTGCAGACGCAGGACTTCATGACGGCGCACTGGGCCGAGCTTCCCCACGCCCTGCTCGGCAAGGTGAGTAACCGGATCATCAACGAGGTGCGGGGCATCAACCGGGTGGTGTACGACATCTCGGGCAAACCGCCGGCGACCATCGAGTGGGAATGATTCTGCGTCTGGCATGCACTGGCAGCCAGTAGTATGAAAAAACAAAAAGCCCGCGTCACTGCGGGCTTTTTTGTGTTTTGGTGCTGCACTGACCGGCACCGAGCAGCAGCCCCTGGCAGGAGTTTTTCGTGGCAGAAGAGAGGGCAGATCAGATGGCCGACGCCACCCGTGACATGCGGCGTTCCGTCAATGGCCCCGACCTCAAGGCCAGGGTCGGATGCTGGAAGCTGGAAGCTGGCCGCGATCCTCCATCAGGATCTGCGCAGCCAATTCGATGCCATCGTGGGCTCAATGATGGTGGCAATGCCTGCCCGTGAGCTCGTCTCTCAGGTCATCGGTTGGGCTATCGAGCGCGGCCAGGAGGTCGAAACACCTCGCCGACCGTGTGGCACTGAGATTATTTTGGATTCTAGAGGGGCTAATGCGCGTGCGCGTTTTAACGCTATATATTTTAATTTAGAATGAGATGTTGCGCTGTTGCTGGACACACGTGTCTGGATCGACCGGTTGCACCCAGGATCAGGCTCACGCCGATGCTCGGGCAAGGCGCGACACACGCGCCCGATGTCGTGGCGCACGTGCGCTCAGTGCCGACACTGGTGCCGGGCGCAGCACAGGTCTGCCGGCGGCCCAAAGCGGGCCACACATACGCCAGCGCCATCAGCGGGGCGAGTGCGAAAAGGGCGGGTGCGGACTTTTCGCTGTTGTCAGCGCGCAGGCTTGATTGCTGGCGCCAGAGGCGCCCGAGCGAAGCCACCCTGCGCGTGTGCGCCGACACCGCGAATGAGAAAGAGCATCCACTCAGGAGAAAAAGACGATGAAATCTGAGCAACCCCTGCTCGGCCGTCGGGGGACGCTGTTGCTCCTGGTCATCCTGGGGGCCTTTCCTCCGACGACGATGGATCTCTACCTGCCAGCGCTTCCACAGATCGCGGACAGTTTCGGCGTGACTCGTGGCTTTGTGAACCTGACGCTGGGGGCCTATATGGTCGCCTATGCTTTTGGCATGTTGTTCTGGGGGCCGTTGAGCGAAAAGTTTGGGCGCAAGCCGATTCTTCTGGTCGGGCTTGCATTCTATGTTCTTGCCAGTCTTGGTTGCGCGTTTTCCTACCACATTGAGCCTCTGATCGTCTTTCGCACCTTGCAAGGCTTTGGCGGTGGTGCTGTCACCGTGGTGGAGACCGCCATTGTGAAAGACCTCTATGAGGGCCGCGAGCGCGAGCGGATCCTGGCCACTGTCATGTCGCTTGTGATCATCGCCCCGATGGTGGCGCCGGTGCTTGGTGCGGCCCTGCTGAAATTCGCCTCCTGGCACGCGATATTCGTCGTCCTCACCCTGTTTGGCGCCTTTGCCACCGTTCTCGTTGTGCTTTTCCGTGAAACGCTTGTGGAGCCCTATGACGGTCCGGTACTCAAGTCGTGGAGCCGGCTTGGAACGGTGCTGCGCAACCCGCATTTCGCCTATCTGCTGCTGATCTTCGCGCTCGCGCCGATGTGCCTGATGTCTTTCATCGGCAGCGCGGCCTATATCTATGTTGATGGCTTTGGCATGTCCGAACAGGCCTTTAGCCTGATCTTTGCGCTGAACGCGGTCTGTGCCATGGTTGGCCCGATGCTGTATATGCGCCTCTCGCAGGTGATGCCTGTCCAGACATTCATACGTGGTGGCTTCGCGTTGATCGTGTTGTGTGGCTTGATGATCGCGCTCTTCGGCGACCGCGCACCTTGGCTTTTTGCCGCTTTCGCGGCCGTTTCCACCATCGCAGTGGTCTCCTTGCGTGTTCCTGGGACCAATCTCATTCTGGAACAACAGCAGCATGACGCCGGCTCTGCCGCGGCCCTCATCCATTTTTCCACAACGATGCTCGGGGCCGCAGGCGTCCAGCTCGTCGCCGCCCATTCCGGCGATCTGACGCCCACCCTGGGGGGGCTCTTTGTCACGGTCGGCGTAATTTGCAGCATGACGTGGCTACTGATCCAGAACCGGCCTTTCATGATCGATAAACTGGTGAAAGAAGGCGACCGGAAAGTGGTGTGATCTCCTCGCCTCAAACGCAGCACCGGCGTTCTACGAAGAACCAGGGCGAGAAGCGCGCCCCGAAATGCATCCGCCCAGGAAAGGCAACCCGTGATACTTCGCAATGAAGATTCACCTGGGCGCAGACGTGCATTCTCTGCCGTGGCGAGAATTGATGAAATGACGGACAAAGTCCGCCTACTGCGCCCGGAAAGTGGTGCAGTAGGTCTGAATATGCACGTGATTCAGCGATAAAAGCGGAGAGTCGGATCATCGAACTCGATCCAGATAGCTGGGTTGGGGGCGACTGTTCAAAACGTCAATTGATCAGGGGTGCCTTGGTGGGTGCCGCCGCAACGCACTTGAGCATCGCGCTCCATCGTCTTGGCATTTTTGATCACAAAGCGGCGATTCGGAAACCTGACGCTGACGCCTGGCATGAACAGGCGCGAATCGGGCGTTCACTCTGCCTTGAGAAATCGCGGACAACCGGCCAGACTGTTCCCTTCAGATTTCAAAGCGCCACATGATCGAGGCCAGATGAAACGCAAATTGATTGTTCCGTTGCTTGCCGTCGTCGTGCTGGGCGGGGGCGGCGTGTATTTCTGGCAGCGTACCCATTACCAAGCGCCGCCTGCAACGACCCTCACGCTTTATGGCAATGTCGACATCAGGCAGGTGCAACTGGCCTTCAACGGTACCGACCGGATTGAGCATATGCTGGTCAGGGAAGGCGAAGCGGTGCACAAGGGGCAGCCGCTCGCCACACTCGACACGACC
>JALNWS010000302.1 GCA_023230755.1 Azoarcus sp.
GCGTGGGGCTACGCGCTGGACAAGACCGGCTCCGATGCGGGCGCGAAGGACTTCGTCACCAAGCTCCTCGCCAACGTGCCGGTGCTCGACGGCGGTGGCCGCGGCGCCACCACCACCTTCACCCAGCGCGATGTCGGCGACGTGCTGGTAACCTTCGAGAACGAAGCCATTCTGATCGCGAAGGAAGTGGGCGGGGCCAAGTTCGACATCGTCTATCCATCGGTCTCCATCGACGGCTCGGCACCGGTGGCGGTGGTCGAGAAGGTCACCGAGAAACGTGGCACGACCAAGGTCGCCGAGGCCTACCTCAACTTCCTGTTCTCTCCCGAAGGGCAGGAGATCATCGCCAGCCACAACTTCCGTCCGCGTGACCCGGCCGTGCTGAAGAAATTCGCCGCGCAGTTCCCGGCGATCCGTACGTTCAGCGTCGACGACAAGTTGGGGGGCTGGAAGGCTGCCAATGCCAAGCACTTCGCAGACGGCGCCATCTACGACCAGATCATGGTGAACCGCTGATGGCTGCAACGAAAACCTTCAGGGTCCTGCCGGGCTTCAACATCACGCTCGGCTTCACCCTAGCCTACCTCTCGCTGATCGTGCTGATCCCGCTGTCGGCGGTGTTTCTGAAAACCACCTCGCTGAGCTTCGCGGAGTACTGGCATGTGGTCACCGCACCGCGCGTGGTTGCCACCTACAAGTTGTCGTTTGGCCTGTCACTCGTCGCCGCCGCAATTAACTCGGTGTTCGGCCTGATGCTGGCGTGGGCGCTGGTGCGCTACTCCTTCCCCGGCAAGCGTCTGGTCGACGCCCTGGTCGACCTGCCGTTCGCGCTGCCGACCGCGGTGGCCGGCATTGCGCTGACCGCGCTCTACGCCAAGAACGGCTGGATCGGACAGTACCTCGATCCGCTGGGCATCCAGGTCGCGTTCAAGCCGCTGGGCATTCTGGTGGCACTGGTGTTCATCGGCCTGCCTTTCGTCGTGCGTACCGTGCAGCCCATCCTCGAGGATCTCGATACCGAACTCGAGGAGGCAGCGACCAGTCTCGGCGCGCATCGCTGGCAGACCTTCCGCCACGTGATCCTGCCCATCCTGCTGCCGGCGCTGCTGACCGGTTTTGCGCTGGCCTTCGCGCGCGCGGTGGGTGAGTACGGTTCGGTGATCTTCATTGCCGGCAACATCCCAATGGTGTCGGAAATCACCCCGCTGATGATCATCACCAAACTCGAGCAGTACGACTACGCCGGCGCCACCGCAATCGCCACCGTCATGTTGATGCTGTCCTTCACCCTGCTGCTGATCATCAATGGTCTGCAAGCCTGGACTTCCAAACGTACCGGGAGGGACCGGTAATGGCCGGCGCGACCACGTTTCACATTGGGATAGATCACGCACACCGCTTCGAATCAAAGGCGGCGACCCGCGAGACGCCCTTGGTCAAATGGCTGATTCTCGGTGTTTCGCTCACCTTCTTCGTGGTCTTCCTGCTGATGCCGCTGATCGCGGTATTCGTCGAGGCCTTCCGCAAGGGCTGGGAGACCTACATCACCGCGCTGGTCGAGCCCGATGCGCTGTCCGCGATCCGGCTCACGTTGCTGGCGGCGGTGATCTCGGTGCCGCTCAACCTGGTGTTCGGGGTGTGCGCGGCGTGGGCGATCGCCAAGTTCGAGTTTCGCGGCAAGCAGTTCCTGATCACGCTGATCGATCTGCCGTTCTCGGTGTCGCCGGTGATCGCCGGCCTGGTGTTCGTGCTGCTGTTCGGTGCCCAGGGCTGGTTCGGCTCCTGGCTGTCGGACAAGGACATCCGGATCATCTTCGCCGTGCCCGGCATCGTGCTGGCCACCGTGTTCGTGACCTTCCCCTTCATCGCCCGCGAGTTGATTCCGCTGATGCAGGCGCAAGGGCGCGAGGAGGAGGAGGCCGCGGTGGTGCTCGGCGCCCGGGGCCTGCAGACCTTCTGGTACGTGACCCTGCCCAATATCAAGTGGGGCCTGATGTACGGGGTGATCCTGTGCAATGCGCGGGCGATGGGCGAGTTCGGTGCGGTCAGCGTGGTGTCGGGCCACATCCGCGGCCAGACCAACACCCTGCCGCTGCATGTCGAGATTCTCTACAACGAATACCAGTTCGCTGCGGCCTTTGCCGCCGCCTCGGTGCTCGCGGTGCTGGCACTGGTCACCCTGGTGATCAAGACCTGGGTTGAAAACCGCGCGGCGCAATCGCATAAAGACTCCACACGGGACGATGCATCATGAGTATCCAGGTCAAGGACATCCACAAACAGTTCGGCAGCTTCGTCGCCCTCGACAAGGTCTCGCTGGAATTTCCCACCGGCGAGCTGGTGGCCCTGCTGGGCCCCTCGGGATGCGGCAAAACCACGCTATTGCGCATCATCGCCGGGCTCGAGTCAGCCGACTCGGGCCAGGTCCTGCTCGACGGCGAGGACGCCTCCGGCACCCATGTGCGCGAGCGTCAAGTCGGTTTCGTGTTCCAGCACTACGCCCTGTTCCGCCACATGACCGTGTTCGACAACGTGGCCTTCGGCATGCGCATGAAGCCACGCAGCCAGCGCCCGTCGGACAAGCAGATCCGGACCAAGGTGCACGACCTGCTCAAGCTGGTGCAGCTCGACTGGCTCGCCGACCGCTTTCCGGCGCAGCTCTCCGGTGGCCAGCGCCAGCGTATCGCGCTCGCCCGTGCGCTGGCGGTGGAGCCGCGGGTGCTGCTGCTCGACGAGCCCTTCGGCGCGCTCGACGCCAAGGTACGCAAGGAGTTGCGCCGCTGGCTGCGCAATCTGCACGACGAACTGCACATCACCTCGATCTTCGTCACCCACGACCAGGAAGAGGCGCTCGAAGTGGCCGACCGGGTGGTGCTGATGGATCACGGCAAGGTCGAGCAGATCGGCACCCCGGAGGAGGTCTACCGCCACCCGGCCACCCCCTTCGTCTACAGCTTTCTCGGTTCGGTCAATCTGTTCCATGGGCGCATCGAGGGCGACACGGTGCAGGTCGGCGAAGACGTGCTGCCGCATGTGCCACACGGCTTCGATCATGGCGCCGAGGTGGTCGCCTTTGCCCGCCCGCACGAGCTGGACATTGTCATCGACGGCGAGGCCGGCAATGGCGTGGCAGCCCGGATCAGCCGCATACTGGCCTTCGGCGTGACCGCGCGGGTGGAACTCGACGGGGTGAACGGCGCGAGCGGCCAGCACTTCGAAGTCGAGCTTACGCGGTCCCGGGTCCTCGAGCTGGGGCTGGCGGAAGGCCAGGCGGTGCGGCTGGTACCCTCGCGCCTGAAACTGTTCGAACGCGAAACCGTGGGTGGAGTCCTGCAATGAATTTCCAGCAACTGCGCATCATTCGCGAGACGGTACGGCGCGGCTTCAATCTCACCGAGGTGGCCAATGCGCTGTTCACCTCGCAGTCCGGCGTGTCCAAGCACATCAAGGATCTCGAGGATGAGCTCGGGGTGGAGCTCTTCGTGCGCAAGGGCAAGCGCCTGCTCGGCCTGACCGAGCCGGGCAAGGAGCTGGTGGTGATGGTCGAGCGCATGCTGCTCGACGCGGCCAACATCAAGCGCCTGGCCGAGCAGTACAGCAACCGCGACCAGGGCCGGCTCACCGTGGTCACCACCC
>JALNWS010000303.1 GCA_023230755.1 Azoarcus sp.
CCACCTTCAGCCCGTGCTCGACACGCTGGTCTGGCTGCATCACGAAACGAAGGTCTGGGTCGAACTGACGACCTTGCTGATTCCCGGACGTAATGACAGCGACGCCGAGATCGGCGCAATGTCGCGCTGGGTGCATGCTGAACTCGGCGCCGAAGTGCCGCTTCATTTCACCGCCTTTCATCCCGACTTCAAGCTCGATGACCTGCCCACGACCCCGTTGCAGACGCTCAAACGGGCACGTCAGATTGCCCTCGATGCGGGCCTGAAACATGTTTACACCGGCAACCTGCATGACCCCGAAGGCGGTCGCACGCGTTGTGCGCATTGCGGTGAGATCCTGATCGAGCGCGACTGGTACGACATTCTCACCTATCGTCTCACTAGCGAGGGCACGTGTCCGCGCTGCCACACCCCGTTGGCAGGGCGCTTCGGCACGTATTCCGGTGCGTTCGGGTGCCGACGCATCAGCGTGCCAATTCATCGCCGCCCCCCTGGCGGATAACGGCCACGGCAGTTGCGATGTCCTGTGACGCTGTGAGATGCTGCAAAAGCCACACCGGTCTATTACTTCAGGTCTAGACAAATTGAAGCTTCGTACCTCCCCGATCAGCATTCCGGCAGAAAGCATCTGGCTTGACGGCACGCTTTCGCACGCACCCGACGTTCGGGGGCTCGTGCTGGTCCTGCAGCCGGGCGCCAATCCGATCATTCACAAGCGTCAGGCCTTGATCGCGGGTGTGCTGCAGGGGGCGGGATTCGCCACGCTCGCGCTAGACCTGCTGACCCACTATGAAGAGTTGCACGACCTCGACGCCAGTTTCAACGTAGCCCGACTTACCGATCGTCTGCTCGCGGCCGACGACTGGATCGAACACCAGCCACCGCTCGCCCCCCTGCCCGTCGGACTGCTCGCATTTGGTACGGCGAGTGCCGCCATCGTGCGGGCAGCCGCAAAAAAACCCGAACGTTTCGGCGCCCTTGCCTGCCTTGCAGGACGCCCTGACCTTGCCGGCGCAGGTCCGCTGCGAACGCTCACGACACCGACACTGTTCGTGGTCGGCCATGAAGACCCGGGCATTGCAATCCTGCGCCAGGCCTTTGACCTGATGACCGCAGTCCGGGACTGGCGGGCAACGCGCGGTGGTGAAATCGAACAGGTCGCCGCCGATGATCTGAAGCAAAGTGCTGAGTTGGCGACAGACTGGATGCTCAAGAAAATGCCCCCGCGCCTGGATCACGTTCGAGATGAGCTCGAATTCGATCTGCGCGAAGACCAGGCCCCCCTCCAGGACAAGTCCTGAACCTGGCGGGGTCGAAGTGGCGCGCACACCCGCGCACACCCGCGCCCGCACGCGCGGCGACCGGACGGGCCGGAATCACGTGTATCCGGGGCAAGCCGTGTGCTGCTTTCCGTGGCCTGCAACGCGGTCTAGAATCAAAGGAGTCATTCAGGTAGCGCTTACGCAAATGATGACGTCCGGTGTCTCCACCTCGCTCACGGCCTATCCCGCTTCGGCACAATCCGGCGCCGCGGATCGTCGCGTTCAGAGCGAGGCGGCTTTGAGCACGGCCGAGCAGCAGGCGGTGAGTCAGCTCGCAGCGCGCGACGCCGAAGTGCGCGCCCATGAGCAGGCGCATGTTTCGGCCGGCGGCGAGTTGATTACCTCAGGCGCCAGCTTCACCTACCAGGTCGGCCCCGACAACAAACACTACGCGATCGGTGGCGAAGTCAGCATCGACACCTCCCCCGGCGCCACGCCCGCCGAGACCCTCGACCGCGCGGCACGAATTCGCGCGGCCGCGCTCGCACCCGCAGACCCCTCCGCACAGGATCGTCAGGTCGCTGCGCAGGCCGACCGCATGGCGATCGAAGCGCGTCAGGAACTCAATGCACTGGACAACGCCGAGCCAACGCGCAACGGCGAGCGCGAGACCGCGCTGGCACGGCTTGTTTCGCAGGTCAGCGCAAGCCCGCCGGACCAGCCACAGATCGACACCTACGCCTGAGATCACGGTCTGACGGCCCGATCGGCGGTCAGAGATGAGTGGTTCGCCTATAATTGGGCGCTTTCCTGCTGCAAGAACGCCTCCGCGACGCCCCATGCCTCCCTCCATCGACAAGCTGTTGCCTACCGTCTCCGCCCTTGCCTTACCCAAGACCGGAAAACGGATTGATCTGCCCCAACTGAGCGGGTCGGCTGACGCACTCGCAATCGCACAGCTGGCAGGGCGGGGACGGATGATCGCGGTGATCACGGCCAATCCGATCGATGCCCAGCGGCTTCAGGACGAAATCGCCTGGCTCGCGCCGGGCTTGCGCCTGCACCTGCTCCCCGACTGGGAAACCCTGCCCTACGACAGTTTTTCACCACACCAGGACCTCATCTCCGAGCGGCTATCCACGCTCTACGCCATCACCCGCAGTGAGGCCGACGTCGTCCTGGTGCCGGCGAGCACCGCGCTCTATCGCATGGCGCCACCGGCCTTTCTTGCTGCGTACACCTTCTTTCTGAAGCAGGGCGAACAGCTCGACGTCGAGCAGCTGCGCATGCAGATGGCCGTTGCCGGCTATGCGCACGTGACTCAGGTGGTCAGTCCGGGTGAGTTTTCCGTCCGTGGCGGACTGGTTGATCTCTACCCGATGGGCTCCCCCCTGCCTTACCGGATCGACCTCTTCGACAACGAAGTCGAAAGCATCAAGACCTTCGACCCCGACACGCAGCGCACGGTATACCCGGTCAAGGAAATCCGTCTGCTGCCGGCGCGCGAGTTTCCGCTCGACGACAAGGGGCGCAGCCGGTTCCGCGGCCAGTTCCGTGAGATCTTTGAGGGCGACCCCACCCGGGCGACGATCTACAAGGATGTCACCAATGGCATTGCCCCGGCGGGTATCGAATATTTCCTTCCGCTGTTCTTCGAAGACGTCGCCACACTGTTCGACTATCTGCCGGCCGACACGCCGGTTCTGCTGCATCGCGACGTACCCGGTACGATTGCGGAATTCTGGCGTGATACGCGCTCACGCTACGACCTGCTCAAGGGTGATCGCGCGCGTCCGGTGATGCAGCCTGAGAAGCTGTTTCTCAGCGACGAAGCCTTCTTCCTGGCCCTGAAGAGTCATCCCCGACTGGTCATGGGCGCCAGCGACGACACCGACAGCGCCAGCACCCCGGCGGCCCTGCCTTTGCCCGACATCGCGGTAGAGCGCAAGGCAAGCGACCCCTTGTACAAACTCAAGGCCTTCTGCGCTAGTTTCAGTGGGCGGGTGCTTCTGCTCGCCGACTCCCCGGGCCGGCGCGAAACCATGGCCGAGTATCTGGCCGAATACGGCGTCAAACCCGAGGCCAGCGCCGATTTTGACGGGTTCACTGCGTCGGATGCGGCCATCGCCCTGGGCACCGCACCCTTGGGTGCTGGCTTCATCCTGCCTCAGGCCAGGCTCGCCATCGTTACCGAAACCGAGCTGTACGCCGCGACGGCCCGCAGCCGTGCCCGCCGCGACAACCGCAAGGCGGCCACGATGGAGGGCTGGCTGCGGGATCTGTCCGAGCTCAAGGTCGGCGACCCTGTGGTACACGTTTCGCACGGCATCGGGCGCTACCTTGGCCTGATCCACATGAACCTCGGTGAAGGCGA
>JALNWS010000304.1 GCA_023230755.1 Azoarcus sp.
CCACGGACTCTCCGAGCTTGACCAGGCGGGTCAGGTATTGCTCGACTGCATGAAAGGGCACGCCGGCCATCTTGATCGGCTTGCCCGCGGACTGTCCGCGCGTCGTCAGCGTGATGTCGAGCAACCGTGCGGCCTTCTCGGCATCGTCGAAGAAGAGTTCGTAGAAGTCGCCCATGCGATAGAACAGCAGGGTGTCCGGGTGCTGCGTCTTGATGCGCAGATATTGGACCATCATCGGCGTGTGGCCGGGAAAGTCGTCGGCGGTGGGTGCGGTGTCTTGCCGGGTTTTCAAGATCTGTTTTCTTCCGTTGGAGTCCGGGCGGACGTCGAGTGCGAGACAAGCCCGGCAGTTTACCGCATCACCCGCCTGCTCCTGGCATCCGTCGTGGAATTCGCACGCCGGATGCCAGGAGGTGAACTGCGAAACTTCATCACCCCGGGCGCTGGTGCTGTGGTTCGGGGTGGCTGATGCCGATGTGGGCGCTGCGTCGCATGGATGGATATAATCCAAATGTCATTACTGCTGGGTTGTCAGAATGGATCTCGAAAGTCTTCTTCGTCCGCTCGCGGGGCGATCATGCTGTGGCGAGGACATGATGTTCTCGCCCGAATTCGACGGTGTGCTGGAGGCGCGCCGTTTCGATGACCCGTCGCTGAACCAGGGCGAGTGGGTGACGGCACGCAAAGAGGCCGACTGGCCCGCCGTGGTGTCGTCGTGCACGGCCTTGCTCGCCACGCGCACCAAGGATCTCCGGATCGCGGTGTGGCTGGTCGAGGCGCTCGCGAAAACGCGGGGTATCGCGGGACTGGCCGAGGGCTATGGTGTCCTTGTGCAGTTGTGCGAGCGCTACTGGGCCGACATCCATCCGCTGCCGGAAGAGGGCGATCAGGCTTTGCGTGTGGGCTGCCTGGGGTGGTTGCTGGGGCAGTCGGTGCGGATTGTCGGTGAGTTGCCGCTGACCGCGCCCGCGCCGGTGGCCTATACGGGCTTGGACCTCGAGCGTGTTCGCGCTGTGAGTCGGGCGGTCGAGCGCAATCCCGCTGAGTCGGAGACGATCCTCCGCGACGCAGCGCTGACGCCTGCCGCATTCGATGCGGCACGAAGCGAAACGTCTGTCGTGTTCTATCGCAGCAGCCGCGAGCATGCCGAGCGCGCACTGGCCATGCTCGATGCGCTGCAGCGTGTGGTCGACAAGCACCTCGGCGCGGAGGGGCCAGGCTTCGAATCCGCGCGGGAGGCGCTCAAAGCGCTGATCGACACCTTGAACAGATTTGCGCTGGAAGCAGGCGATGGTGACAGGTCCGATGCCGGACTGGCGGAAGCGGATTGCAATGGAGCGGCAGACGGGGGCGGGCCGGTGGGTCAGTTCGTGCCTGTCATGCCCGTGGCAGGCGGAACGGCAATTCGCAGTCGGGCGCAGGCGCTTGCTCAGTTGCGTGAGGTGGCGGTGTTCTTCCGTCAGACCGAGCCTCACAGCCCGGTCGCCTATCTGGCGGACAAGGCGGCGCGATGGGGGGAGATGTCCCTGCACGAATGGTTGCGTGCGGTTGTCGCTGACGGCGGAACGCTGACGCACATGGAGGAACTGCTCGGTGTGAACAGTGCGCGGGAGGAGGGGTGAGGGCAAGGCTTGATCAGCGACCGATCCGGAACTCGATACGGCGATTCCGCGCCCGGCCTTCGGGCGTGGCGTTGTCTGCAAGCGGAAGGTCGGGGCCTGCACCCAATGCAGCGATGAGATCGGCGTCAATCCCCTTTGTAACGAGATAGTCGCGCACGGTGTTGGCGCGCTCCAGGCTCAGACCGATATTGGCGAGGCGGTCGCCGGCGCTGTCGGTATGTCCCACCACCTGAATGCGGTGGGTATCGAGGCTCACAATACTGGAAGCCATTTCGTCGAGCAGAAGGCGGCCTTTTGCGGTGAGCACGGCTGACCCACTTTCGAACTCGACAACGCGGTCGGCGAGCGTCTGATCCAGCACTGCCTGAGGGGTGGCACCAAGCTCCAGTGCGTTGTTGACGATATAGGCGGGAGTGAGCGCAGACGCTGCAGTGCTGGCGATCCGCTGCCGGACTGCCTCGTTGGCGACCTTGCCGCGCAGGGTCACCTGTGTGCCGACCACCTGAAGCTGCCCGTGGTGGACCTGCTTGAGCTCTTCACTCAGCAAGCGTTTGACGTACGCGCTCCAGTTCGGTGGTGGTGTGACGCCGCCCACTTGGAGTTGATCCATTACGCGCTCGGCGCCATAGAGCGCGCGTGCGCTTTCCAGGATGACTGCGCGGGACGCTTCGTCGGGGACGGTGCCACTGAGCACCACGGGCTGTCCGAGGCTGGGGAGAGGAGAGAGCGCGATGCTGACGCTGGCAAGCAGTCTGATGATCGTGTTCATGTTCCGAGGAAGACCTCTTTAAAGGTGATCAGCGCGGATTCAAGCGTGATCGCGGGTTGCGCAAGATAGCTGGAGAGACGCGCGACGCCGCGGTCTGCAGCGAGGTCGGGGTGTCTGTCGATCCAGTCGGGATCGTCGAGGACAATCATGTTTTCCTCGAGACTCAAGGGTGACAGCAGGCTCAGCAGCGGGCGAGGCGAGGCGCCGGCAAACCCGATGAGCATGCGCTCGTGGCCATTGATGCGGCCCAACAGCAGTTGCAGTTCGCAAGGCGTGTCGCGAAGCAGGGCAGTGACGAGGAACAGCCACAAGGCGGCGACGCGGTTGCGCTCGCAGACATTGGCGGGCAAGGGCAGACATAGCCCCTTTTCGATGCTGAGCGTGCTGCGGCCGTGCAAGGGCCGCATCAACAATCCGATGGCAAGAATCTGGCGTCGAACAGATTGCGCCGATGCAGGGGGGCCGAGACTCGCAGCGAGCTCACCGAGCGTCGTATTGCGCACGTAGGTGTCCAGCGGTCTGCGCTTCAATGCGTGTTCGATACTGGCGGCGCAGTCGAGGTGTGAGAGTTCGCCCAGCGCATCCACTGGCGAGCTCGCGCTGCATGCCTGTCCGACCACGCGGCGCAGGATGCCCCACAGGGCAGTGAAACCGACTGGACCGCAGCGAAAGGGGAGCGGGTCGTTGCGTTCCACCGCTGCTGCGGCGATGAAGGGAAAGCGCCGTCCGGACGCATCACGGCTCGGTTTGAGGTGACCGACCACAGCCAGATTGCTGTGCCCGCCGACAAAGGCAAAATCAAGTTCGGGTGCGCTGTCGAAGAGCAGCTTCCAGCGGGGGTTCTCCGCGAAGGTCTCCATGCAGGAGGACGTCCAGCGATCGAGCAGCCCGATCAATTGCATCTGCTTGCCGCCTTTGACGAAGTCGCCGCGCGAGGGCAGTTTGCCGAAATAGCTTGCTCCGCAGATCGATCCGACGCTCATTTCATCACCACGCTGGCAACGCCGGAGCGGGCTGGGGATGGGCTTTCACTGGGCGCTTCAGCGTCGATTCCGGCAACCTGTTGCGGCAACTGACCGCCCAGCGCCGTGCGTGGTCCGCCGGCATTGGCGGCCTGTGCCTGAGCGCTGCTGACAATGCGCAAGCCGACACTGACCTTCAGTTCGTCTGTTCCCCAGGACAGCAGGAAAGAGCCATCGGCCTTGCGTGTCCGTTGTGCGGTATTGATCAGTTTCTCGAGCC
>JALNWS010000305.1 GCA_023230755.1 Azoarcus sp.
CCCACGGCGCGAACAATGGCGTCGAGCACCTTGTTTTCAGCCAGCGCGGTCTTCACCCCCAGGGTCTGTACCCGCGCAGGGCTGACACGGACCACGCCGCTGTCGTCCGGCGTGTCGTCGGCATATACCGGAATGTAGTCCATCCCCATCGAGTCCTTCTTGGGCTCGGGCGAGGTGTCAGGCAGGCCCATCGGGTTGCGGTAATAAAGAATCTTGCGCGCCTCACCGCTGGCGTCGCCTTGCGCAGTGCCTGCAGGCGCGGCTGCCGTGTTCATCGTGTCGGGCATGGCATCGTTACGGCTGCCTGCCCAGTAGCCTGCGCCAAGGGCGAGTACGACCGCAAGCGCGGTCAGCGGGCGATTCAGGCCTGAGTTCACGGCAGCTCTCCAGCAATCTTTTCGAGTTCGGTCAGTGCAAGGCGTGTGTCGAGATCGGCCTGCAGCAGGGCGAGGCGGGTGTCCACCAGCTGGCGCTCGGCTTCGAGCACGGTGTCGAAGTCGACGCTGCCGGCGGCAAAGGCCGAGCGGCTGGCGTCACGCGTGGCTTCAGCCTGCGGCAGCAGGGTGCCGCGCAACAGGCGCAGGCTGTCGTGGCCCGCGCTGTAGGCTGCATGTGCGCCTCCAAGCTCACCCTGCAGCTTCGCCTCCACCGCTTCGCGGCGGGCGTCGGCAGCCGTCAGCATGTAGGTCGCCTCGCGCTCGCGGGCCCGCCGTGCCGATTGCTGCAGCGGAATCATGACTTCGAACATCACATCCCACGATGGGTCGCCGCCGCGCGGACGGTTGTTGGTGAGGCCGATGCTGAAGTCCGGGTAGCGGTCGCGCCAGGTGCGGTCGCGCTCGAAGCGGGCGGCTTCGATTCCGGCGGCTTCGGCTGCGAGCAGCGGGTTGCGCTCGCGGGTATGTGTCAGCAACTGGTCGATGGGCGGCAGGTCGACGAGCGGCGCCGGTTCCGCCGGTGCGGCAAGCGGGCTGCCCGGTGTGCGTGCGAGCAGTGCGTTGAGGGCGGCGGCGGTCGTGCGGCGGCGCTGCTCGACGGCAACCAGGGACAGGCGCTGAGCGGTGATTTCGCGCTGTGCGCGCAGTACGGCCTGCTGCGGCAGCAGGCCGAGGCGGTAGCGTGAAAGGGTGATTTCTTCGAGCCCCTGCAGCAGGCGCAGTGCGTCCCGGTTCAATACGGCTTCGCGGTCGGCCGCGTAGTAGCGCAGCCACGCGGCCTTGATGCTCGCGCTCAGCTCCAGCCACACTGCTTCGCGTCCGGCGTCGGCGCGTCCTGCACGTGCGGTGGCTGCGCGGACGTCGAGTTCGCGTTTGCCCCAGGCGGGAAACGACTGCACCACGCGATAGCGGGTTTCGCCCACCTCGCCCGGCAGAATCGTTGTGCCGCCACCGCGCATGGTGTTGGTGGCGTCCATCAGTTCGATCTGGAATGCCGGGTCTGGCAGCGCGCCGGCGGGTTCGATGCGTTCGTGTGCGGCTTCGGCCTCGGCTCGTTGCGCAGCAAAGTCCGGGTTATGGAGGCGGGCATGTTCGATCAGCCCGTCGACGGTGGTACCGAGCATCGGGCCGTCGGCCAGCGCCGGGCCGGCACTCAGTGCGGCAAGCAGGAATGACGATGCCAGCAAGCGTCGGGGAGTACGCAGATCAGTCATGGTGGCCTTGATGAAAGCAGGTCTCAGGCACGCGAGTCACGCGAATGGCGAATCCATGTGCGGCATGCCGTCCCTTCCGGCGCAGGATTCAATTGGGGGCTGCACGATTTCATGCCGAGCCCCCGTGAAGCCATCAATCGGGCAGGTGAATTACTTGGCGACTTCCAGTTCGGTCACGGTAAAGGCACCACCGACGCGCTCTGCCTTGAAGCGGATCCTGTCGCCAACCTTCACGCCATTCAGCAGGGCAGGATCGCTGGCGCGGAACACCATGGTCATCGGCGGCATGTCGAGGTTGGCGAGCGGGCCGTGGCTGATGGTGAGCTTGCCTGCCGCCGCGTCGAGCTTTTTCACCGTGCCCTCGGACATCATTCCGGCGTCGTCGTGCATGTTGCCCATGCCAGCCTGGTGCCCAGCGTGGTCGTTGCTGGCAAGAGCAGGAGCACTGATCGCGAGGGTGGCGAAGGTGGCGACGGCAAGGGTGGCGAGGGTGGTTTTCATGGCTGTTCCTTATGTGGGTCTGTACGAGTGGTTGCCGGGGCGGCCAATGGCGTTCGCCTCCGGCTCAACGGACGATGAGCGTGCCTTTCATGCCTGCCTGATAGTGGCCCGGCATCAGGCAGGCGAATTCGAAATCCCCTGCGCGGTTGAAGGTCCAGGTCATTTCCGTCTTCTCGCCGGACGGGACGTGCGCCATCCACGGCTCGTCATGCACCATGTCTGGAAAACGCATCATCAGGGCCGCGTGCTCGGCGAGTGTTTCCGGCGTGCCGATGACCATCTCGTGCAGTACTGCGCCCGTGTTGTGGTGCTCGAAGCGGATGGTTTCGCCCAGCCTCACCGCGATACGGTCCGGGGTGAAGCGCATGTCGTCGCTCATTTCGATGCGGATCGTGCGGTGCGCCTTGCCGGGTGCGCCGGCAATTCCCCACGCCTGCTGCTCGGCAGCATCGGGTGTCTTTGCCTTGCCTGTGTGGGCAGCGTCGCCATGGGCACGCGCCAGGGAGGTGAAGCCAAGCAAGCCGCTGGCGATACCGGCAGCGATAAAGTGGCGGCGACTGGTCATGGCTGCCTCCGTTCGTGCCCGGGCAGAGTGGAAATTGCGTTGAAACTGTTGTTGCGGGCGCAAGAGGTCATGGGGCGTCAGTCTTGGTAGTAAGCGGGGCAACGAAGAGATGTGCCAACTTGAGCCACGCAATCTTGCCTGCCGGTGACGGACAGAAAGCTGACGCGGACATTACATCTTTGTAATCCCGGCTCGACGCTGGGCGGCAGCGGGCACAATATGGCGGACACCGCATTCGAGATGAGCACGTCGTGAAGATCCTGATCGTCGAGGACGAACCCAAAACCGGCGACTATCTGCGCCAGGGCCTGTCCGAGGCCGGCTTCGTGGTCGATCTCGCGCGCGACGGGCTTGACGGCCTGCATCTGGCGCTGGACGGAACTTACGACCTTGTTGTGCTCGACGTCATGCTGCCCTCGCTCGATGGCTGGGGTGTGCTGCAGACCGTGCGTCGGCAGGGGCACGAGATGCCGGTGCTCTTCCTCACCGCGCGCGATCAGGTCGAGGACAGGGTGCGCGGGCTGGAGCTCGGTGCCGACGATTACCTGGTGAAGCCCTTTGCCTTTTCCGAACTGCTCGCCCGCGTTCGCACCCTGTTGCGGCGAGGCAAGGCCAAGGAGCCTGAGGTCATGCGCGCGGCCGACCTGGAGCTCGACCTCATGCGCCGTCGGGTGACCCGCGCGGGTGTCCGCATCGACCTCACCGCCAAGGAGTTCGCGCTGCTTGAGTTGCTGCTGCGGCGGCAGGGCGAGGTGCTGCCGCGTTCGCTGATTGCCTCGCAGGTGTGGGACATGAATTTCGACAGCGACACCAACGTGATCGAAGTGGCCGTGCGGCGGCTGCGCGCCAAGGTGGACGAGCCCTTCGAGCCGCGCCTGATCCGTACCGTGCGCGGCATGGGC
>JALNWS010000306.1 GCA_023230755.1 Azoarcus sp.
CGCTGTCGCCGAGCAGTGGGAGCGCTTTGCGGATGCCGCCTGCGGTTTCGAGGGCGCTGGTCTCCGGAGACCAGGCGATGGAGACGCCGAAGGCGCTGCCATCACCAAGCGCGGCTTCAAGCTGCTGTCCGAGGTGGGCATGGTTGATGACCAGTTCGCGAATGCCTGCATCGCGCAGGCGCTCGATATGCCAGACGATCAAGGGCTTGCCACCCACCATCAGCAGCGGCTTCGGGCAGTTGTCGGTGAGCGGTCGCATGCGCTCGCCACGACCGGCGGCGAGGATCATGGCCTTCATCAGAAGGTGTAGCCGAACTGGACCGGAACCGGATCGAGTTTGTCGATGACCTTGAGCAATGGGCCCAGCGCCCGGTAACGGTCGCAGGCCTTGCGCAGGTATTCCATGACCAGCGGCATGTCCTGAAGATAGGCTTCCTTGCCGTCGCGATGACACAGGCGGGCAAAGATGCCGAGCACCTTGAGGTGGCGCTGTACGCCCATCCATTCGTAGTCGCGATGGAAGTCGCCGAAGTCGTCGCGTACAGGCAGGCCCAGCTGGCGAGCCGTCTCCCAGTAGCGCGCGAGGATGTCCAGCGTAAAGTCCTCGTCCCAGCGAATGTAGGCGTCCTTGAGCAGGGAGACGAGGTCGTAGGTGATCGGTCCATAGACCGCATCCTGGAAATCGATGATGCCCGGATTGGTGCCGTCTTCGATTTGCATCAGATTGCGGGAATGGTAGTCCCGATGAACGAACACACGGGGTTGGGAAAGGTTGGCGGCGACGATCTGGTCGAAGGCGGACATCAACGTAGCCTCGTCCTTGGCGTCCAGCGTCATTTTCTTGTGGTGGCCGATATACCATTCGGGGAACAGCATCAGCTCGCGTCTGAGCAGTGTCTCGGAATACTCGGGCAGGACGCCCGGCCGGCTCGCCGCCTGGATCGCAATCAGCGAGCCGATCGCGTCGGCGTAAAGGTGCGCTGCCTGCATCTGGTCGCACTCGGGTTGCTGCAGTGCGGTCAGATAAGTCGTGCTGCCGAGGTCCGAAAGCAGCAGAAAGCCCTGTTGCAGGTCTTCAGCCAGGACGTCGGGAACATGTACGCCTGCAGTGCGAAACAGCCCGGCGACAGTCAGCCAGGGGCGGCAGTCCTCCTGTGTCGGCGGGGCATCCATCACGATCAGGCTGGGGCTGCCGTCAGTGAAACGAATGCGAAAGTAACGCCGGAAGCTGGCGTCTGCCGACGCGGGACTGAGCGTGTAGGCGCGGCCGGAAAGCTGGCCATCGAGCCAGTGCTGGAGTTGGGCTAGTCTGGGCAAGCGGGATCTCCGCGATCGTTCGTGTAGAATTCGCGAGTTTATCAATACGGCTGCCTGTGCGGGCAGTCGCTCACATTCTGCCGACTGGGGTTCGCTTTGCCAGACTTGGGTTTGAACACGCGGATGCGACTGATTCCGCTACTGTTGTGCTGGATGTCCGGCTCCGCCTTGGCTGCCGACATGCCGGCGCTGGTGGTGTCGCCGGACCTGATTCGTAACCCGGTTACTTCGCGGGGCACGAAAACCGATGCTGTGACGACGCCGAAACCGGCTGCAGCGGCAAGCACAGGCGTCGAAGTGCGCGAAGTGAAGCCGCAGGCCGTGCAACGGGTTGAACCGGTCGAGCCAGCCGCTCGCGAGCAGGCCGGGCCGACTGGTGTAGCGGTGAAGGCCGCGCCTGCGACGACCGTGGCTCCGGCTCCGGTTGCGCCGGCACGTCCCGAGGTGGCACCGACGACTCCGAAGGCCGCGCCTGGCGCGACGGAGGTCAGCGCAGTTCGCATCAGCGGCACCCGCTCGGTCGAGCTCGTTGCCGATGGCGATGCCGAGTTGCAACGTGGCGAATTGCTGCTGACCGCCGACAAACTGGTCTATCGCGAGCCCACGGACGAGGCCGTGGCCGAGGGAAATGTGCGGCTGCGTCAGGGCAGGGACGAAATGTCCGGGCCGTCGGCGTCGATCGTACTTGGCGAGCGCACCGGCTCCTTCGATGCGCCGCGCTACTCGATCGTTCGAACCCGCGAGCCGCTGGAGGTGGGCGATCCGCCGCGCGAGGTCAACGGTGGCGGACGCGCGAGCGTCCTCTACTTCGAGGGCGAGAACCAGTACCGCGCCGAAAACGCCACCTGGTCCACCTGTAGCGTCGACGATCCGGACTGGTACATCAAGGCCGGGGACATGTCACTGGACTACGATCGCGACATGGGGGTCGCGCGTGACAGCACCGTCGTGTTTCAGGGGGTGCCGCTGTTCTGGATGCCGTGGGCCGAGTTTCCCCTTGCGGGGCAGCGCCAGTCGGGTGTGCTGCCACCGACCGTCGGTTACTCGAACACCACGGGTTTCGACCTGTCCGTACCGTACTACTGGAATATCGCGCCCAACTACGATGCGACGATCACGCCGCGCTGGATGAGCCAGCGCGGGCTTCAGCTTGGTGGTGAAGTGCGCTACATGGGCAAGACCTATCGCGGTGACGTAAGTGCCGAATGGTTGTCGCGCGACAACAAGACTGGTGAAGAGCGCACGCTCGGCTCGCTCCAGCACCAGCAATGGATCACGCCGACACTGTATGGCTCGCTCGACCTGAACGGGGTCTCTGATGACAATTACTTCGAGGACCTGAGCTCTAACATCTCGATCGCCTCCAAGGTTAACCTGCTGCGTGAAGGGCGCCTGATCTACGCCGGCAGTGAATGGTGGAGCGCATCAGCACTGGTGCAGAGTTATCAGACCCTGAATCCCGATCCGGACGAAACGGTCACCACGCCGTACCGCAGATTGCCGCAGTTGCTGCTCACTGCATCGCGCCCCGATCTCCCCGGGGGGCTGAATTTTGCGTGGAACAGCGAGTTCGTCAATTTCTCACACCCGGACGAGGATTACCCTGACGCTACCCGTTTCGTGGCGTATCCACAGCTGTCGCTGCCGATCGAGCGTTCCGGCTACTACATCACGCCGAAGATCGGCGTGCATTACACCAGCTACAGCATCGATCGCGATCCGACGGCAGCGTTGCGGGATTCGGTTACCCGCTCGGTGCCGATTTTCTCGATCGATTCGGGCATGATCTTCGAGCGTGAAGCCAATTTCTTTGGTCACGATGTCATCCAGACGCTGGAGCCGAGGCTGTACTACCTGAAGACGGCCTACCGTTATCAGGACGATATTCCGCTGTTTGACACCAGTAGCTACGACTTCGGCTTTGCACAGATTTTTTCCGAGAACCTCTACTCCGGTAGCGACCGTATTGCCGATGCCAACCAATTGACGGCAGCGGTGACCTCGCGACTGATCAATCCCGAGACCGGTGCGGAGTGGATGAAGATCCTGCTTGGCCAGCGCTATTACTTCGAAGACCAGCGCGTCACGAGCAACTACTACGATGAGAGCGGCACGTTGGTTGAGAACGAAACTGCGCGCACCAGCAAACAGGCCGATGTCCTGGCCGGTTTCAGCGGTCGTGTCGCTACCAACACCACCCTCGAATCCCTGTGGCAGTACAATCCGCGCGACGACCGTACCGAGC
>JALNWS010000307.1 GCA_023230755.1 Azoarcus sp.
CGAGCCATTCAACCAGCTTGTGATCCATCAAGGGTTCGCGCACTTCGAGTGAATGCGCCATGCTTGCGCGGTCAACCTTCGTATTGATATCGCCCACAAGGTACGTTTTGGTGTCGATGTACTGGATTAGCGCCAGCGGATCGTCTGTTTGTGCAGCATCGGCGTGTCGGCGAAAGACCTCTATCGCGTTGTAACCACCAAGTTTTCGCTGAAAATCCGACGAAAACAGGCTCACACGCATTTCATCTCTCAGAATCGAAACGGAGTGAAAGTACGCCTGCACCGAGTCTCGCGCCAGCGCCTGAAAGGTCGTCTTGGCACGAAACACTCTCGGCGCCCAGTCGGCCTTGGGATACATTCGCCCCAGCAGGCCAAACACCGGTTTACGCACACTGTGGGGCATCGCCGCACGCAATTTCTCTTCCATCAAGTGCATGCGATAGCGCCGATAGCCGCCCATGCTCTCGTCGCCACCATCGCCGGAAAGTGCCACCGTGACGTGCTTGCGGGCGAGTTGACAGACGCGATAAGTGGGAATTGCGGAACTGTCGGCATAGGGCTCGTCATAGAGCGCAGCCAGGGTGTCGATCAGATCAAAATCGTCCGACTTCACCGTTTCGACATGGTGGTTCGTGTGGTAACGGTCTGCCACCATTTTTGCGAAGGCGGACTCGTTGAAAGCTGGATCATCGAAGGCAATGGAGCAGGTGTTGACGGGCTCACTCGACAAACCGGCCATGGTCGCGACAACCGCACTGGAGTCGACACCGCCTGACAGGAAGGCCCCGAGCGGCACATCCGAGATCATGCGCAGGCGCACGGACTCACGCAGGCGGTCCGTGAGTTCAACTTCGGCATCTTCAAGGGACAAGGGGTTGTCGAGCGAGAAACTCACATCCCAGTATGTCTTCGGCTCCGGAACCGGCTGACCACGCCGGATACACAGGCTTTCTGCAGGTTGCAACTTGCGTGCCCCCTTGAAGATTGTCCGCGGTTCGGCGATATAGCCCAAGGCGAAGTACTCCTCGACCGCATGTGGGTCGATGCTGCGATCAAGGCCTGGGTGCTGCATCAACACTTTCAGCTCCGACCCGAACACCAGCGTGCCATCGTCAAGCACCGCGTAGTGCAGCGGCTTTACGCCAAGACGATCGCGCGCCATGAAGAAGCACTGCTGGTTCCGGTCCCACAAGCCGAACGCGAACATGCCGCGAAAGCGTTGCACACAGTCCTCGCCCCAAGCCTCCCAAGCGTGAACAATGACTTCGGTATCGCTGTGAGTGTGGAACACGTGCCCCAGCGCTTCCAGTTCGGGCACCAACTCCTGGAAGTTATAGATTTCACCATTGAACACGACCGCGACCGAGCCGTCTTCATTGAACAGGGGCTGCTGCCCGGAAGCGAGATCGATAATCGAAAGACGGCGATGGCCAAGCGCCACGCCAGGCTCAAGATAGAGGTCTCCCTCGTCGGGGCCGCGATGGAACTGAATATCGTTCATCCGCTGCATGAGTATTCGGTCAAAATCGCGCTTGCCGCGAATATCAAAAAGACCGGCTATTCCGCACATGGTTGTATTCCTTTATCAGGCTGCCGCGCCGTGGGTGGCAGCCGCCTCAAGCTGAGACTGGTAGAGCGATACATACCGCGCGACCATGGCGTCGACGCTAAATTCGCTCTCAACGCGCTGGCGCCCTGCCAGGCCGTGCGCACGCCTGAGTTCGGCGTCGCCCGCATAACGGGCGATAGCTTCGGACATTGCAGCGGGATTCTCCGCCGGGACCAGCGCCCCGGTCTTGCCCGGCTGCACCAGTTCGGCAGAGCCCCCCACATCGGTTGCGATAACCGCCAGGCCGGAGGCCATGGCTTCAAGTATGGTATTGGAGATTCCTTCCGCGCGTGACGGTAGCACAAACAGGTCAAGCCCTCTCATGACACGTGGCACATCACTCCGTGCCCCTGCCAGCCAAACCTGCTTTCCTATACCAGCGCGCACAATCTCAGCCTCGATCTGCCCTCGCAGCGGTCCATCCCCTGCTATGCACAGGCGCAATCTCTTGCCTGCCGCACCAGCCAACGAGCAACTCAACGCAAACGCCTGCACCAGGGTGACTTGATCTTTCACCGCCTGCAAGCGCCCGACGGTGCCCACAACGATGAGATCTGACGCATTGAAAGGGGAACCTTCAAGGAGATCGCGCCCCCCCATCGTAGCGTGAAAGAGAGAGGTATCCACACCATTGCAGATCCGGGTCAGGCCAGACTCCGGCACATGCACGCGCTCAACAAGATAATCGGCAAGCTGGACCGAGAGCGCAACATAATGACTGACGAAAGGCCGGTACAGCCGGCGCATCAGCCTGTATTTAACTCGGGTGCCGCCTGGATCTGATACATCCCAGCCATGTTCTCCATGAATCCGAACGGGGACACCAGCGGCCCATGCTGGCACTACAGCCTCAAGCGCCGCAAGATTTCTGGAGTGCAGAATAGACGGCCTGTGATGCGTGAACAAACGAAAAAGCTTGGGATAGAGCTTGACTCCATGACCTGGCGCCTTTTCCAATGAGACAAATTCGACATCTTCACGCATGATTCTGCTGCAGAAATCCGGCGAACAGTGTGAAAGTGCTACGACCATGTGACGAAAAAGCGCAGGGTCCATGCGATTGATCAGGTTAACGATACCGTTCTCCAGTCCGCCAACGTCAAAGCTGAACACCAGATGCATTACCAGGGGACGTTCATCGACCATCAGTGACTCTTGTCGCCACATTGGCGAAGATCTGTTCAAGCGACTCGCCATACGCACTCATAAAAGCACTCAGCCGGCGGGAACCCTCCTCCTCATCGACGGCTGGCGTGGCTACAACAAAGACCATCGTGACATCGGGACGCCCCATCAATCGATTTCTCGCAAGTCGAAGCTTCAGTTCCCAATCGCGCGTAACAATTCGTCCGTTCACGACATACCAGTGAGCAACCGAAACACGCTCTCCACCACCAATGATTTGAGCTCTTCTCACCAGACCAAGGGGTGTATTGAGCGCCTGCTTCGAAACCAAATTCAGGTGATTGGAACCAGGCAAAACCAGTCCATTACCCCACGCGACCATCTCGGCACCTTCGCGCTGGTCTGCAAATAACGCGGAGTACAACACGACTGTTCCGCCCTTCGGATCAAGATAGGCAGCCTCCTTCTCCGCGCGGAAACCACGGTAGTGTGGACGATACGTCAAGACCGAAGCACTGCCCTCCGACCAACCGTTGACAGGTGCAGGCAACGCATAAGAAACGGCAATCGAATCGGAAGGGGCGTCAAGCAGACCACCAATGAGCGAAAAAAGGGCAATCACTGCAGCAACCGGCATAACCCTCAGCCAGGAGCCAGTGTTCGCTGGTGGATCCTGACCAGCCCCCCCCTTCGCCACACATGGTGGATCGCTCCAACGCTGCCCGATCCAGAACATCAGCATGATAACCACACCGAAGAACACCCATCCGTAGATCAGATGATCTACTCCTGCA
>JALNWS010000308.1 GCA_023230755.1 Azoarcus sp.
AGGCCAGCGGTGTGGAGGTCAAGGTCGTCGCCCAGGGGACCGGTCAGGCGCTCGATACCGGACGTCGCGGTGATGCGGACGTGCTCTTCGTGCACAACCAGGTTGCCGAAGAGAAGTTCGTCGCCGATGGTTATGGCGTGAAGCGTTTTCCGGTGATGTACAACGACTTCGTGCTGGTCGGGCCGGAAGCCGACCCCGTCGGCGTGCGTGGCAATGACATCGTCGCGGCGCTCAAGAAGCTGGCTGCCGCCAATGGCAGCTTCATTTCGCGCGGCGACAAGAGCGGTACCCACGCCGCCGAACTGCGCTACTGGAAGGATGCGGGCAGCGATTCGAACAAGGGCACGGGCTACAAGGAATGTGGTTGTGGCATGGGGCCGGCGCTGAACATGGCGGCTTCGTCCGGCGCCTACGTCCTGACCGACCGTGGCACCTGGCTCAATTTCAAGAACCGTGCAGACCTCAAGGTCCTGGTCGAGGGTGACTCCCGCCTGTTCAATCAGTACGGGGTGATGGTGATCAACCCGGCCAAGCATCCGCATGTGAAGGCGGCCGAGGCGCAGAAGTTCGTGGATTGGGTGGTGTCGCCTGCCGGACAGGCCGAGATTGCGAGCTACAAGATCGGGGGCGAGCAACTGTTTTTTCCTAACGCAGACAAGTAAGGTCTCCTGCACGGCAGGGGGCGCCGTCGTGGCGGCCCCTGCCGGACGGACGGGTTATCATTCGGGTCCGGTTTTCTACTGATGTTTCCGCCCACATGATCGACGTCCGCATTGTTCCCGTTACGCCTTTCGAGCAGAACTGCAGCATTATCTGGTGCGACAAGACTCGCAAGGCGGCAGTGGTCGACCCCGGTGGCGATCTCGACCGCATCCTCGCTGCGGCAAAAGCGCTCGGTGTCACCATCGAGAAGATCCTGATCACGCATGGCCATATCGATCATGCCGGCGGCGCCGCAAAGCTTGCGCGCGAACTGGGTGTGCCCATCGAAGGGCCGCAGGAGGAGGACCGCTTCTGGATCGACGGCATGGCGCAGCAGAGCAAGATGTTCGGCTTTCCCGACGTCGAAACCTTCACTCCTGACCGCTGGGTGCATGACGGCGATACGGTGACGGTGGGCGAACAGACACTGAACGTGATCCACACGCCGGGACACACGCCCGGACACGTGGTGTTCGTGCATCCCGAATCCCGACTGGCGCTGGTCGGCGATGTGCTTTTTGCGGGTTCGATTGGGCGCACCGACTTTCCACGCGGCGATCACCAGACCCTGATCAACTCCATCCGTAACAAGCTCTTCCCGCTTGGAGACGACATCACCTTCGTTCCGGGGCACGGACCGACCTCGACCTTTGGCGAAGAGCGTGAGAGCAACCCATTCGTGGGGGCCTACGGCTGAGGCTTCAGCGCAGACAGGACAAAGCCCCCGTTGTGTGCCTTTTACCTGGCGCACAACGGGGGCTTCTTGTTGCGGAAATGTTCAGCTGCGCTGCTTGAGCGAGTCGCGAATTTCGCGCAACAGCTTGATGTCTTCCGGCTCGGGTGCGGGCGCGGCGGGCGGTGCCGGCTCGGCGCGCTTGAGCTTGTTGATGGCCTTGATCGCCATGAAGATCGCAAACGCGATGATCAGGAAGTTGATCGAGGTGTTGATGAAGTTGCCATACTTGATCAGCGGAGCACCGGCCTTTTCAGCTGCCGCCAGGGTTTCGAAGGCTTCGCTGCCGAGGTTGATATACAACTGGCCAAAGTCCACGCCCCCGATGATGCGGCCAACGATGGGCATTACGATGTCCTTGACCAGCGAATCGACGATCTTGCCGAAGGCGCCGCCTATGATCACGCCGACAGCGAGATCGATGACGTTGCCCTTCATGGCAAATTCCTTGAACTCCTTCATCATGCTCATGGATGAACTCCTGTTGGGTCGAGCCTTTTACAGGCAGGCTCTGTTGCTTGATGTACCGGTTAGTCCGGCTTGGGCGCACACCTTATAAGGATATTTGTATATACACCAGAAGGGTATCTACTGATGCGCGACCTGTTTCGCACCGCAACTCAGCTTCTGGCAATGAATACCGGCAGCCGCCATTTGAAGCGGATGGCGCACAGACGAACCACCAGCACCAGTGTTGCGCCGGCCAGCGCAGCCCATCCGGGACTGATCCCGGCTTCCATCAGGGCGAGCAGCAGCATCGCGCCTGCCCATGACGCAGTGGCATAGAGTTCGGCGGTAAAGACCAGTGGAACTTCATTGCACAACACGTCGCGGATGATGCCGCCAAAGACCCCTGTAATCACGCCCATCAGGCTGGCGACCAGCCACGGCGCGCCCATCGCGATGGCGGCCTGGGTGCCCGAGACGGTGAAGAGCGCAAGGCCAAGGGCGTCGGGTAGCAGGAACAGTCGTGGCGGCAGGCGCACCACCCGCACTACGACGAAAGTCGCGAGGCCGGCGGAGATGGCCGCAATCAGATTGCTCTGGTCTGCGATCCAGAACACCGTACGGTCGAGCAGCACGTCACGCAAGGTGCCGCCACCGAGGGAGGCGGCCAGTGCCACCACGACCATGCCGAAGAGGTCGAAGGGCTTGCGCCCGGCATCGAGTACGCCGGCCGCCGCGTTGACCGCCACGCCGGCAATGCCGATGCCGTAGAGAAGGGATTCGATGCCATGCATGGACGTCGAGCATAGCACCTGATCCATCCGCTGGATGACACCGGCGCATTGTGAACACCTGGATTCAAACGATCGTTTTAAGTGTGCGAATCACATGCTAGAGTGCGTTTCATGCAAGGGCGTCGATTGCCCGCTCGCAACAACAACGAGGAGACAGCATGACGATTCCCGCATCCTTCCGCGGCACCATGAGCGTTCCCGCGATTGCCGCGCCGATGTTTCTGGTGTCCGGTCCCGAACTGGTGATGGCCACCTGCAAGGCCGGTGTCGCCGGCACCTTTCCCGCACTCAACGCAAGGCCGGCCGCGCAACTGGAAGAATGGCTGACTCAAATCGATGGCGCGCTCGCCGGGTATCGCGACAGCAATCCAGGTGCGCCGTGTGCGCCGTACGGGGTGAATCTCATCCTGCATGGGTCGAACAAGCGCCTGGAGGAAGATCTGGCCACCATCGTGCGTCACCGTGTGCCCTTTGTCATCACCAGTCTGGGTCATCCCGGCGAGGTGGTGAAGGCGGTCCATGCCTATGGCGGGCTGGTGTTTTCCGACATCGTGCACGCCTACCATGCGAAGAAGGCCGCGGCCGCCGGGGTCGACGGCATCATCGCGGTGGCTGGCGGCGCGGGTGGTCATGCCGGGATGCAGAGCGTGGTGAGCCTGATCCGCGAGATCCGTGAGTTCTGGGATGGCGTGCTGATCGCGGCCGGCAGTATTTCGGACGGTGCCTCGATCCGTGCGGTCGAGGTGCTGGGGGCCGATTTTGCCTACATGGGGACGCGTTTCATTGCCACCCGCGAGGCGCTGGCGCAGGCGGATTACAAGCAGATGGTGGTGGATTGCGGGCCGTCG
>JALNWS010000309.1 GCA_023230755.1 Azoarcus sp.
CTTGACCGACTCAAGGTCGGCCTTGTAGCCCCATCGGAAACGAATGACAGGCGAATGGTGTGACTCGGGAGCGATGAAGTTTTCGTCGTTCCGCCCACGTACCAGAAAGCCCTCTGAATCTATTTCATCTGTATAGGAGACGGGACGAAGTTCACCCGCCTCGACGCCGTCGTATTTCATCTGCGCACAGTTTCGCGCAAGACGGTTATTCAGCCCCTTGCACAGTCCTTCTTCCGCAGCATCAAACCACTCGCCGTCGGAATTCACGCCGTGCACGAAGATGACAGCCCCGGGCAGGCGCAGCTGCTGCAGGCACTCGCTATCGGATATGTCAGGCAATGTGATGCACCCACCGACGCAAAGCGGTGAGCGGGTATCGGACGGGGCTGAATCGGGTAGGGCGGAACTCATGAGCGTCGGCAATCAAGTTGGATCGGATGGCAGAAAACGGGCGACGAGGCGCTCGAAAGTGCTGCCGGTGACTGTGGCGGTACGGCCCTGGCCGTCCGTTTTACCCGTGAGAATCGAGCCATCCGCGCGCTCGATCTCGTAGTCCTGATCGGCCACCGGCGTGCCGTCGGTGGGCCTGATCAGCACGGGGGTGCGCCCAAGGTCTTCGGCGCCAAAACTTGGCAGCTCACTGGCCACTGAGGCAGGGCCGGACCAGTCGTGGCTGGCGGCACGAACGCGCACGCTGCCGGGCGCACCGATCTCGACATCTCCGCCGGCGAGTTTGATGTAGGCACCGCCTGCGACCGAGAACAGGATCTCGTCTGCTGCCATGCCATGCAGATGACCGCCACTGGCGGCGAGTTTGAGATCCTTTGCCGCTGCGATCCGGGTGTCGTCCTGCTGCGACTGCAGTTGCAGCTTGCCCTGGTGCGCAATGAGCTTGATGCCGCCCGACTGTGCAAACAGCGACATCCCCTGCCCTGCATTGAGCGTGGTGCGTCCGCCACTGGCGAATTGCAGATGTTGCAGGGCGACGGTATCGGCCGTGCCGCCGGCATGGGTGACGACGCTTGCAGGCGAACTGAGATGTACCCCCTCGGGAGCGGTGATTGCGATCAGCGGCGTGCCACCGCCCGCGCCATCGGCGGCGGTGTTGGTGCCCGCTTCCCATTGCTTGAAATCGTCGTTGAGCTTGACGTGTGGACCGGACTCGGTTGGCCCGCCCTCGTGCCCTGCCGCGTATTCACCAAGCTGACGGAACAGTTGCAGGCACTCATCCATCAGGCTTGCCGTTTCGTCGCGCGACAGCTGGGCGCCGCTGGCGCGCAGACGCCCGAAGGCAGACAGCAGCAGACCTTTTGCCCCACGCACGGCGCCTGCAGCATCGGTGCGGAGTTCGAAGCCCTCACCCCGCGCTTCCGCCCGACCTTCTGCGCGCGGAGTGCAGAGCCAGCCCTGGTTGAGTTGCGTGCTCGCATGTTCGGACGAGAGCTTGGTGCGGAGCTGTCCGCCGGTATCGTCGAAGAGCAGTTCGCCATACCCCCGTCCGCCGCCGAACTCCCGTGTCTGGATGCCGGACAAGGCATGGTTTGCGGGAAGGCTGCCCTCGCCGGAGAAGCGTGGCGGCAGATGGCGCCCGTTATGGACCGCACCGACCACCATGGGACGGTCGATGTCGCCCTCGATGAAATCGACCAGCACCTCCTGCCCCACCCGCGGCAAGGTCTGCATGCCCCAGCCGTTGCCAGAGAGCGCGTTGGCAACGCGCAGGCGACAGGTGTTGTGCTGTTCGCGATCCCAGTGAAACTGCACGAGCACCCTGCCATATTCGTCGACGTCGATCTCGCTGCCCTCGGCACCGACCACCCTGGCGGTCTGCAAACCGCGTGAAACGGGTTTTGCGTGATGCGTGCGGTCGAAGACGGGCCGCCACACAACGGACTGCCGCATGGCGGTGAAGCGGTTGCGGTAACCCGGCTCAAGGCGAGCGCCCATGCCTTCGCCGGAGAGCCCGGCCGGAAGGTTGTTGCAGACATCGTGCTCGACGGAGAGCAACAGATGGATGCGCGCGTCCTTGGCCTGGGTATCGACGTCGTCGAAATGACTATCGAGCTCGGTCGCCGTACCTGGGACAAACGACCTGACCGAGCCCGCGCCCTCGAAGACCTTTGCCTGGGCCTCGTAAGCCTCGATACGCAGCCGCGCGTAGCGCTCAAGATCGGCCGCACCGGCGCCGTAATACTGCGTCTGGGGCGCGAAATCCTCCAGCGTGGAGACAAGTGCGCTGGCAGCACCGTGCTGATGCGTCGTCGGCACGTTTGCCGCCAGAATCCGCGAGTCCTTGTACTCCCAGCTTGTCATCGCGGCGGCACCCGGGACGATGGCACGAACGCTCTCCCAGCGATCGATCGCGCCCTCTTCGCCCATGGTATCGGCCGCATGAAAGCGGGTGAGCGGCTGCGGGTTCATCGGCAAGGACGACGAGTTGTCGAAGAAGACGAGGACTGTCGTGCCGACGGGCGCGTCGTCAGGGGAAGGATGGTCGAAGCGGTAACCGATGCCCTCCTCGGCGCAGAGTCGTTCGATGAACGCAAGCGGAGATTCGGCATACAACGCGGTGTAGCTGCGGACGGGATAGCTGCCCAGCAAGTCGAAGCGCCATTGGAGATCGGCGATGCGGGCCTGCCAGCGTGAGAGTTCGGCGTCGATGATGTCGGGCACACTGCGCTCGAGGTGAATCCACGCCGTGCGTGCGACATCGAGCAGGGCAAGCGCGGGGCGCAGGGTGAGGCGGTAGCGCCGCCTCCCGCCATCGGCATCGCCCGGTGCCACCGCAGTCACGATACCGTTGAACCAGCGCGCGGCGCCGAACCCGACACCTTCGCTCAGGCGCACACCGGCACGACGTCCGAGCAGGGCCTTGGCCTCAATGCCCGCATCCAGTACCAGACAATCGAGATCAAATGCCGGGCATTCGGAAAGCGCCTCGCGGCCGTGCAGGCGTTGCACGACCAGCTGATCGCCGGTCGGCTCACCCGCATCAAGGCGCAATGAGAGCAGACGTGCGTCATCCGAGTAGGGAAACAGCGCCTCAACGACGCCCGACAAGGTGGAGTCCATGTCCGAAAAATACCGATGGCATTAATTCGGAGCGATTGTAGCAAAAGCGATCCAGAATACAAACCCAGATCGCATATTCCGAGACCCCAGCCAAGCAGACGCGTGGAGCGGCGGACCTTCAGCCCGCCACTCGATGCTCAGCGATTGAGTGGCGGCAAAGGCGGCACTGGAGGACGCCGCCGTGGTGGCGGGAAACCAGGGTAGAAAGGGTCTGCGTAGGGGAAGCCGAAGGGACGCATACCCCATGGCGGGAACATGCCGTACTCGGGTGGAAACACATAGGACTGACTGGTGCGCAGCACCTTTCCATCCATGAA
>JALNWS010000310.1 GCA_023230755.1 Azoarcus sp.
CCAGCAACCTGACCCGCACGCCCTCGCTTGCCCGTTGTTTGAGCATTGTGGCGATCTCCTCGCCCAGACCGTCACGTCCGAATACGAAGGTGCAGACATCAAGTGTACGCGTCGCCCCGTCGATCATGCTGCGCAACACCTGCAGCGCCTGCTTGCCGTCTTCGTGGATGTTCAGGTGGCGATAGGGCCTTGCCGCCGGGAGCGCCATGGCGGCGGCAAGCTGTTGCATTCTGGCCGCGGGATGAGACGCGCCGGGGTCAATTGCGGCTTGCTGGTGCGATTGCGCCGTGCGCCGACCATGCACGACCTTGCGGCTACCGAATATCAGATAGAGGGGCAAGGCCAGATACGGCAACAGGACCAGGGCGACCACCCAGGCAATCGCCGCCGAAGGATGGCGGCGCTGGTGCAGTGTGTGCGAACCGATGACATAGATGCCAAGGCCAAGGAGCACGACCAGCCCATGCACTGTTGGCCAGTGGCTGACGACGGACTCGATGATCTCCGGATTCATGGCGTTTCGAACACTTCACGCGGCTTCCGTTGCCTGTACTGCATCGTCGACACTCCAGTGCACGGCCAGAATGGCGTTCGTGTCGGAAATCAGGCCCGCGCGCATCAGGGACTCGCGAGCTCTGTCTTTCACCCGCGCCAGTATCAGTCGTACCCTCTGTTGCTGCATACCCGATAGAAATTCGGCGAGCGCCTCGGTTGCTGTCGCATCAAGGTCGTCGCAGGCCTCGAGGCTGAGCACGATCGTATGCGGTTGCGTTTGGTGCGCGCGTTGCACGATGACCTCGAAAACCTGTTCGGCGTTGGCGAAAAACAGGGGTTCCTCAGGACGGACAATCAGGACCCCCGGCGTTCGGATCGCTTCACTGTGCCGGCTGCAATCGACGAAATCACGAGTGCCAGGCAGTTTGCCCAACTCCGTTACCTGCGGCTGTGCGAAGCGGCGAACGGCAAGGAGCAGGGATGAGCCGACCGCCAGCAGCATCCCGAACAGGACGCCGAACACCAGCACCCCGACCGCCGCCGACACTGCGAGCCACGCATCGCCGCCAAGGCGCAGCCCGGTAATTACCGCACGGGGCCACAGGTTGTGGGACAGGATGGCGATGACCACGGCTGCCAGCACGGGCACCGGCAGATAGGCCAGCCAGCCGCGTGCCTGCCACAGCAATAGCGCCAGCGCGACCGCAGCGGCTACCCCGGCCCATTTGCTCCGCCCGCCGGATGCGTGGTTGGCGGCAGCTGCCGAAAAACCGGCGCCGACCGGTAGCCCCTGCAGCAGCGCACAGACCAGGTTTGCCGAGCCAAAGGCCAGCATTTCCCGGTTCGCATCGACGCGGTCCCCGGCTTGCAAAGCCAGCGAGCGCACGGAGCCCCAGGATTCGGCAAACAGGATCAAGAGCAAGGCCGGCGCGATCTCGGCCGCGCGCAGCCAGTGCGCGGTTGAGATCTGCGGCACATGCAGCGCCAGCCCCTGAATGTCGACATAGCCGACCAGCGCCACGCCACGCGCGCCAAGGTCGAACCAGACAGAGGTGGCGATTCCCAACACCAGGACGACGAGGGATTGCGGCACGAAGATGACGTGTCGAAAACCATGATGCATTGCCAGCCACAGCAACAAGGCCACCGCGCCAAGCTGAAAGCTGAGCCATTGCGTCTGCTCAGCCGCTGCCCATAGCCCCGCGGCGACTTGCATGGCATTGGTGCCGACGACATGCACCCCGGTGATATGCGGCAACTGCTTGATGATGATGGTGACCGCGAGCCCCCAGGCAAACCCCCGCAACACCGGGCGAGAGACGTAGGCGCCGAGAAACCCCGCGCGCAACAGGCTCCCCAGCAGAAACAATGCCCCGGTCAGGGCAACCAGTGCATAGCCCATGTCCGGGCCGCCGGTACCGAGGGCGGTCGCGAAAATTGCGGCTGCGGACGAGGTGGGCGAGACGATGGCGAAACGGCTGGTGCCGAAGACCGGATAGACGCACAAGCCCACCAGCGCCGCAAGCAAGGCGTGTATCGTCGGCACCCCGGCGATGCTTGCGTAGGCAACGGCCTCGGGCAACAGGACGCCGGCAACCGAAAGGCCGGCGAACAGATCGACCCAAGGGATTCGTGTCGGTCTGGTCACGACCATGGCAAGGTCTTGTTTCTGGCTTTGAACATGTCGGAGTATGAACTTTTCAACTGAATACGGCGGACCAAGGTGGCCAAAGTCTTCCGGCCAGCGCAGGGCGTGGTTTTGCGCGTTCCTGCATCGGTCTGTCAGGTGCTGCCCTGCTGTGGATGGACGGCGTCGCTAAAATATGCGCCTGTTCTGATTCGACAGCAGGATGGTGGCACACGCGATGACGGTGATGACATGGAAGCTCGGCCGACTGGACAGGGACAGCGGAAGGGGAAAGCCGTCAGCGCCATGTCATAGCTGCGATCGCCTCGGCGTGGGAAGCGCTGTGGGTACCGGTCACGTTTGCCGCGAGGGGCTGGCGGGCGATTCGGTGCGGCGCAAGTCACCGCTCAACATCGTGCCCGGCGCAACGGTATTGAACACCGTGCCGTACTTCTTCACGTTGTCATGCAGTAGCTTCAGCCGCTGCGCGCTTTCGTCAGTGTCCACCAGAATCTCGTAACTGATGGACTCCATTTTGGGCGGCACGTCCTGCCGTACGCCGTGAATGCGGATTTCCACGCCACGCAGGTCGAACTTGAGAATCGGCGTGATCCGCTCGATACCTTTGATCATGCAGGCAGCCAGCGCGGCCAGCAGCAGCTCGGCGGGGTTGAAAGCGTCGGTGCGCCCGGCAAGATCAGTATCCAGCGTGATCTGTGCCGATTTGCATTGCGCTTCGCTACCGTGGGCATCCACCCGTTTGGCGCGTACGCTGAATGTCATTTTTTGCGTAGGCTTACTCGTAGCGTCTTCCATCTTCGTTTCTCCTGATTTAACCGCGACCGTTGGTGCTGGTGGATAAAGACCTGGCCGGCTTGCATTGCTGCCAGCGCATGACCAAGGTGCACATGAGCTTGGGGATTCCACGGGCAGTCCCGTCTTTAAACTTGTAACCTGGCAGACCGCTCGGTGCGCTGCCTGAGCACCGGCCGTGCCAGAATACGATCAGTTTTCTGCATCCTTTTGTGCGTGAGTTCGTCTCCATGAGTGAAGAGCTTCAATCGAAGGCCCTGTTAAGGAGTGTTTAGATGACCACGCGATTGCGCGAGCTGTACACCAGCAACTCTCGTGAAGGCAAGCTGCTTTTCTTCATGCTGGCGGCTTTTCTGCTGATCTATTTTATTCCCGCCGGAACGACTCGCTTCG
>JALNWS010000311.1 GCA_023230755.1 Azoarcus sp.
AGTCGACGAAGATCTCGGGCAGATCGGCTTCGCCGTCGCGCTGCGAACAACTCACCCTCACGTCCTGCGGATTCTTGACCTTGTTCAGGCGGTAGATGCCGGCTTCGACCGGCAACCACTGCAGGAAATGGACCAGCCAGCGCGGCGAAATGGTGGCGAGCTGGGGGACGGTTTTTGTGGCATTGGCGAGCTGGCGGGCGGCAGTATCGCCGAGCGCATGATGAACCTTGGATTCGGTTGCCATGACTGACTCCTTATGTCGAAAAGCAGATATCGATATGAAAAATTCAGCTAAAGAGTGTCCGCCTGCGCCCGTCCGGCTTCAACATGCTATAGCCATCAAATGCGGAAGGTTCAGGCTGCGTTGAGAGGTTCGCAGCGGGCGATGAGCTCGGACAGACGGGTGTCGAGCGCGTGGGCGAGCTTCTGTGCCGTGAGCAGCGAGGGCACCGCGTCGCCGCGCTCGATTTCGCCGAGATAGGAGCGATTGAGGTCTGCCCGCTCGGCCAGCTTTTCCTGCGACCAGCCGCGCTCGGTGCGCAGGTGCCGAACGATCGGCCCGAAACTAGACATGGGCTGCACCCGCTTCCGCCGGTGCGTGCTGCAGGCCGGCCTGAGTTACATGGCTGCCTGGCGGCACGCTGCGCGTGAGCCAGACATTGCCGCCGATGCTGGAGCCGCGACCGATGGTGATGCGTCCGAGTACGGTGGCGCCGGCATAGATCACCACGTCGTCCTCGAGGATGGGGTGGCGAGCACCGCCTTTGGCGATGCCGCCCTGTTCGTCGCTCGCAAATCGCCGTGCGCCGAGGGTGACCGCCTGGTAGATGCGCACCCGCTCGCCGATCACCGCGGTCTCGCCGATCACCACACCGGTGCCGTGGTCGATGAAGAATCCGGCGCCGATCTGGGCGCCGGGGTGGATGTCGATACCGGTTTGCGAATGGGCAATCTCGGCCAGGATGCGGGCAATCAGCGGTACCTGGAGTTGGTAAAGGGTGTGCGCCAGGCGGTGGTGGATGACGGCCAGCACGCCGGGATAGCACAGCAGGACTTCGTCCACGCTGCGCGCCGCGGGATCTCCATTGAACGCGGCCTGGACGTCGGTGTCGAGCAGGCTGCGCAAGGCCGGCAAGCGGCTGGCGAAGTCGCGCACGATCTGCGCCGCACGCTTATCGATGTCGTTGTCGTTGGCCGCGTGACGAGCCTGGTAGGCAAGTTCGAGCTGGACCTGGTGGAGCAGGGCGCTGAGCGCGGCGTCCAGGGTATGGCCGACGTAGAAGTCCTCGCCCTCCTGGTGCAACTCGGGCGGCCCCAGCCGCATCGGGAACAGCACCCCGCACAGCGCATCGGCGATATCGCGCAAGGCATCGCGCGACGGAAACTCGCGTGCGCCGAATTCGCGCTGGCGCTGCTGGGCGCTGCGCCAGCGCTCACGCGCTTCGCGCAGTTCGCCCACGATGCGGTCCAGGTCCCAGCTGGGCGGCTTGTCTGCCAGTGGGACAATGTGGGCGTCGGGCTGTCTCATGCAGCCAACCCTGCATCATTGAACAGGCCTTCGAACAACACCGAGCTCAGGTAGCGTTCGCCCGAGTCGGGCAGTACCACGACGATGGTCTTGCCCTCGTTCTCCGGCTTGTGCGCCAGACGCACCGCCGCGGCGACGGCCGCGCCGCTGGAGATGCCCGACAGAATGCCCTCGTCGCGCGCCAGGCGGCGGGCGTAGAGCACGGCGTCCTCGTTGCTCACCTGCTCGATGCTGTCGACCAGCGACAGGTCGAGCACCTGCGGCACGAAGCCGGCGCCGATGCCCTGGATCTTGTGCGGACCGGGCTTGACCTGCTCGCCGGCACGGGTCTGGCTCAGCACCGGACTGGCAGTGGGCTCGACCGCGACCGACTGGATGGCCTTGCCCTTGGTCTGCTTGATGAAGCGCGACACGCCGGTGATGGTGCCGCCGGTGCCGACCCCGGAGACCAGGATGTCGATCGCGCCCTCGGTGTCCTTCCAGATCTCCGGCCCGGTGGTCGCTTCATGAATGGCCGGGTTCGCGGGGTTCTTGAACTGCTGCAGCAGCACGTACTTGTCGGGATCGGACGCGGCGATCTCTTCGGCCTTCGCGATCGCGCCGCTCATCCCCTTGGCGCCTTCGGTCAGGACCAGCTTCGCGCCGTAGGCGACCAGCAGCTTGCGACGCTCGATACTCATCGTCTCGGGCATGGTCAAGGTCAGCGGAATGCCCTTGGCCGCGGCGACGAAGGCGAGCGCGATGCCGGTGTTACCGCTGGTGGGCTCGACCAACTCCTTGCCCGGACCGAGCAGTCCACGTTTCTCCGCATCCCAGATCAGGGCCGAGCCAATGCGGCACTTGACCGAGTAGGCCGGGTTGCGGCCCTCGATCTTGGCCAGCACAGTGGCAGGGGCGCCGTCGGTGATGCGGTTGAGGCGCACCACCGGGGTGTGGCCGATCGACTCGGCGTTGTCGGTAAACCAGTTTGTCATGGTTGTCATCCTTCAAGTGGCGGTTCGAGTAAGCGTGTGATTCGGGGGGTTCAGTCCTGCACCCAGGGCAGTCCGGCATGGCGCCAGCCATTGAAGCATCCGCGCTGGCTCTGTTCGTCGAGGTCGCCCTCGAAGCCTTCGAGGATGTTGAAGACGCTGCCGAAACCGGCCTTGGCAGCCGCCTCGGCGGCAAGCGCTGAGCGCTTTCCGCTACGACACAGCAGCAGTACGGTGGCGTTCTTGCCGACACGCGATTCGAGTTCGCGCACGAAGCGCGGGTTGCGGGTGAGCGAGGTGCCCGTGGCCCACGCAACGTGCACGGTGTCGGTGATCTGGCCGACGAACTTGCGCTCTTCTGCGCTGCGCACGTCTACGATGACGGCCTCGCCGGCGGAGAACAGTGCCCACGCCTCCGCGGGGGTCACGCCTCCGGCATACGGCAGGCCGGCATCCTGTGCGTGTACTCTGGCGCGGGCCAGAATGGGGGGCTCGGGCGGGCGCTCGCTCGTGCCGTCGGCGGCGATGCTGGCGGGCAAGGGGCGGGATGTTTTGGGGGGCGTGCTTGCAGTGGCAGTCATGGGGCCTTCCTTGTCGGCGTGTTTCCAGTGCGTCCGGCGAAGCCGGGCAGTTTCTCCGGGCAAGACGAGGTGCGACTCGACCCGCGGTGACTGAAAATTACATCCGCAAGCGCGTGGTGCGAACCAACAAAAAATCAGATCGATTCCCGAATTTCTGGAATGGCACCTTGCGTACTCTCAGGGCGGCGCCTCAGGGGCGTTCTTCCTGTTTCAGGTGGAGCGAACTGCGGGTCTGAT
>JALNWS010000312.1 GCA_023230755.1 Azoarcus sp.
ACCTGCTGCGGCTCAATACGACGCGTAAGGCAAGCATCAAGTCCAAACGTATGCTCGCCGCGACGATTGATGACTTCCGGGCCGAATTGCTGGGTGTTATGACATGAAGGTGCGATTGCCCTGACCTCAAGCTGTCAGCGTCAGGGTGGTAGGCGTTGTGATCTGACGAATGAACAGATCTGCGTTCCCGCAGGGGCCGCATGCATGCTTCGATATGACGGGATAGTCGACGGCGTACCGTCTTTGCTCGAGTAGGCCGTTTCTTCTCGCTCCAGTTCATAAGCCCTCGTAGACAGACTGAGAGACCAGAATGAAATGATTCTTCCTGTGCGACAGGCCATCACGGAATGAGGGCACTCTCAGACCCAGAATAGTCGGTCACCATAGGCAACGCTGCGTGTGAGGAGTGTTTTACAAATTCTTACGAACTTGTTGGCTTCGTCCCCGTGACGACAGGAGGGGGGCGGGCGGCCATGACATGGCGGCTCTCGGATGATTCGTAAGTGGAGGTCTGGCACCCCGTCGCACAGTTGTCGCTAGAAAGTGTTAGCATCGGCACCACTTTCGCCTTTTGCTCAAGGGCCGTCCTGTCCCACGCAGGATCATTCCGAACCGGTGTGTTCCGGTTTTGCGGCAAATTCCGCTGCACCGCACAACCGCTCCTCTTCAGGTCGACTTTGCGCCCGACCGTTCTCAGCCGGAACTCAACAATGCAACAACTTACTTCGCAAGGTCAGATGATCGTCAACGATCTGGCTGCACGCCACGGATTCAGCACCGATGCGGTTACGCACATGCTGTTTGCCGTTCTGAATGGAAACGGTGGTCAGGCGCAGTTCAGCCATGGCGAATTCGGGGGGTCAGGGCAGTGGATGCGCGGCGGCATGATCATGCTCGGCGACATGTTCAACAACTACCTCAAGGGGCGCGTTGATAGTCTGTGTACGGAAATCTCGAACATTCTCGCCAACCAGCCTGGTCTGCTGCGATCGGGCAGCTTTCAATCGCAGAGTCAGGGCGGCGGCAGCTTTCAGCACCAGGCTAACGGCAGCCCGGCAGGGCGTTCAAGCCTGTTCGTGCCCGACCCCGAGGACAACTGGTGGCCGCAGGATCTGGGGGCGCCTAATGCCACCGGATCGCAGAACAATGTGCGCTACGCTTATTTTTCCGGAGCACGACGTCTCGCGGTAAAGACTGGTGGCGAAGTCTGGGTGTACGACACGCTCGACCACAACATTGGCGGATTCTCTCAACAACAGGGCTCGGGCAGCGACATCGTCTTTGGCAGCCAGTATGGCACCGTAAATCTGGCGTCGCTTCCTTTGGTATCCCGCAACGGTCAGGCTTACGTTCAGCCGGCGCCGCCGCAGGGAATGCCGTCGTCGCAGTCCTCTCCCCCGGCACCGCAGGCTGCAACTCAGTCGTCGCAGCAGGCACTTCAGACAGGTGGCACCGCCAGCGCGGATATCCTCACTGCGATCGAGAAACTGGGTGACCTCAAGGCCAAGGGTTTCATCAGTGAGGATGAGTTTGCAAGTAAGAAGGCGGATCTGCTGTCGCGTCTCTGACGCGCGGCGGATGCAGATTCGCCTGACATGGATTGCTGATTCCGTCTGTGCACCGTGCCGGTAAGGCCCGGTATCAGAAGTAACGCCGAAGCGGCTTGCGCCGCCTCGGCGTTTTTCATGTGGGCTTCATCGAGGCCTGCAGTGACCAGCATGTGCGACCTCGAATTATGCGAATAAGCTATTCTGCTCCTTCCTTCTACCCTTGTTACGATGCGAGTACCATCAACCGGGTTCCAGAATAAGAAACGAAGTGATCTCTGATTTTGCTTTGATAATGAGAGGGAGACGAACATGGCTGAACAGAAACAGGGGAATCCCGCCGTTGTCGGACTGGCCGGCTTTGGACTCACGACGCTGGTTTTGCAGTTTCACAACGTAGGCTGGATGGGTATCGGTCCGGTGATATGGCTGGGCTTGATATTTGGTGGCCTGGCTCAGATGATTGCCGGCTTTCAGGAGAAGTCGACTGGCAACAATTTCGGTTATTGCGCGTTCACAGCCTACGGTGCGTTCTGGATTTCCCTGGCATTGTTGCTGATGGGCAATCACTTCAATATCTACGTTTCCAGCAAGACCGATATTGGCTGGTTTCTGGTGGCGTGGACGATCTTCACGGCGATCCTGTGGGTCGGCTCCATGCGCATCCACGGCGCCTTGGCGACAACGTTTACCCTGTTGCTGATCGGTTTCATACTGCTTGATCTGGCTCACTTTGGCTATCCACAGCTGACTGTGGTGGCGGGCTACGAGTTGATGCTTACCGCGCTGTCGGCCTGGTACATCATGGCTCACCTGATTTTTGCTGACGTCTTCGGCCGTGACGTGTTGCCCGTCGGGCGCCCCTGGATCAAGTCCTGAGAACCAGAAAGGAGATTGCCATGAATACGATTCGCAAAGTTTCGATGCTGGTTCTGATGGCGCTGTCGGCCGGATTGATGACGACGACAGCATCGGCCGGTGAAGAGGGGGCGACGCCCGACGAGGCGGTGACCAAGGTCTGGGGGGCGGCGAAATTTCTGCAGACCAAAGGTGTCTCGGGTATTACTGCGTTGAACAACCCCGACGGTCCATGGGTGTGGAAGGATAGTTACGTGTTTGCCTTCGATTGCCGGTTGAACCGGATGGTGGCCCATCCGATGCGTCCCGATCTGGTCGGCCGACCGATCATGCAGATCACTGACAACAACGGACGATTCGTCTTCAAGGAGTTGTGTCAGGCAGCAACAGGCAAGCACGGTGGTTGGGTTGAATACGTGTGGACCAAGCCGGGTGCCGGCAAGGTTACGCGCAAGGTAACCTACACGGCGACGGCAGATCTGGCTTTCTCCACCGGTATCCAGATTGCTGCGGGTGTGTACGATGACGAGCTGTCGGTGGCAGAGCTGGACAAGCTGGTGGCCAAAATGGCCGACCCTGGCAGCTACGCGCCCTGAAGGATTCTGTGGAACCGTCCCGCTGACTTGCGATGGGCTAATCGCATCACGTGAATCTCCTTCGCAGGGCGATATCCATGAGCTATTGGTGCAATGAAGTGAATTGAATTGCCCGAAAAATAAGAGAACGCTAATATATTTACAGACACAAATTATCGTTCTCACCAACACGGAGGATCATCATGGAAAACGTACAACAAGCCAGCTTCCCGCAATTGAATGCACCTGCTCCCGCGTTCAGTGCGAAGACCACGCACGGCGATCGCAAGCTCGAGGACTATCGCGGTAAGTGGCTGATCC
>JALNWS010000313.1 GCA_023230755.1 Azoarcus sp.
ACGGTGTCACCGATCTGCCACACCTGCTCGCCATCGCGGGCGAACGCGACCTGCTCGTCACCGCCGGCGCCTGGCTTGATCGCGACAAGGAAAAGAACGACCGCGAGATCGCTGCTGTCGTCGAAGCCGCCGGCAAAATGCGGCACGTCGAGCGCGTCATGATCGGCAACGAATCCATTCTTCGCGGCGATCTCACCCCCGACGAACTGATCGTTTACCTCGACCGTGCGCGCAAGCTGTTGCGCAAGCCGGTCTCGTCGGCCGAACCCTGGCACGTGTGGCTCAAGTACCCTGAACTGGCCAAGCACGTCGATTACATCACCGTTCACCTGCTGCCCTACCATGAAGGCGTGCCGGTCGAGGCTGCGGTGAACTACGCTTTCGAGCGCTACGATGAGCTGGCGAAGGCGTTCCCGAAAAAGAAGATCGTCATTGGCGAGATCGGCTGGCCGAGCAAGGGCCCGGTCATCGGCGCCGCCGTACCCTCGCTGGATAACGAAGCACGCTTCATCCGCGAGTTCCTGGCCAACCCGCGTACTGCCCGCCTCGACTACTTCCTGATGGAAGCCATCGATCAGCCGTGGAAGGTCGAGATCGAGGGCTGGGCGGGTGCCTACTGGGGCATGTTCAACGCCGACCGTCAGCCCAAGTTCGCGCTTGAGGGGCTGGTTCAACGCGACCCGCACTGGAGCAAGAAGGCCAGCAACGCCGGTGTGCTCGCGCTGTTGCCGATGTTCCTGATCGCCTTTTTTCTCACCGACTGGAGCATCGCCGGCCGCATTTTCCTTGCTGGCATGATCCAGGCCTGTGTCTCAACGCTGATCGTCGGTCTCAACGTGCCGGTGGACTACTACCTGACCCAGCGCGACCTGATCGGTCTGGGCATGCTCATTGCCGCAACCGGCATGACGGCCGCCGTACTGCTGTCGCATGGTTTCGAGTTCGGCGAGATGCTGTTCAAGGACAAGTGGCGCCGCCGCTTCCTGCCACTGCCGCCCCATGCACCGGAAGAGCAGCCCTTCGTCTCGATCCACCTTGCCTGTCACAACGAACCGCCCGAAATGGTGATCGCCACCATCGACAGCCTGGCCGCGCTCAACTACGCCAACTTCGAAGTCCTCATCCTCGACAACAACACCAAGGATGACGCCTTGTGGAAGCCGCTGGAGAAGCGTTGCGCCGAACTGGGCCCGCGTTTCCGCTTCTTCCACCTGATGAACTGGCCCGGCTTCAAGGCCGGCGCGCTGAACTATGGGCTCAAGGTCACCGATCCCCGCGCCGAAGTCGTCGGCGTAGTCGATGCCGACTACGTGGTCGACCCCGAGTGGCTGGCCTGCCTCATTCCGCACTTCGACAAGCCCGATGTCGCCGTCGTGCAGGCGCCGCAGGCCCACCGTGACTGGGAAACCCAGCCTTTCCGCCGCATGTGCAACTGGGAGTTTGACGGTTTCTTCCGCATTGGCATGCACCACCGCAACGAGCGCAACGCGCTGATTCAGCACGGCACGATGACCCTGGTGCGTCGCCTCGCGCTCGACGAGGTGGGGGGCTGGTCGGAATGGTGCATCTGCGAAGACACTGAACTTGGCCTGCGCCTGATCGAAAAGGGCTACGACACCCGTTATGTGGACCACATCCTTGGCCGCGGCCTGACGCCTTCGGACTTTGCCGCGATCAAGAGCCAGCGTTTCCGCTGGGCCTTTGGCGCCATGCAGATCCTCAAGCACCACCTGCCCAACATGGTCGGGCGCAGCACCCTGAACCTGGCACAGCGCTATCACTTCCTGACGGGCTGGTTTGCGTGGCTGGGTGACGCCCTGCAGCTGGTATTTGCATTCGGCAGCCTGATCTGGACGCTCGGCATCCTCGCCTTCCCCAAGGCCTTCGGTTTGCCGGTCACCGCGCTGGCCTTCCCGATTCTGGGTTTCATGGCATTCAAGGCCGCACTTGGGCCGATCCTTTACCGCCGCACGATGGATTGCCCATGGAAGGACATCCTTGGCGCCTCCATCCTCTCGGTCGGACTCGCACACTCGATCGCCCGCGGCGTGTTTGCCGGCCTGGCGAAGAAGAAGGGCGAGTTCGTGGTCACCCCCAAGGGCTGGAAAGCCAAGGGGGCGCTAGCCTTCTTCGGCCCGATCCGGGAAGAGATCGGCATGCTGCTGGCGCTGATGCTGGGCGCGGTTTCCTTGGTCATGACACGCGGCGCGGACAACCTCGAAACGCAGCTGTGGGTGGGTATCCTGTGCCTGCAGTGCATTCCCTATGTCGCCTCCATCGCCTGCCAGGTGGCGGCCTACATGCCCGACCGCCAGACCACCGGCAGCGCCTGCAAACTGCAGCCGGTGCAGCCTGCACACTGAGGGTCGCTAACGACACACGCAAAAACGGCAGGCCTGAGCCTGCCGTTTTTTTTGCCACCGGCGTCTGCCCAGCCCAAAGGCAGACAGCCCGCCACAACCGTGCCCGGATCAGGCCACCGCCAGTCGCCACAGCGAGGTCATTTCGGCCGAGCGCGCATGATGCAGCGGATCGGTCTCGTCCGTCGCGCGCGGATGTCGGGGCTGGATCTCCGTGCGTGCCACGACTTTCAATCCATTCTTTGCAATCTCGTCCTGCAGAAACGCGCGGCTGCGCAGCCCAAGGTGCTCCGCCAGATCGGACAGGATCAGCCAGCCTTCACCACCCGGTGTCAGGTGTGCTGCCAGCCCGCTCAGGAAGCCCTTGAGCATGCGGCTGTCCGGATCGTAGACCGACTGCTCGAGCAGGGAACTGGCGGCCGCCGGCAACCAGGGCGGGTTGCACACCACCAGTGATGCCCGCCCTTCAGGAAAGAGGTCGGTTGCCTCGATCTCGACTTTCTCGGTCAAGCCGAGGCGTTCCATGTTGTCGCGCGCACACGCAATCGCACGCGGCGACTGATCGGTCGCGATCACACGCGCAACTCCGCGCCGAACCAGCAAGGCCGCCAACACGCCGGTACCGGTGCCGATATCGAAGGCGAGCGTCTTGCCCGGCAGGGGTGCATTCGCAACGAGATCCACATACTCCCCGCGCACCGGCGAATAGACGCCGTAATGCGCATGAATCCGGGCGCCAAGCGCAGGGATCTCGACGCCTTTCTTGCGCCACTCGTGTGCACTGACCACCCCGAGCAGCTCACGCAGGGAAACAACAAAGGGGTCTGTGCTCTCACCATAGGCTTCCACACAGGCTTCACTGATATCCGGCGCGCGG
>JALNWS010000314.1 GCA_023230755.1 Azoarcus sp.
CAGCTCTACGACCTTAGAGTCATTCTCGAGCGCGCAGCCGTGAAACATCTCTGTGAAGCTGAGTCTTCACCAGACATCGGGCAGCTCATGGAGACCTGGTCTGTCTCCAAGGCACAGCGGGTAACGGACGGGAACGAGGTTTGCGCGCTTGATGAGGCTTTCCACCATCAGCTTATGCTTGCCACCGGCAATTCAGAAGTGGCCCGGGTCCATCAGGAGGTCACCGAGAAAATCCGTATTATCCGTCGCCTCGATTTCACGCAGGCCCGCCGGGTCGACATCACCTACGATGAACACCGGGAGATACTCAGGTTGATCGTCCAGCGCAAGGCGGCTCAAGCGGAAATCGCAATACGTTCGCACATCGAAGCGAGTAAGGCCGAGGTGCACAAAATAACGCTCCATATGCTTCACGAAGCGAAGCAGCGCGTGAAGGAAGGTGTAGCCTGATCGATCAAACGGCGGCGCCTGTGCCCGTGGCCGTGTATCGGGATCTCAATCAACGCGGCGTAGCGCGCTTCCCGACCTGAACGCCTGCGTGTTCTCGACCAGCTGATCGACGATGCGCTGGCGGGCCTCGCGACTTCCCCACGCGCTGTGGGGCGTCACGATCAGGCGTGGAACATCGTCGGCCAGCAGGGGATTGCCTTCGACCGGCGGTTCGTGGGTCAGCACATCCGTTGCCGCTCCTCCGAGGTGCCCACGCCGTAATGCATCGGCCAGGGCCTGCTCATCAATCAGTCCGCCACGCGCGGTGTTGATCACGAATGCACCGGGTTTCATCAGCGCCAGTTCTCGCGCGCCGATCAGATTGCGGGTCTGCTCTGTCAGCGGGCAGTGCAGGGTGAGGGCGTCAACCTCGGACAGCAACGCGTCCAGGGGCAGGCGATCCGGTTTGGGGGGGCGCCCCGGAAGATTGCCGACCACCACGCGCATGCCCAAAGCCTCGGCCAGTCGTGTCACTGCCCCACCGAGTTCGCCCTGACCAAGCACGCCGAGGGTCTTGCCGGCCAGTTCGACGATCGGAAAGTCGAGCAGACAAAAATGCTTTGTTTTCTGCCACCGACCCGCTTTCACCGCATCTTGATAATCCGCTAGCCGGGTCGCCAGCGCGAGCAGGAGCATCAGCGTATGTTGGGCGACGGTGGCTGTGCCATAGCCCTGACAGTTGCAGACAGCGATGCCGAGTGCCTTCGCCGCGCGAAGGTCCACATTATTCAAGCCGGTGGCGGCAACCAGCACGAGTTCGAGCTGGGGGCAGGCTGCGAGCGCGTCAGCGCTCAGGCCGACCTTGTTGACGATCGCAACCTGGGCGCCTTGAAGGCGGCTTGAAATCAGGTCGGCTGGCGTCTGTTCATAACATTTGAGGGACGAAAACACATTTCCAGTGACGTCAGGTCGAGATCGTTCTGATCGAGCGGCGTGATGTCGAGGAACACGGCATTGAAGGGGGGCATCGGTCTGAACCTCCATTGATCTGTGCCCCGGATTATCAGTCAAGCACGGCAGGTCGTCATCGGCACTCTTACCGGCGACTTCCACCCTTTGGATCAAATCGATTTATCCACGACCGACGTGAGTGAAGCTGTGGACAAGGTGTGAGGGAGTATCCGATGGCCTTGAATCAACAGGCTTTTCAGGGGGTGCCTAATAATTAGGCAATCGCGTTAAATAGTGCTTTCAGGGCTGTTTTTCGCCTTCTTTCTACATTTGTCCAGTGTTTTATGTTGCGGTTAATACGTATTTTTGGAAGTGCTTGGGGATCGTGGGCGGGATCAATCATGTTTATCCCCGTGCAGCGTGGGTGAAGCTGTGGACAAGGTGTGAAGGAAGACGAAACGTCCTTGATACGAAAGGATTTTCATCGTCTGCCTAAAAATGAGGCAAGTCATCGAAGCGGGTAGTTCAGATCGGTTTTCGGGTGGGGTTCTGTCTTTGTTCAGCATGTTCTGCTCCGTTTGTTCAGCGTATGCGCTGAGGGGAGAGGAAAGAATCCCCGAACCGTACGGTTTATCCCCGGATGCCGTGGGCGAAGCTGTGGACAAGGTGTGAGGGAGCGTTCAAAGACCTTGAAGCAACAGGGTTTTTGCGTGTTGCACAATAAATAGGCAGTGCCTCGCAAAGCGCCTAAAATTGTGACTTCTCCGTTTTTCGGCCGTTGTCGCCCGTCCTGCCCATGACTGCCCCGATCCGTTATTTCATCCGCCCCTCGCGCCCCGAAGCCCATCTGTTTGAAGTTCGCTGTACGGTCAGTGATCCGGACCCTGCAGGCGAGCGTTTCAGTCTGCCGGCCTGGATTCCGGGCAGCTACATGATTCGCGAGTTCGCGCGTCATGTCGTGAGCCTGCGTGGCGAATCGGGTGGCAAGGACGTGAAGGTGGAAAAGCTCGACAAGCATACCTGGCTCGTCACCGGGTTTGCTGCGGGAAAGCCGCTGACGCTGCACTACGAAGTGTATGCATGGGATCTGTCGGTGCGTGCAGCCCATCTTGATCAGACGCATGGCTTTTTCAACGGCACCAGTGTGTTTCTGGCGGTAGAGGGACGCACCGACCGGCCCTGCCTGGTCGAGATCGAGAGCCCCGAAGGCGTGGCCTATCTGGACTGGAAAGTGGCGACTGCGTTGCCGCGTGCCAGCGGTGAACTCGGCGCGGCGCGCGCTTATGGATTCGGGCTGTACCGGGCAGAGAATTACGACGAACTGGTCGATCATCCGGTCGAGATGGGCACATTCACGCTTGCCGGTTTCGAGGCGGGCGGGGTGCGCCACGATATCGTGCTCAGCGGTCGCCACGACTGCGATACCGAGCGCCTTGCAGCCGATCTCGAACGCATCTGCCAATTCCAGATCGAGCTCTTCGGTGCGCCGCCGCCGATGGACTATTACGTCTTTCTGACGCAGCTGGTCGGTGACGGCTACGGCGGGCTGGAACACCGTGCATCCACCGCGCTGCTGGCCAGCCGGGCAGACCTGCCGTGGAAAGGCATGACCGGTCTGCCCGACGGCTACAAGACCTTCCTTGGCCTGTGCAGCCACGAATACTTCCACACCTGGAACGTCAAGCGCATCAAACCTGCCGCCTTCGTGCCCTACGACCTGGCGGTCGAAAACTATACCCGGCTGCTCTGGGCCTTCGAGGGCTTCACTTCCTACTATGACGATCTGGTGCTGGTGCGTTCGGGCGTAATCTC
>JALNWS010000315.1 GCA_023230755.1 Azoarcus sp.
CCCCCGGCAGGAGTCGAACCCGCGACCTTCGGTTTACAAAACCGCTGCTCTACCAACTGAGCTACAAGGGCAACACATCAGGTCGCGGATTATAGCCGAACTCGCGCGCAGCGCCAGTGGCGCACATGCCTCAGACGACAGAAAGCACTTCCATTTTTCGACTAACTGTATAAACTTACAGCTATCGAGACAGCGCTCAGCCCTGTCTCATTTCCCCACAAGGAGAGAGACGATGGAACCGAAAATCAATCGACTGTTGATGGGCTTTGGTCTGCTGGCTGGGCTGATGCTGGGAACCGGAAACACAGGCGGTGCGATCGCGGTGGCGCTGGCCGGCGCCACAGGCGCATGGCTGTTGCGCACGCGTCCCGGTCAGGAACGCAGCCTGTGGTAAAGCTGAGGAAGCCCGCCGAAGAAAGGCCGGTTCAGCGACTCAATGGAATCGGCGTGCCGCCATCGACGGCAACAGCGGTCACGCTGTTCTTTGGACTGCCATCGACCAGCTTGTCCGAGTAGGTGAGATACACCAGCACGTTGCGGCGGGCGTCGACCATTCGCACGACCTGCAGGCGCTTGAAGAGCACCGACAGTCGCTCGGAGAAAACTTCTTCCTGTTGCGGGATCGGCTCACGGAAGCGAATCGTGCCAACCTGCCTGCAGGCGATCGAAGCCTCGGACAGATCTTCTGCAAGCCCGACTGCACCAGACAGGCCGCCAGTCTTGGCGCGGGAAACGTAACAGGTCACGCCTTCCACACGCGGGTCGTCATAGGCTTCGACAACCACCTTGTGATTGGGGCCGATCAGCTTCCACACTGTGGACACCTCCCCGACCCGCTCCGCACTGGCCGGCGCGCTCGCAACGAGCACAGCGACCATGGCTGCAGCGGGAAGAAGGCGGCCAGGTGACATCATTTTCCGAACTTCGTCATCAGTTGCTGCAGCTTCTCGCCGCGACGACGCTCCGCTTCTTCGCGCTTGCGCTCGGCTTCCTCGGCTTCACGCTTCGCACGTTGCTGCTTGGCAGCCGCGGCAAAACGCTCCTTGAGCGTAGCCGAAGCGTGCGCACGCTGCTCCTCGGTCACCTCTCCGGCAACATTGCCTTCGAAATCGAAGCGCTCCGTCGCCTTCTCCATCGCTTTCAAATAACGCGTCGACGCCGTGTGCATGCGCAGCGCACTGCGCAGGGTCTTTTTCTCGAACTCGGGGAAGCGTTCGAGAATATTGGTATCGATGCGAATGGCCAGAGGCTTGCAATCGCGGAACGTCGGCGACTGCTCCTGCAACTTCTGCAACAGGGCACGGGGTTCTAGAGCGGGTTTCGCGGAGGGTGTTTCGGTTGTCATGACGCAGCGGGCTGTTCGGCTTGAAGACTGCATTCTACCCGAGCTACGCCGGAGAGGGCCCGATTGCCAACAATACCGCCACAGTCCCGTGCACCGGATACGCCGCGCACCAAACTGTTGACCTGATTTCACGGCCTGTCGGTCTCGGCGCGAGCAGGGTCTCAGTCAGGTTCAAGGTTTGCTTATATAATGACCCGAGTCCGAACGTTTCTGTTTCGGAACGTCCGCGGACAATCGGGACTGAAAATAATGACGACAAATCGCTGGAAGCGCCTTCCTGGATCACGGACAGAGCCTGCAGGCCAGGAGCGCACAGTCCTGCGCAAGCTGCCAATGATCCTGCTTGCCGGCACCGCCGCATGCGTGAGCATTTCACTCCTGGCGCGGCTGGCCTGGTGGGGCGACAAGTCAGAAGACACGCTTCGCGCACTGCAGATGATTGATATCTGTGTAATCGCGGCGGTCGTATTGCACTGGACGGTCGTGCTGACCGTCGGCATCTTCTGTTTCATCGTGTTCGTCATGAAGGGCCCAGCCTACGTTGCCGACGGCTACCCACTGCCGGACAAGAACTCACCACGCTGAGCGCCTGTCGGGCCACACGCATCCATCAACCGGCGCTCGTGCCAATGGGGCAATCTGCCTCGGGACAGCCGTCACATACCGGAAACAGCCATGATAAAAACCGCGCACGATCTAGTCACAACAGCCAAAACAAAAATCAGCGAAACCCCGCTGGAGAATGCCGACCAGGCGATTCGGGACGCTGATCTGCTGCTCGATGTCCGGGAGGCTGACGAATACGCTGCCGGGCACATCCCCGGCGCCGTTCATATCTCTCGCGGCATGCTCGAATTCAAGCTCAGCAACACGCCCGAACTTGCCTCACGCGACCTGAAGATCGTCATTTACTGCAAGACCAGCGGCCGAGCTGCGCTGGCAGCGTGTGCACTCGCGGACATGGGCTATCTCAATGTCAGTTCGATTTCCGGTGGATTCGACGCCTGGACTGCAGCCGGAAAGCCCGTGGTGAAACAGGAACTGCCGAGTTTCGACTAAGACAGGCACCTCGCAAGGATGCACCGCGGTGCGTCCTTGCCGATCGAAGCAAGCGTCCTGGCGCAGTGGGCTGGCTCACCGCACCGGCTTTGTTGCCTCAACGATCGCAGCAATGATGTCGACGTCGCGATCACGCCCGCTTGCTGCGGAGACGGTCGCCGCTTTGTTAGCCGTCCTTTTCCGCATACTCTTGCCGCCCCCCCGCTTCGCTTCCCCGCGCGGCCCCGCGATTTTCACCCCTGACGTATTTTTTGCCACCTCAGCAGCCTGCAGTGCGCTCACCGCGGACGCATGAAGCTGCCGCTTGCTGTCGATCGCCGGCGACGCGGGCAACTCCCGGATCGTCGCCACGCCGCCGTCTACGACAATGCGTTCGGAATCGTACGCCCGCTCGGACGCGCACGCGGCCGCAGTCCCAACGATCAGCGCAGCGGCTGACGCCTCTGAAGCACCACGTCCGCCCCCCGTTTCCGCACCCATCGTCACGCCCCTGAAGTCGTTCTGCCCCACAGCGGGCCCTGCTGGCGTTGTGGATGACTTCCCTTCGTCCCCGGCCGCCATGTAAGTCATCCCCAGCCGAAAGGCGGTCATCAGCAGCGCGACAAACAGCACGCCCTGGGCGACACCGGACCGGCCCACCCAGCGCGTCCTGCGCACGGACGGCCGGGGTGGCGGCGACAAGCCGTCGAGAATGCTGAACGGCGCTTCACCCCCTGTCCGGGCGCCGTTCACGACGAGCGTCGGGCGTGACGCACCATCATCAAACCATTCTTTCGTC
>JALNWS010000316.1 GCA_023230755.1 Azoarcus sp.
ACCCGTCTATCCCTCTCAACGGCGCCTTGAGGTCATGCGCAACCGAATAGGTGAAGGTTTCAAGCTCGTCATTGAGCGCGGCGAGTTCGTTCGTGCGCTGTTCAACGCGCAGCTCCAGATCGGCATTCAGCTGCCTGATTCTCGCTTCCGCAGTCGTGCGCTCGGTCACATCCAGCAAGGTTCCGATGACGACCGAGCCCTCCTCATGAGCGATACCGGTGCCATAGACTTCCGCCAGAAACACCGACCCGTCGCGCCGCCTTGCATGCAGCACATAGTGTGCACGTTCGGTATTGCCCGCTTCCCTGAGTCGCAGTTGTGCCTGCACCAGGGGAAGATCATCCGGATGTACAAGCGCGCTGATCTGCACCCCCACCATATCCGCTACGGTGTAGCCAAACCATTCGGCGAGCTGTGGATTGCCGTACAGCACCCGCCCGTCGCGCACCAGAAAAACGCCCACCAGCGCATGTTCGACCAGGCTGCGAAAGCGCTCCTCACTGGCCGCAACGGCCGCCAATGCGGCCTTTTCCTGCTGCAGATCGTAGCAACTGCCGATATGACCAAGAAACCCTCCGTCCGCCCCGAACAATGGCTGACCATGATCAGACAGCCAGTGATAGGCCCCGTCGCGAAAACGCAGCCTGTACTCCATTACGAAGGCATCCTGCCCGGCAACCGCCTCGGAATACAGCCGCCGACAGCACGCGACATCATCCGGATGTACACCTTCAAGCCAGCCTTCACCGAGTTCCTGCCCAATCGCTCTGCCGGTGAACTCGAGCCAGGCACGATTGACATAGCTGCGACGTCCATCCCCTCCCGCGCGCCAGGTCGGATTGGGCATGCACTCAAGCAGACGGACATGAAAGTCCCGGGAATCGATCACCTCACGCATGAGTCCGGCCAGCGCAGCGCCCAATTGCCCCAGTTCATCCGCCCCGGAGACCTGGTCGGGCAATACGCCTCCGCCTACCTGCGACCGGGCATACGCCAGCAGGCGTTCGATGCGGTTGGTCAGCAACACGTTGACCATGACCCAGATCGCCCCGGACAGCAGCAGAATGGGCAACAACACGACCAAACTCTGCCCTGCCGCTTGATACAAGGCCGCACGCCGGTGGGGTTCGGTATCGATCAGCAGGCTCACATAGGCGACCTGAGCGGGCCCGGCGGCGCCAGCCGAAGAGGGTAGCCGGACCGGAAACACGCCCCACATCCGACGTCTGCCTGGATCGCCCAGTACTTGGGCGCTGAGCCTGCTGCGAGCAGTCTCGACGAGCCGGGCCGGTGGCGCCTCGAAGCCGAACTGATCGAGCTCCTTGTTGCGCATATCAGGAAGGCTACCGGACAGAACGCGTCCCGAGCCATCGATCAGCGCCGCATACACAAGGTCCGGCAGGGTAATCTGCTGCGCGAGAAGATGATCGACGAAACTGTCGTCCCCCTCGCGCATCGCAACTTCAAGATTTGCCGCCAGCGTTCCCCCCGCATGACGCGCCAGCGCCTCGAGTTGGGCACGAGCCTGGTCAGACTGGGTCTGGACAATGAAGGAGAACTGGGCAAAGGCCACCAGCAGGCCGAAGGCCACCAGGATGAACAACAGCACGTGCCGCAGCGGCCGCCGCGATGTCATGTCAGACGCCCTCGACCCGCGCGGGCACAAGCATCGCCTCCCGCGTGGGCTCGCAAACGAGCAGGCTGCGGGCCTTCAATCTGTTGCGCGTCCTCACACGGACCTGCGCAAATTCCGCCTCGACACCCGTGGGCAATCGAGAATTCCCGACCGGGCCGGGGCCTTGCTTCAGCGTGGGCGAACGAATGCAGGAAAGGGTAATTTTTCAAAATTGATCCATGCGTATCCAGACCCAGGCGAGATTAAGAGCGCCACCATTGGCGCCAGGGAGAACGACCTTCACGTCGCAAGACATCAACCCTCCTGCCATCTCTATTGAAGCGTTCCAGCGTGGGTAATCCTCTGATTCTTCGTCAGTGCGATGCAACGTAACTCAGCAGCACACCGCCATACTTCCGAACCCTAACCCACGCAAACAGAGTCGAACAAGCGGTTTTTCCGGCCTGCACCGCAACTCAGAGCCTGGTCAATCACCAACACACCACGCTGTCAGATCGCATCGGGAAACTCGCCATAAAACATGCCAGCCCCGGCGCACTCGGCGGCGGCTGCCGGGTCTTGCTGAACACTGCGGGCGGTCGACAAATTCCTTGCAAATTTCATTTTCCGCATTAAGATAGTAATCAATTACTATCTTTTGAAGAGCGTGATCGTGAATACCCATTCAAAACATCTTCCGGCCGATGAACGCCGTGCCGTCACTGTCGAGTCTGTCGTCGAGCTTGCCGGTGCACAGAACCCGAGCGAGATCACGACTGCGGCGATCGCCAAACACATGAACCTGACTCAAGGTGCGCTGTTTCGGCACTTCCCGAACAAGGAAGCGATCTGGCAAGCGGCCATGGAATGGGTCGCGGAGCATCTGCTGGCCCGAATCGATCGCTCCGCCCAAGGAATCGAGTCGCCCCTGGCAGCCATGGAAGCGATGTTCAATACTCATATCAAGTTCGTCATCCAACACCCAGGCGTGCCCAGAATCATGTTTGGCGAACTTCAGCGTGCCGAATCGACGCCGGCCAAGCGCATGGTGCAGACCCTGATTGAGCGCTATGGCGAGCGCCTGCTTCGCCTCATCGAGAAAGGCAAGGACTGCGGCGAGCTCCCCCCCTCGCTTGATAGCGAGGCAGCGGCCACACTTTTCATTGGCACGGTCCAAGGCTTGCTCATGCAATCGATGCTGGCAGGTGATATCGGTCGCATGCACCGCGACGCACCAAGAGTCTTTGCCATCTATCGCCGTGGCATCCGGAGTACACAATGAAAAAACTGCCCTTGCAAGGCCGCACGCTGGCACTTCTTGCCGTCATCATTCCATTGCTGGCGCTCTTCATCTATGTCGGTCTGCGATCGGGTCCGCTCGCGCCGGTCGCGGTAACGGTCGAAACCGTCGAGTCGCGCCCGGTCATGCCGGCCCTTTTCGGTATCGGCACGGTGGAGGCTCGCTACACCTACAAAATCGGGCCGACATTTGCCGGGCGCGTGAAACGCCTGGACGTGCATGTGGGCGACGAGGTCAAAGC
>JALNWS010000317.1 GCA_023230755.1 Azoarcus sp.
AAGCACGATGATCTCGTCGGCGTTCATCACGGTTGATAGCCGGTGTGCGATGACCAATGCGGTGCGCCCGCTTGCGGCCAGCTCGATCTGCGCCTGTATCGCCTTTTCCGTTTTCGAGTCGAGCGCCGAGGTGGCTTCGTCAAAAATCAGGATCGCGGGATTCTTGAGCAGGGCGCGGGCGATGGCGACGCGCTGCTTCTCTCCGCCCGAGAGCTTCAGGCCCCGTTCGCCCACCCGTGTTTCGTAACCGTCTGGGAGGCGCTGGATGAACTCCGTCAACTGGGCGGCGCGCGCGGCGGCGTCGACCTCTTCGCGGCTGGCGCTTGGACGACCATACTGGATGTTGTAGAACAGGGTGTCGTTGAACAGCACGGTGTCCTGCGGAACAATGCCGATTGCCGCGTGCAGGCTGTCTTGGGTGAGCTGACGCAGGTCGTGCCCGTTGATGCGGATGGCGCCCGACTGGACGTCGTAGAAGCGGTACAGCAGTCGCGCGAGCGTCGACTTTCCCGAGCCCGAGTGTCCGACGATGGCGACGGTGCGCCCGGCGGGGACTTCGAAATCGAGATCGTGCAGGATGGGGCGCTTGGTGTCGTAGGCGAAGCCGACGTGCTCGAAGCGCACGCTCGCCGGCCCGGGCGGCAGGGTGAGTGCGTCAGGGGCGTCGGCAATCTCGCGATGCTCGTGCATGAGTCCGAACATGCGCTCGATGTCCGTCAGCGCCTGGCGCAATTCGCGATACATCATGCCGAGAAAGTTGAGCGGGATGTAGAGCTGGATCATGAAGGCATTGACCAGCACGATGTCGCCGATGGTCATTGCGCCGCTGGCCACCCGGATGGCGGCCTGCCACATCATCGCGGTCACCCCGACCGCAATGATCGCGGCCTGGCCGATGTTGAGTCCTGAGAGCGAGTACTGGTTGGTGATCTGCGCCGAGGTCCATTTGGCCAGTTCCTGGTCGTAACGGTCGGCCTCGTAGGCTTCGTTGTTGAAGTACTTTACCGTTTCGTAGTTGATCAGGCTGTCGATGGCGCGGGCGTTGGCGGCCGAGTCGAGCTCATTGGCCTGCCGCCTCAGCGCCGTGCGCCAGTTCGTGACCTTGACCGTGAAGACGATGTAGATGGTCAGCGTTGCCAGGGTAATCAGCGCGAACACGGCGTCGTATTCCATCAGCAGGATGCCCATGACCAACCCGATTTCGACCAGGGTGGGGAGGATGGAGTAGAGGGTGTAGCTGATCAGGGAGTTGATGGAGCGGGTGCCGCGTTCAATGTCGCGCGTGAGGCCGCCGGTCTGGCGCTCAAGATGGAAACGCAGGCTGAGGGCGTGCAGGTGGCGGAACAGTTGCAGTGTGATCTCGCGCACCGCCTGTTGCGTGACCCGTGCAAACACGATCTGTCGCAACTCGGTGAACAGCGAGGTGGAAAAGCGCAGCACGCCGTAGGCCAGCAGCACGGCCGCCGGCACCACGATATATGCCTGCGTTTCGGTTACCGTCAGTGCGTCGATCAGGTGCTTGAATGTGATCGGAACGGTGACGTTGGCGCCCTTGGCGGCCAGCAGGCACGAGAGCGCAAAGATTACCCGGTACTTGTAGGCCCAGATGAAGGGCATGAGGTTCTTGATTGTCTGCCAGTCCCTGCGCTCACCGGTTTCGGGAGCGGGGAGAGCGGTCGCGGAGGCGCGTCTCATTGAATGGATCGGTTCCTGTTGTGTGATCGAGTGGACGCGACTACAGCGTGTGATCGTCCAGCGCGAGCCTTGCGGCCAGCCCGATGAAGAGCACGCCTGCCATGCGTTCGAGCCAGACGCTTGCCCGCCCGTGGCGCGCCAGTGCCTGCCCAAGCGTACCTGCGGCGAATGCAATCGCACCGAACACGAAAACCGTCTGTAGCGCGAAGCTTGCGCCGAGCGTGATCATTTGCGCCGTCGCGTCGCCTCCCTCCGCGCGCACGAATTGTGGCAGGAATGCGAGGAAGAAGAGTGCAACCTTCGGGTTGATGGCGTTTGCGATGAAGCCGCGGCGCACCTGGCTCGCCCACGCGGCAGGCGTCGCATCGCTGTTGCGCATGACCGTTGCGCCGCGCGCGTGAAGCAGTGTCTGGATGCCGATCCAGCACAGATAGCCGGCGCCCGCCAGCTTGAGCGCTGCAAACACTGTCGGTGAGGACGCCAGCGCCGCGCTGACTCCGAGTGCGGCCCACAGCGTGTGTGTGAAGCAGCCAAGTGCGCAGCCCACGGCAATTCCGAAGCCTGCGGCGCGGCCGCGCGCAAGGCTCTGGCCCAGAACCATGAGGTTGTCAGGACCGGGGGCGAGGGTGATGAGTACCGAGACGGCAAGGAAGGCGGCAAGGGTGTCAGTGGCGGGCATGAGGTGTTCCTGTTCGGTTCGATCATTCTGTTGTTCGCCCGCGGCGTACGTCAATCCGACGGGGCGAAAGTACCAGGTGCGCGAAATGGCCGCACAGCGTCTCTTTCGACTTTTTTTGCGGAAAGGTTTGACAACGCGCCAAACCGCCACTATAGTGCGTGGCTTCGCGCTTGGAGGGGTTCCCGAGCGGTCAAAGGGATCAGACTGTAAATCTGACGGCTCTGCCTTCGAAGGTTCGAATCCTTCCCCCTCCACCAAGCACATTTCGTTGTGCTGTTGTAGATTGCGGCACGCGAAGCGGTTGTAGTGAGTCAGCTGGCGTTTGGCATGTGCGGGTGTAGCTCAATGGTAGAGCAGAAGCCTTCCAAGCTTATGACGAGGGTTCGATTCCCTTCACCCGCTCCAGCAGTTTGTTGTAGTACAGGTTTCGGCGCCCTTGTAGCTCAGTGGTAGAGCACTCCCTTGGTAAGGGAGAGGCCACGTGTTCAATCCACGTCAAGGGCACCACATCTATCTGCCTCGTCAAGCGTGACGGTGTCGGAGTCATCGCTTCGAAATTTCTGATTCTGATTAAAAGGTATCGATATGGCTAAGGGTAAGTTTGAGCGTACGAAGCCGCACGTAAACGTTGGCACCATTGGTCACGTTGACCATGGCAAGACCACGCTGACGGCGGCAATCACGACGATTCTGTCGAAGAAGTTCGGTGGCGAGGCCAAGGACTATGCGTCGATCGACAGCGCGCCTGAAGAAAAGGCACGCGGC
>JALNWS010000318.1 GCA_023230755.1 Azoarcus sp.
CCAGCGCAGCGTCTTCCATTACGCCCGCGAGGCCGGCCTGAGTACCGCCGCAGCGGCCTATCACTGGATCAGCGAGCTCTACAACCGCGCGCCCTTCGATGCGCCCCGCGACCGCCATACCGAAGCGCCCGAACTGCCCATTCAACATGGCCATTTCTACTACGCCGACCACTATCCGGACTCGCACGTATTCGCCGACGCGGAAAGCCTGCGCTTGCGCCACCGCCCCAACCTGCTCCTGGTGCACCCGATGAACATCGACGACGCCGGCCACAGGCACGGACTCGAAAGCCCGCAGTACCGCAACAGCGCCCGTACGGCCGACCCCCTTCTCGCCGACTATCTGCAAGCCTGGCTGGATGACGGCTATCAGGTGCTGGTGACGGCCGATCACGGCATGAACCTCGACCGCTCGCACAACGGCCTGCTGCCTGAGGAGCGAGAGGTGCCGCTGTTCGTCCTCGGCAACGCCTTCAGCCTCAACCGCGCCGCACAGCCGGAACAGACCGAACTGTGCGGCACCATCTGCACCCTGCTTGGCGTCGCCCACGACAAACCGCTGTGCAGGGCGTTACTCAAATGAACACCTCACTCGAACTCGAACTCGACGGCGAAACTCGCAACGCCGTACATGCAGCAACGCTGCCCCGTAAGCGCGCCGGATTTCATCGCCGCGGCCGTCTGCTCGCCAGCCTCTGCCTGCTGCCCTTCGCGCTGTTCTTCATCGCTTTCCAGATCGCACCGCTGATCTGGGTCGCCATCCACAGTCTGAGCGTGGGCGATGCGTGGGGTCTGGACAACTTTGCCAAGGTGTTTGGCTCCCGGTTCTACCTGCAGGCCATCGAACGCAGTCTGCAGATCGCCTTGTGGTCGAGTCTGTTCGGCATCGGCATCGCCATTCTCGGCAGCTACTCATTGCGCCAGGTCGACTCGAAGCTGCGCGACTTCGTCATCGCCTTCACCAACATGACGAGCAATTTTGCCGGCGTGCCGCTGGCCTTTGCCTTCATCATCCTGCTCGGTTTCAACGGTGCACTGACCATCCTGCTCAAGCAGATCGGGCTGATAGAGGACTTCAACCTCTATTCCAGCACCGGCCTGATCGTGCTCTACACCTACTTCCAGATCCCGCTCGGCGTCCTCCTGCTTTACCCCGCCTTCGACGCCCTGCGCGAGGACTGGCGCGAATCTGCGGCGCTGCTCGGCGCAGGCACCTGGGACTTCTGGCGCCATATCGGCCTGCCGGTGCTGAGCCCGGCGCTGCTCGGCACCTTCGTCATCCTCCTGGCCAACGCCCTCGGTGCCTACGCCACCGTGTACTACCTGACCACGGGCAATTTCAACATGCTGCCGATCCGTATCGCCGGTCTGGTTTCCGGGGATATCTCGCTCAATCCGGATCTTGCCAGCGCGCTGGCCATGGTCCTGGTCGGCCTGATGGCCGTGATCACCGTGACGCACCATCTGCTGCTGAAGAAGAGGCACTGACATGTCCCGCACCGATAGGCCCTCTGCCAGCCTTTACCACCGCGTGGTGGTCTGGCTGCTGTTCCTGATCCTGCTGCTGCCGCTCGCCGCAACCCTGCTCTATTCGCTGTCCACCAGCTGGGGGGCGACCATTCTGCCGGACGGTCTGACCTTCAAATGGTATCTGGCGCTGTGGACCGACGCGCGCTTTCTCGCCGCCTTCGGCCAGTCGCTGCTGGTGTGTCTCGGTGCACTGCTCCTGGCGGTCGTGCTGATCCTGCCACTGCTGTTCGTCGTCCATTACCACTTCCCCGGACTGGACGGGCTGATGAACATCCTCATCCTGCTGCCTTTCGCCGTGCCGCCGGTGGTGTCCTCGGTGGGCCTGTTGCAGGTCTACGGCTCCGGGCCACTGGCCATGGTCGGCACTCCGTGGATCCTGATCGGCTGCTACTTCACCATCGCCCTGCCCTTCATGTACCGCGCGATCACCAACAACCTGCACGCCATCAGGCTGCGCGACCTGATGGATGCCGCCCACCTGCTCGGCGCCAGCACCTGGAAGGCCGCCTTTCTGGTGATCCTGCCGAACCTGCGCAAGGGCTTGATGGTGTCGCTCTTTCTCTCCTTCAGCTTCCTGTTCGGCGAGTTCGTCTTCGCCAACCTGCTGGTGGGCACACGCTACGAGACCCTGCAGGTGTACCTGAACAACATGCGAAACAGCAGCGGGCACTTCAATAGCGCGCTGGTGATCTCCTATTTCTTCTTCGTGCTGGTATTCACCTGGGCTGCCAGTCGCCTGAACAAGGACAAGACATGAGCTTCCTGACCATCCACGGCCTGCATAAGCGCTACGGCCAGACACCGGTTTTCAGCGACATTGACTGCAGCATCGGCCAGGGCGAGTTCATCACGCTGCTTGGCCCCTCGGGCTGCGGAAAGTCCACCCTGCTGCGCTGCATCGCCGGCCTGACAGAGGTCAACGGCGGCGAGATCCGTCTCGACGGTCAGGACCTCGTCCCCCTTGCGCCGCAAAGGCGCGGCATCGGCATGGTGTTCCAGAGCTATGCGCTGTTCCCCAACATGACCGTGGAGCAGAACGTCTCCTTCGGGCTGCGAATGCAGAAGGTCGGCACGCGCGACAGCAGCCACCGCGTCGGTGAAGCCCTCGACATGGTTGAACTCGGCGAATTCGCCGAGCGCTATCCGCAACAGTTGTCGGGTGGGCAGTGCCAGCGCGTGGCGCTGGCGCGATCCCTCGTCACCCGCCCGCGCCTGCTGCTGCTCGACGAACCGCTGTCGGCGCTGGATGCGCGCATCCGCAAACACCTGCGCGAACAGATCAGGACCATCCAGCAGGAGCTCGGGCTGACCACGATCTTCGTCACCCACGATCAGGAGGAAGCGCTGGTAATGTCCGACCGCGTGTTCCTGATGAACGCGGGCAGGATCGTCCAGAGCGGCGATGCCGAAACCCTTTACACCGCCCCTGCCGACGCCTTCGCCGCCGGCTTCATCGGCAACTACAACCTGCTCGATGCCGACGCTGCAAGCCGCCTGCTCGGACGGCCGGTCGCCAGTCGCATCGCGATCCGCCCCGAAGCGATCGAACTGGATGCGCA
>JALNWS010000319.1 GCA_023230755.1 Azoarcus sp.
ACCGGGCGTTTCCTTGCGCCAGTACCCCTGGAAGTAATAGAGCGGCGAATTGTCCCGATCCACGGCCAGAATGCCCTGCGTGCCCGGCGCCACCTCCGTACCATCTTCTTCAACGACGGCCAGGCTGTAGCCGGGGATCGGCAAACCTGCGCTGCCTGGTCGAACCGGATGGGCGAGCGCGTGGAAGTTGCAGAGCACCATGCCAATCTCTGTTTGACCGTAGTGATCATGGATGACGCAATCGAGGTGCTCGCGGAACCAGCGGATCACCTCCGGGTTGAGTGGTTCGCCTGCACTGCTTACGACACGCAACCGGCCTTTTGCGGACTGGGCCTTTTCCGTGCCTGCGGCAATCATCAGGCGGTAGGCAGTGGGCGCACCGGCGAGATTGGTGATGCCATACTTGTCAATCATCTGATACGTCGAGTCCACCGTAAATGGACCGTCGTAGAAGGTCGTCGCCTGCCCCAGAAGCAAGGGGCCGATCGCGCCGAAATAGAGCCCGTACGCCCAGCCCGGGTCTGCGATATTCCAGAACGTGTCGTCGGGCTGCAGTCCGATGGCGTATCGCATGTACATGTGGATCGCCATCAACGCCTTGTGCGGTACGGCAACGCCCTTGGCCAGACCCGTGGTGCCGGAGGTGAATAGCATCATGCAGGCATCCAGTCCGGTACGCAGTACCGGTTGGAAGGTGGTGTCGAACCGGGGCAAGGTGGCGTGAAAGTCATGGTCCTGCGCCGGCGCGATGCCGCCATCCCTGGCAATGGTCATGACGGCTGGGCAGTCGGTTACGTCATTGAGCTTTTGTCGGTTGCATGAATCCGTGACGATCAAGCGTGCCTCGCTGGCGCCCACGCGGTATTCGATAGCCTTGGGACCAAAGGCGGTAAACAGTGGCTGATAGACGGCGCCTGCACGCCAGGTTCCAATGATCACCACAAGCAGTTCTGGAATGCGCGGGAGCAAGCCGGCTATCCGGTCTCCGGGCTTGACCCCGAGGCTGACCAGAAAATGAGCAAACTGGCACGAACGTTCGCGCAGTTCTTCAAATGTGAGTTGGGTACTGAGGCCGTTATGACCCTCCCAGCGCAGCGCAACCCGGCCGGGTGTGCAATGGCGGTCACAGCATTCGATGGCCGCGTTGATGCCGTTGTCAAAATCGCCGGCGAATTGCTCAGCCAGTGCGGCCAGTTGAAATGATGCGGCGAACGCCTTGTAGTCCGGCAGTTCACTCATTTGTGCATCGGTAGCTTGACTCATCCTTGCCTCCACGTCGCTCTAATTGAACGGTACGAGAGTCTATGGAGATGGGATTTGTCGTCCTATGCCAAATTCCATCAAAATGAGCGACGTTTTTTGCAATAGTGGACGGCGATCACCGCCTTATCATCAGATGGCCAAAGGGACGATTTCCATCAGTTTTGTCGAAGAAGCCTTGCTCGAAGCAGGCAAGCGAGGCTTCGAATCATCCGCCTTGTTAGTGCAATCCGGCGTCAATCCGGGTTGGCTGAACAAGCCACAGGCGCGTGTGTCGCCCGAACAGTACGGTGCAATCTGGCATGTGCTGGCATCGACACTGGATGACGAATTCTTCGGCATGGATTCGCATCCCATGCGGTACGGTAGTTTTGCCATGCTGTGTCATGCGGTGCTTGATTGCACCAGCCTTGGTCACGCCCTCGATCGCGCGGCGCGCTTTCTCTCTTTGGTTCTCGATGACGTGCGAGGCGCAGTCGTTACCGACAAAAAAAGCGCGCAACTTCAACTGCACGACCGGAAGGACAACCCACGGGTCTTCGCGCATGGCACCCTGTTTGTCATTCTCTATGGTCTGGCATGCTGGTTGACGGGCCGTCGTCTCGTCATTCAGGAAGTGAGTTTCGTCCAATGTTGCCCGGAAAATCTTGCCGAATATCATCTGGTTTTTGGCCAGAACATTCAGTTTTCGCAGTCACAAAGCGCGTTGTTTCTGGAAAGCAGGGCGCTGTCACTGCCGATTATTCGCGATGGGCGTGCGCTCACGGAGTTTCTGCGCAAGGCGCCAGCCAATTTCCTGGTGAAGTATCGCAACGAGGGTGGGTATGTCGCCCGGATTCGGAAAGCGCTTTCGGCAACCCCGTTCGACCAGTGGCCCATATTTGGAGACCTGGCGGCAAGGTTGCGAACGACCGAGTCTACATTGCGACGCCGTCTGGAAAGCGAGGGAAGCTCCTTTCAGGCCGTCAAGGACGACTTGAGAAGAGACCAGGCAATCAATCTGTTGTGCAACACCGTGATTCCCGTTGAGGACATCGCGCTCGAACTTGGTTTCAAGGAGAACAGCGCCTTTTACCGTGCTTTCAAGAAGTGGACCGGGCTCAGTCCTGGCTCGTACCGGACCACCAGGGTTCAGCGTTTGGAATCCAGTCGGTGAAAGAGGGCGCTTTGCAAACGATCCGGTGTCAATACGCTGTTGAACTTTAGCGTAATTGGGACGATCGAGTGATCGATGGGATAACGGTGGGGGCGATCCCCTGTCGGCGTTCCATCGCAAAAAACCCAATCACCGCGAAGTGATTGGGTTTTTTGCTGATGCTTGGTTGCGGGGGCAGGATTTGAACCTGCGACCTTCGGGTTATGAGCCCGACGAGCTGCCAGACTGCTCCACCCCGCGTCGGAGATCGTGCACTGCTTGCGCAGTTTTAAACTGAATCAAAAAGACCAGTCAGGAAACGGCGACTGGCCTTTTCGTGAATCTTGGTTGCGGGGGCAGGATTTGAACCTGCGACCTTCGGGTTATGAGCCCGACGAGCTGCCAGACTGCTCCACCCCGCGTCGGAGAAGCAGCACTATAAACAACACTGGGCTGAAAATCAAGGAAAACCTGAAAAATCGGTTTCGAAAGGATTACTTCGAGGCCGTATCAAGGGCGGCCATCAGCTCGGCGTCACGGCGGTAAATGTCGGGACGATAGGTGATGCGTCCTTCGGCGTCCGGTGCTGCAGTGAGATAGGCAATGATGATGGGTACGGAACCCGCAAGGCTCAAATTGCCGGTCTTGCCACTGGCCAGCGCGGCTTCGAAACGCGCCACGTGAG
>JALNWS010000320.1 GCA_023230755.1 Azoarcus sp.
GCGCCCACGATCAGCAGCTTCATTTCGGGCCGTTTGGCACGTAGCAGCGGCCAGATCTGTTCGCAGAAGCGGAACATGGCTTCCTGATTCGGGTAGTAGTCCATACGCCCGATGAAGCTGATTGTATCCGGGTCATAGCCCTCACCGTCGGGCCTGAAGAAGTCGGCGTCGACGCCGTTGGGGAACCAGTCGGTCGACACCCCTGTGGAATAGGACTCCAGCGTCTCCCACTCCGCGCGCGTAGTGGCTGTGCACATGTTGAAAAGACGGGCCAGGCGCTTCTCCTCGCGCTCCATCTTGCTCCCTTCGAGCCAGTAGCCGGCCTTGAGCGGAAAGGGCTTGTAATTGACGTACTCAAGCCACTTCTGCGAATCCATGTCGCCGAAGTCCAGAATCTTGGGAATGTCACGAACATGGCTGACGTATTGCGCCACCGACGAACAATGCACAAAGATCAGGTCGAAGCGCTCCGATGCAAGCAGGGCATTGACCTTGGCGGCTAGATCGGGGGAATAGAAGTAGCCCATCGACGAGGGCACGGTCGTCGGCAATCGCGCCACCATGCGCAACACCTGGACCGGGTTCGATACCACGCCCATCTCGAAGCGCTCACAGTGCGGAGCGATCCCCCTGCCCTCTTCGGCCTCAGCCTCCGAACGCGCCAGCGAACACACCGTCACCTGATGATTCTGCGACAGGTGCCGGATCATGTTGAAGGGACGGATTTTTCCGCCCCGCTTCGGCGGGAAAGGGAAACGATGGCAAACGTATAGGATTTTCATGCGAGATAGCTTTTGAGTTCCGCCGTGACATCGTCAACCGAATGGTCATCGAGGTAAAGACGACTCCAGATTTCAAGGTTCATCAGGGCAAGCAGTGCGTCAGTACCGTCAATGCGGGCGGACTCGTGATCTGCCATGAGGCGCGACACCACGGTGGGGTCGAACAAGCCACGGTCACGTACCACGTCAGTGGCCAGAAGCCTGCGCAGCACCGGAGCAAGCTCACGCTTGAGCCAGGCCCCCATTGGCGTTCCAAAACCCCGCTTCTTCCGATCGAGGATACCCGGCGGCAACACATCGGACAGCGCCTCTTTCATCAGGTGCTTGAGGCGACCGTTCTTCACCTTCAGGGATTCGGGAATGGCCGCCGCCAGCTCGACCAACTCGCGATCGAGCAGCGGCACACGGCATTCGAGCGAGACGGCCATGCTCCTCTTGTCGGTGAGCAGCAGCAAGTCATCAGGCAACTGGGTTTCGGCGTCGACTGCAAACATGCGGTTGAGCGCATCTTCATTGCCTGCGCCAGCAAATGCCGCTGCAAGTGCATCGCTGCTCCCTGTGCGGCCATTGGTGAGCGCAGCAACCGTCTCGCGGTCGAGCACCTGCAGGTAGTGACGGTAACGCTCGTCAGGTGAAAGCTCGGCCGAAGCGAGAAAACCCCGGGCCAGACGCAGGGTATTCAGCACTTTGGAGTGACGATCGCTCGGCAGCAGGGCCGCGGTACGCGACATCAACTGCCGCGACCAGCGCGGCAGACGCTGCAGCTTGCGTACGTAGTGCCCACCAAGATAGCGGCGATAGCCGCCGAAGAGTTCGTCGCCACCGACGCCGGAGAGGATCACCTTGACGTCCTGACGAGCAAACTCTGACACCAGGAAGGTGGTGATGAACGCGGAGTCGGAAACCGGCTCGTCCATGTGCCACAGCAGTTTTGGCAACAAACCGACAACGTCGGGCTTTACGACGATCTCGCGGTGCTTGGTACCGAAGAGCGTCGCCACCTGACGCGCATAGGGCAGCTCGTTGTAGAGCTGCTCCGCCTCACCGCCCTCGAAGCCAATCGCATAGGTACGGATCGGCTGCGATGAGTGCTTGGCCATATAGGCAACGACCGCGCTGGAATCGACGCCGCCCGACAGAAAAGCGCCGATCGGCACATCACTGACCATCTGCCGGTGGACCGCAGACTCCATGCCGCTGCGGATGCGATCGACCCACTCGGCCTCGGATACGCTGCGATCGATCGTCGCGGGCAGACGCCAGTAACGCCACTCGCGCACCTCACCGTTCTCCACCGCCAGCAAGGTGGCCGGCGGCAGCTTGCGGATGCCCTTGAACATCGAATGCGGCGCCGGCACATAGCCCAGATGCAGGTAGTCGCCGAGCACCTCGCGATCGAGCTCCGCTCGCATGCCGGGCAGTTGCAGCAAGGCCTTGGCCTCGGTGGCGAAACCCAGCATGGAATCCGACTGATGCACGTACAGCGGCTTGACGCCGAGGTGGTCGCGGCCGATCAGCAGGCGCTTGCGACGCTCATCCCACAAGGCGAAATTGAACATGCCGTCCAGGCGGTTGACGAAATCGTCGCCCATCTGGTCATAGAGGTGAAGCAACACCTCGCTGTCGGAGCCGGTCTTGAAACGATAGCCGCGAGCCTGCAGTTCTGCGCGCAGCTCGCGGAAATTGTAGATCTCACCGTTGCACACCAGCCACAGGCTGTCGTCGGCGTTGGAGATCGGCTGATGGCCGCCTGCGAGGTCGATGATCGACAGCCGGCGCATCGCGATACCGCAGCGGCCATTCGGGTCGATGTGCTGGCCTTCATCATCCGGGCCCCGATGGATGGTGACGTCGCCCATGGCGCTGAGCTGCACAGGGTCGACGCGGGTGCCATCGAAACGGTACAAGCCATGGATCCCGCACATGATCAGCGCACCTCGGCAAGAACGGATTCGCGGCCACGGCTGGCAAGCGCACGCCGATAGACTTCGCGGTAGCGGCCGACACTGTTGGCCCAAGTGCGCTCGCGTTCGACGAAATCGCGCGCCTGGCGGCGGATCGCAGGCCAGCGCTCGCGATGCTCGAGCACATCGGCGATGGCATCGGCCAGCGCATCAACGCTGCCTGCCTTGCACAGGAAACCGGTTTCGCCGTGGCGGATGAGTTCACGATGCCCCCCGACGTCCGAAGCCACGAACATCCGCCCCTGAGCCATGGCCTCGAGCGGTTTCAGCGGCGTGACGAGTTCGGTGAGGCGGATCGGCAGGCGCGGGTAGGCGAGCACGTCGATGA
>JALNWS010000321.1 GCA_023230755.1 Azoarcus sp.
CACGCGGTGCACTGTGGTGACGGGCTGGCACGCCGCGCTGCTGGACGGGCGAAAACAGAGAAGATCCCGACATAAACTTTAAACTTTTCAGCATCTTGATGGGCTTTCATTCCATTTCATATGATTGATATTTAAATGGTTAATCGGCCTATTATTTAGTGCTTGACTTGCCCCTCTGTTTGGCAAAAACTGCCTTCACAACACGTGCCCCCCGCGCTCAACACAGCCAACGACGATCACATTGCGTCCTTGAGCGCGGGCCCCAGCCCGGAAAACAGAGGACCCAACATGAGTAGAAGCGCTCATCTCGACAGGTTTGTCATCGACAACCTTCCGCCTGCGGATACCTGGCCGGAACTGGTATTCGAACGCCCCGAACTCGAGTTTCCCGAGCAACTCAATGCCAGCGTCGAGCTTGTCGATCGTGCCGTCAGCGAAGGCCACGGCGAGCGCCCGGCCATTCTCGGCAAGGGTATCCGCTGGACCTACCGGCAGTTGCAACAGCAGGTCAATCGTCTCGCCCATGTGCTGGTGGAAGACATGGGCCTGTTGCCCGGCAACCGGGTTCTGCTGCGCGGTGCGAACACGCCCTGGCTCGCCGCCTGCTGGCTGGCGGTATGGAAGGCGGGCGGGGTGGCGGTCGGCACCATGCCGCTGCTGCGGGCGAAGGAGATCGGCGAGATCCTGAAGCTGGCACAGGTGAGCCATGCCTTGTGCGACGCCAGCCTTGCCGAAGAACTCGAACTTGCCCGCGTCGCCTTCCCCGGCCTTCACCAGACCATGCTGTACGGTGACGGCGGCACGCTCGAATCGCAGGCGGAAGCGAAGCCCGACGAGTTCGATGCGGTCGACACCGCCGCCGACGATCCCGCCCTGATCGGGTTCACGTCCGGGACCACCGGCATTCCAAAGGGCACCGTTCATTTTCATCGTGACGTGATGGCGATGTGCGAGGTCTTTCCCCGTCACTGCCTCAAGCCCGGCACCGACGACGTTTTCATCGGCACCCCGCCCCTGGCCTTCACTTTCGGCCTCGGTGGCCTGTTGTGCTTCCCGCTGTGGGCGCGCGCCAGTACCGTGCTGCTGGAAAAGCTCGCGCCCGAGCCCCTGCTGAAGGCGATCCAGGACTACAAGGCCACGATCTGCTTTACCTCCCCCACGGCCTACCGGCAGATGACCGGCCTGGTCGAGCGTTACGACATCTCCAGTCTGCACAAATGCGTATCGGCCGGCGAGGCCTTGCCGACTGACACCCGCGACAAGTGGCGTGCGGCAACCGGCATCCAGATCCACGACGGCATCGGCGGCACCGAGATGATCCACATCTACATCGCTTCCGGCCCCGAGGACTACCGCGCCGGCGCCCTCGGCAAGCTGCTTCCCGGCTACCGCGGCATGATCGTTGACGATGCAATGAATCCACTGCCGCCGGGAGAGGTCGGCAAGCTCGCGATCAAGGGGCCTACCGGCTGCCGCTATCTGGCCGACGAGCGCCAGACGAACTACGTGTGCCAGGGCTGGAACCTGCCCGGCGACGCCTTCCACATGGATGAGGACGGCTACTTCTACTATCACGCCCGCATTGACGACATCATCGTCACCTCCGGCTACAACGTCTCCAGCCCCGAAGTCGAATGGGCGCTCATGGCACACCCGGCGGTCGCCGAATGCGGCGTCATCGGTGTGCCCGATCCCGACCGGGGTCAGCTGATCAAGGCTTTCGTTGTCCTGAAGCCCGGATTCAGCCCGGACGAGACCATGACCAGGACCTTGCAGGATTTCGTCAAGCAGACCGTCGCGCCTTACAAGTATCCGCGCACGATCAGCTACGTCGGCTCGCTGCCGCGCACTGAAACCGGCAAGCTGCAGCGTTTCCGCTTGAAGTCACAAAGCTAGGCCCACCATCGGACCCCGGGCGAACGCCGTCAAGGACGGATCGCCGCCTGCGTGCCCGTCATGAGAAGATGCCGCCTGCAAGCCGTCCCCCCTCTGGAGATAAATACAATGATGAAGAAGACCTGCATTGCCCTCGCCTGCTCCGCCTTGCTCGCCAGCGGCGCCGCCGTGGCTGCCGACAGCATGAAGGTCGGCATGTTGACGACCCTGTCGGGCTCCGGCGCCGGCCTCGGCATCGACATCCGCGACGGCTTCGAGCTTGCGGTCAAGCATCTCGGCGGCAAACTCGGCGGCATCGCCACCGAAGTGATCGTCGCCGACGATGCGCAGAACCCCGAAACCGCCAAGCAGATCACCGAACGCTTCATCAAGCGCGACAAGGTCGATATCGCTACCGGCGTGGTGTTCTCCAACATCATGCTCGCCGTCGGCCCCGCCTTCTTCGGCGCGGAAACCTTCTACATCAGCGCCAACGCCGGACCGAGCCAGTACGCCGGCGCCGACTGCAACCCGTACTTCTTCAACGTGGCGTGGCAGAACGACAACCTGCACGAAGCGATGGGCAAGCATGTGCAGGACAAGGGCTTCAAGAAGGTCGCGATGGTCGCCCCCAACTACCCGGCCGGCAAGGACGCACTGACCGGCTTCAAGCGCTTCTACAAAGGTGAAGTCGCCGACGAGCTCTACACCAAGCTCGGGCAGCTCGACTACGCAGCCGAGATTGCGCAGATCCGTGCATCGGGTGCCGACGCGCTCTACATCTTCCTGCCGGGCGGCATGGGCATCAACTTCATCAAGCAGTATTCGCAGTCGGGCATGCTCAAAAAGACACCGCTGTTCGCACCGGGCTTCTCCGGCGACGAGGACGTGGTGAAGGCGGTCGGCCCGGCAATGGAAGGCGTGTTCAACACCAGCCACTGGTATCGCGAGATGGACAACCCGGTGAACCAGCGCTTCGTTGCCGATTTACAGAAGGACACCGGTCGCCTGCCCACGCTCTACGCATCGCAAGGCTATGACGCTGCCCTGCTGATCGACGCGGCAGTGAAGGCCGTCGGTGGCAAGATCGAGGACAAGGCGGCCTTCCGCAAGGCACTGGAAACCGTGAAGGCATCGAGCACGCGTGGTGAATACCATTTCGGCAACAACCACTATCCGGTGCAGAACTACTA
>JALNWS010000322.1 GCA_023230755.1 Azoarcus sp.
GACGGTGTCGGCTTCAAGCAAGAAACTGCACCGCGCACTGGCAATGACGCGCACATTGGCCTTGATATCATGCAGGAGCGTGCCGCGCGCATCGGCGGCCGCATTTCGGTGCGTTCTTCGCGCGGCAAGGGCACCGAAATCCGTTTTGACCTGCCGCGTCAGACCACCGAGGTCGCATGACCATTGATTCCACCGCAGGCCGCCCGTCATTCCGGAAAACGCCTATGCCCAATGTACTTGCCTTGTTCGAAAACCGGCAGCGGAGCAGTGAACGTGCGACGCAAGCGAGGCTTTTGTGATCACGCCACCGCCGATTCGCGTTCTGCTGGTAGACGACCACGGGTTGTTCCGAAGCGGCATCCGCGCGCTACTGCAGGAGTATCCGGATTTTGAGATCGTCGGCGAAACCGCTGACGGCATGGAGGGGGTAAAGCGCGCCAAACAACTGCGGCCGGATGTCGTCCTGCTCGACCTTCACATGCCCGGGGTGAGCGGAAGCGATGCGCTGCGGCTGATGCTTCAGGATTCGGACGAGGTCCATGTGCTGATGCTGACAGTCTCGGAAGACGCCGACGATCTGTTCGATACCCTGCGCGCCGGCGCAACCGGCTATCTGCTAAAGAACATCGAAGCAGAAACGCTCGCCAACGCCATACGCATGGCCGCGCACGGCGAACCGGTGATTTCCCAACCGATGATGAGCAAGTTGCTGGCTATCCATCACGAGCATTCGACCACACCGACGGCCGATACCGCCGCGCTGGACAAACTCACGCCACGCGAGCGAGACATCCTGGTGTGTATCGCCAAAGGTTTGAGCAACAAGCACATCGCACGCGACCTGAATGTGGCCGAAAGCACCGTAAAGATTCACGTACAAAGCATCCTCAAGAAGCTCAACTTGAACAGCCGCGTGCAAGCCGCCGTATTCGCGGTGGAACATGCCGTAGCCCGCCCATGAAATCAGCGCGCTCAGCGCTCGCAGCCCCTTTCCGTAGTGGTCAAGCAACATCGCCGCGCTGTGCCGGGCCAGTCCGTCACCGCAATCCGCAATGCCGATTCGCCCCCTGCATGTCCATGCTCCGGCGAAATGCCTTGGGTGACATGCCGTTCATTCACCCGAAAAATCTGCCGAAATGGGTGGCTTCGCTGAAGCCCCGCGCGTGACCGATTTCAGCCACATTGGTATCTCGTTGAGTCGGTCGGTGATGGCGGTCTTGAAGGCGGATCGCTTGCTGATGCGATGCACCCAGGCCTCAATGCCGGGGTAGGGAGAGAAGTCGAATCCGATCCTCGACAGCAGGACGTGCTGGGGAACCCAGGCGATATCGGCCAGGCTCATCCGTTCGCCAGCCAGATATTCGTGCTCACTCAGGCGAGCCTCCATGCGCGCAAAGACCGACTTGAGCAACGCCACGGCCGCGGCAACCTCCTCCTTGGGGATGCCGTCTAGGGTCTTCTGGTGAAACGCGACCAGCTCCTTGTCGGGCTCGATTTCAGCGTACCGGGCCATATCGGATCGCCGCTTCGTGGCACCACCAATCGATCCATACACATAGGTCTTGATCGCTTTCACGTGAATCCTTGACGCCAGATCCACCCATTCGTGCATGGACTCGCACTCGTCGGAGTTCACGGGCGTGAAGGACGGTTGCGGAAATCTCCTCTCGAGGTAGAACAGGATGTCGCTCGACTCAGTTACGGGTATTCCGTTGTCCACAAGCGCGGGCACGAGCCCCTTCGGATTGATTCTGAAGTACCAGTCCTCCAGATTTTCCTGCCGTCCAAGGTCAACGAGATGCGAGGTCCATTCAAGCCCTTTCTCGTCGAGCAACATCCGCACGCGCATCGAACAGTTCGACAGATTGGCGTGGTAGAGGTGAAGGCCCTCGAGCTTGAGGACCTCTGGCGCATCGGTGTTCAGTACAGGCATTTCAATTCTCCCGACTCGACAAAGCGCGGCGACGCGCCCTGGGTATGGATTACCCCTTCACTCGCTCATTCGCCCATATCGTGATCAGGGTGGTCGCTCGCGCCCGCTTTCCAGTAGCCGCGGGTCACCAGTTGTGCCCGATCAAGGCCACGTTCGTTCAGCAACACGGCCCTGATCTCGCGCACGGCCGTCGCCTCGCAAGCGACCCAGCACATGGCCCCCTCCGGCAGACTCAGGTTGCGTGCAGCCTGCAACAGCAAGCTGCCCGGCGCTGCGCGCGAAGCCAGTCGCGGCAACCAGCGCACATCGGTCGAAGGCCGTTCGCTGGGGTTGCGCTGATCAGCCTCGTCGTCGATTTCTGCAAACAAGGTCACGAGACAATGCGACGGCAGATCATCGAGGATCGTCCCCACCGCCGGCAGGGCTGACTCATCGGCCATCAGCACAAGGTGACGGAGGTCCTGAGGAAATACCTGCCCGCCGCCGGGCCCTGCGATCACCAGCGCACTGCCAATCTGAGCCTGCTCGACCCATTCGGAGGCAACGCCCTGACCGTGGCGCACGAAGTCCACGACCAGCTCCCGGCGCACCGGATCGAAAAAGCGAGGGGTATAGGTGCGTGCCGTTGGACGCGGCTGGCCGGGTGCCGGTTGCCAGTCGGGCGGGATATCTCCAAAAAACAGCTTGATGTGGCTACCCGGCCTGGCCGGTCCGAAGCCTTCGAGGCTGTCTCCGAAGAAAGTCACACGCCGCATCCGGGGGCCGAGGTCTTCAATGGCGCGCACCTTGACCGGGCGCAGTGTCGGCTTGCGTCGCGGCGGCGTTGCGGATTTTTCAATGGTCGGGGGGGTGGAGTTCATTGCGGATCTCTTCTTTCGGTTGGATTCAGCGGCGCCCAATCGCACCGCGATAACGTGGCTTGGGATGAGCGTTGTTCGTCAGTGCTGGCATTGTTTCAAACCACGCAATGCTTTATAAGCTGGCACAGTTGAACTTCTTTATCTCATTAAATCGAACAATGATTGACGACCTGCGCAGCATGGCTGTCTTTGCCACAGTGGTTTCCGA
>JALNWS010000323.1 GCA_023230755.1 Azoarcus sp.
AACTGCGACTCGCCAGCGAGAACGGAAGCCAGAGCCGTCGGCCCCGAACCTGCAGATCTTATGACAGGAACGTCGATGTTGTGCTTCTTGAAAAGCCCCTCGTGCTTGGCCACATAAAGGGGGAGATACAGCAGGGAATGGAATGCCTCGGTGACGAGAATCGTGTCCATTTTCTGTTCGGCAGCAAGCGCCGGTTGCTGAATGAGCGTGGCGCCAAGAGCGATGGTGGAGAGCAACTTGGAAACGGATTTCATTGTGGATGTCCTTTTAGCGATGACGGAGAATTGGAGTTACTTGCCTGACCATGAAAGGATTTTTTTCTCGACGCGAGAGACGATCACGTAGAGGGTGGTCGCCACGAGCATCAGGGACATGACGCCAACCCAGACTGCGTTGAGATTGAAGAGGTTGCCGGCCACAAAAATCATGCGACCGAGCCCCTTATCCGAAGCGATGAACTCGCCGCCAATCTCGGCGACCAGCGCAAAGCCGATGTTCAGACGCAAGGCAGAGATGATCCACGGGAGAGTTGCGGGAATGACAAGCTTGGCGAAGATCTGGCGCCTGCTTGCCTTGAGGGAACGCATCAGATTCACGAGCTTCTCGTCGATCTGGTGCGTGCCTTGATAGGACGACAAAAGCGCCACCACGTAGGTCGCCACGAAAGCCAGGGCGACTTTCGACAGCATTCCCGAGCCAAACCAGATGATGATCATCGGGGCCAGCGCGATTTTAGGGAGCCCGTTGAGCGCGACCATGAAGGGGTCGATCACACGTGCCACAGAGCTCGAGAACCAAAGCGCCAGGCCCGAAAGCGAGCCGAGCGCGCTCCCGAGCACGAACCCGACCACCGTGGCATAGACCGTAGTCAGCGTGTCGTCGAGCAACTGTCCGCTCTCGACCAACCTCAGGACTTCTTTTGCAATGCCCTCAGGCGAGCCCATGAGGAAAGGATTCACCCATTCGGCATTGACAGCCACCTGCCAGAGAATCAGGACAGTCGCGATGATCCCCCCTCGCCAGAGGTTGTCCGAGATGAACTGAGCGCTACAGAGACTGCTGAAAGAAAACGTCTTGCGCCCCTTCGTCGCGCCACAGGAGATAGATGCATGTGCGATGGCCATTAGTGTGCCGCTCCCATCTGGATGTCGAGGTCAGACCAGATCTGATCGAAGATGCCTTGGTATTCGACGTCGCTGCGTGCCTTGAGACACGATCCGTGCTTTCGGGCCAGCCCAACGTCGTAGAGTTTCTTGACCGTGGTCGGGCGCTTGCTCATGACCGCGATGCGGTCGGACATCGAGATCGCTTCGCCGATGTCATGGGTAATCAGAACAACTGTTTTGCCAAACTCGCGCAGGATCGAGACGATTTCCTCTTCCAGCACAAGGCGGGTCTGATAATCAAGTGCCGAAAAGGGCTCATCGAGCAGGATTACATCGGGGTCGGTAATCAGGGTTCGGATGAGCGCAACGCGCTGGCGCATCCCACCAGAAAGCTTGCTTGGATAGGCATTGGCGAAATCTCCGAGGCCATATCGCTCAAGGTAGCTATGTGCAAGTTTGTAACGCTCATCCTTGCGCTTGCCCGCGATCTCGAGCCCCAGGCTGACGTTGTCGATGATCGTGCGCCATGGAAAAAGCAGATCGGTCTGCAACATGTACCCGATCCGTGCGGGGCGCTTGGCATCTTCTCTTCCGTGCAGATTGATGCGACCACTGCTGGGCTCAAGCAGTCCGGCAATGATGTTGAACATCGTGGACTTGCCGCAACCGCTCGGCCCCACGATGCTGATGAACTCCTCCTTGCGGATACCGAGGGTGATATCGCGAATGACTTCGATGACCCCACCGTCTCCGTCTTTGAAGTGTTTCTTCACCCCTTCCAGGGAGACGGCGAACTCGTCATCAAGGATTCGATCCGCTCGTGGTGGATCGGCAATCAATGCACTCATGAGACGCTCCAACAGTTGTCTGCATTTTCACGCCAGAAGGAGGGTTGCTCCCGCCAGCAACGTATTCAATCTTGTATTCAAGATGGTATTCAGACCAAAGCGAAACCCGTGCCAGACATCGAGAATATATTTTTTATATTTTGCTTCAACAACTTATGACAATGCCGCCTCTCCATGCGCAATAAATGAAGAGCTGCAGAACACATCACCAGTGCCGAATTGGTGCAAGTGCACATGGTCTTGCACCATGTGAATGCACGTTGGACGCCCTGCGAGGCATGAGGCACCAGAACAATCAGGGTGCCCGACATGAACACCCACTTCTGACGCGAAGGTGCGGTGATCGCTGTTCCACGGCAGCTGGCGCCTCCTTGTAGGGGATAACGCGTTGCACCAACCGGGATAACAAGCACGGGCCAGGCTGCCCGCTTCATACGCAATAATGTCAATTGCGGCGCACACTGTATTTATTTACAGTCTACGCATGCCCCCCCGTTTTGCCGAACTCTATTGCCTGTCCAACTTCAGCTTCCAGCGTGGCGCTTCGCATCCCGAAGAGCTGGTCACACAGGCGGCGGCCTTTGGTTATGAGGCGCTTGCCATCACTGACGAATGCTCGCTGGCGGGCGTCGTCCGTGCGCATCGCTGCATTCGCGAACATTCATTGCCCTTGCGGCTCATCATCGGCAGTGAGATCCGGCTCGAGGACGGGCCCGCGCTGGTGCTGCTGGCCTGCAACCGCAAGGGTTACGGTCAGCTCTCGCGCCTGATCACCCGTGGTCGCCGGGCTGCGGACAAGGGACAGTACCGCCTGCTGCGCAGCGATCTCGATCGCGGGCTGGACGGCTGTCTGGCCGTGCTGCTGCCGCACGGCCTGCCCGATGCCGACACCGAGGCTGCAGCCAACTGGCTGGCCGCCCGCTTTCCCGATGCAGCCTGGCTGGCCTTCGTGCAGACCCTCGACGGTCTCGACGCAACCCGCCTGGAGACACTTCGCCTGATCGGCGCACGCACCGGTCTGCGCCTGATC
>JALNWS010000324.1 GCA_023230755.1 Azoarcus sp.
ATGCTCCGGGCACTCGACGATGAAGGTCGTGGTGTTGTCGTCAAACTTGTAGACGTGAGCCTGGAACCAGCCGTGCTCGGTCTTCTCGAAAATGAAGTTGAAAGCGTCGAAGAGCTTGTTCGTGCCCAGCCAGATGAAGCGATTCGGGCGGGTGACGATATCGGGCTTGAACACTTCCGTGTAACGGTTGCGGATCCGCGAATTGATGCCGTCCGAGGCAATGATCAGATCCGCATCGGGATACTCGAGATCGGACTCCACGTCCGCCTCGAACACCAGCTCGACACCCATCTGCTCGCAGCGCTCCTGCAGGATGTTCAACATCTTCTTGCGTCCGATGCCCACGAAGCCATGACCGCCACTACGGATGGTGTGTCCCTTGAAATGCAGCTCGATGTCGTCCCAGTGATTGAACGCCACCTGGATCGCATCGGCCGTAACCGGATCCCATTCCCGCATGTTGTCCATGGTCGCATCGGAGAACACCACCCCCCAGCCGAAAGTGTCATAGGCCTTGTTGCGTTCCACAACCGTGATCTGATGCGCCGGATTCAGCTTCTTCATCAGGATCGCAAAATACAGCCCTGCGGGGCCTCCGCCGATACATACGATGCGCATGCTATTGCTCCTTCTGGATTGAGCCGCCCGGCCTCCCGAACGGGAAGGCGATGCGGAACGGGTGGGTTCTGTCTTGCTTGTTTAGTGAGCAATATTTCATATCTAAACTATCAAGTCAACAAGCACCTCACCTGCTCCCGGAACCGCCCCTTCACCACTACAAACTCGGCTCGTCGTCCGCCGGTGGTGAGGCTGGATGGAGCGCCAGCAGATCTCTCAACATGGAGATCAGCATTTCCGCTTTCGCCTGGCCAAAGGGTTCCAGCACCCGATCCTGATGGTCAATCGCCCGCTTGCGCAAGGCATCGGTCAGCAAGTGGCCCTTTGGCGTGATGCGAACCACGGTCTGGCGGCGATCGGAGCGGACGCGGGTACGGGCGACAATGCCGTCCGCCTCCATACGCTTGACAACCTTGCTCAGCGTAGGCTGTTTGGTCAGCGTGAGCTGACTCAGCACGCCGATGCTCTCGCCGTCGCTCCCCTCCAGACTGGCCAGTACCCGCCATTCGGTGACCGACAGGCCCGCAGCCTCGGCATCGCGGTGAAACTCACGCGAAATCCGGCTACTGGCCTGAGCGAGCAGAAACGCGAGATAGCGATCAACAAAACGCAAGTGATCGTCTGCTGACGGCAACTCAGCATGGGGTTCGGGAGTTTTATCCGTCATGTCGTTAACATTTTTCCTGTCCGGATCCAGACCCGATACGAAAATCGCGCTTGCGATTCTCTCAACTTTGCTTATAAATTGTTTATAACTATACGTTAATCGCGGCACGAATATTCAGCTGAGGTAGTGATGACAGAAAGCGCCCTGCACCACCCTGATGCCAACTGTCGACAGTCGAGGATCCTGGTTTGAGCCGGCATGAATTGGCGGCCCACGGAGAGATCCTGTCTGCCTTCACGCTGTTCAGCTCAAACGATGCCGATGAGGCGCGGCAGAAAGTGGCAAGCGTGTTCTGCCCCCATGACCTCCGCCCGGTGAACACACACACCCGCTTTTCATCCCGCCACAACCTCGTTCGCCTCGGCGAAACGGCCTTGAATTATCTGACATACGGCACCGATGTGGACATTCTGCCCGGCTGCCTGGAAAGCTTCTACCTGGTTCAGGTTCCAGTGGCCAGCACTGCGCTGGTCCGGTGCGGCAATCAGGAGGTGCTGTCCTCCCCCGATACCGCCAGCATCCTCAATCCGCATGAACTCACCCGCATGCGCTGGAAGCACGACAATCACCAACTCATGCTGTGGTTGCCGCGCGTGTCGCTGGAGCGTCGCCTGACCGAGCATCTGGGCGACGAAGCGTGCACGCCCTTGCGTTTCGACATTGCCCTGCCGCAGAACGAGGGCCTGACTCGCAGCTGGTGCCGGATGCTGCGTGACCTCGCCGACAACATCGACCAGTGCGGCGCTGACTGGCTGAACTATCGTCCCACCGTCGCAGCGATGGAAGACTGTCTTATCCGCGGCTTGCTGCAGCTCCATCGCCACAACTACAGTGATCGCCTGCACCAGCCACAGCAGGCCGCCCTGCCCCGCCACGTGCAGCGCGCCATCGACTACATTCACGCCCATGTCGAGGACGCGATCACGGTCGGCGACATGGCCCGCGTTGCGTGTGTCAGTGTTCGTGCGCTGGAAGAGGGGTTCCGCAAGCATTGCGACACCACGCCGCTGGTGTACCTGCGCGAAACCCGGCTCGATTGTGTGCGAAAAGCACTGCTCAGCGCCGCACCAGGCACCGACAGGGTCGCCGTGCTTGCGCACCGCTACGGATTTGCCCACCTTGGGCGCTTCTCGGCCTACTACAAGGGCCGTTTCGGCGAATCTCCATCGCAAACGGCAGGCCGCCCGCGCTACAACTGAAGCGCACATCCGCGGCACCGACCTCAGTTGTGCGTGTTCCGGACAGTGCGATTGCGCAAAGCGGATAAACAGCCATCACCATGAAATGAACACTGTGTCCCAGGGACGCCAGCAAGGGCGTCTTCCAACGGAGGACACAGCAGATGAATGGACTGAGCGACAAGGTCGCCATCGTCACCGGTGGCGCCACAATGATCGGCGAAGCGGTAGCAAATGAGCTGATCGCCAATGGCGCGCGGGTGGTACTCGCCGACATCGACACACAGAAAGGCGCCGCCGCGGCCGCGCGTCTCGGACCGGCAGCCCGTTTCAACCCCACGGATGTAGCCCAGGACAGCGAGATCGCGCGCTGCGTCGCCGACACGGTTGCCACCTTCGGCGGCATCGACTTCCTCGTCAATTGCGCCTGTACCTACGTCGATAACGGCGCCGCCTCGACCCGAGCCGAGTGGAACCAGGCGCTCGACGTGAATCTGGTCGGTGCCGCAATGATG
>JALNWS010000325.1 GCA_023230755.1 Azoarcus sp.
CCGTATTTCACGCTCTACCTGCAGTCGCTGAAATACCCTGCAACCGACATCGCCGTCCTGATGTCGCTGATGCAACTCATGCGGGTTTTGTCGCCGAATCTGTGGAGCTGGCTTTCAGAGCGCCTGGGCATGCGCCTGCCGATTGTCCGCCTGTCGGCCGCGGTGAGCCTCGCGGGTTTCTCGATCTTCTTCATGACGCAGGACTTCGGCGGTATTTTCATCGGCATGGCGCTGATGGCCTTTTTCTGGAGTGCCGCACTGCCGCTGGTGGAAAGCGTGACTTTCGTCCATCTCGGTGTGCAGGGGCATCGGTACGGCAGCATCCGTGTGTGGGGGAGTGTGGGTTTTATTGTTGCGGTGCTTGGTCTGGGACTGCTGCTCGATCATTTCGCAATCGATGTCGTTCTGTGGGTAACAGCGTCGATCTTGCTCGGCATTCTCGTCTGCGGGTTCCTTGTGCCAGAGGCGAAGCCGGGTGTGAGTTCGCATGTGACCGCCAGTTTTGGCGCGACACTGCGCCGTCCGGAAGTGGTCGCGCTGTTCGGCGCGTGCTTTCTCATGTCTGCCGCGCACGGCGCGCTGTATGTCTTCTACTCGATCCTGCTGGTGGATCACGGCTATGACAAGGTTGTGGTCGGGTCGCTGTGGTCGCTCGGCGTGCTGGCAGAGATCGGGGTGTTCCTGGTAATGCCACGCGTGATGCGCCGCTACTCCCTGCGGACCATTCTGCTGGTGGCGTTTGCCTGTGCCGTGCTGCGTTTTGCAACCATTGGCTGGGGCGTGGGCAGCATGCTGGTGCTGGTCCTGGCGCAACTGCTTCACGGCGCGACCTTCGGCGCCTACCATGCGGCGGCGATCGCGGCGGTGAACAACTGGTTTCCCGGTCGCCTCCAGTCGAGCGGGCAGGCGCTCTACGGTAGCGTCTCCTTTGGTGCGGGCGGCATGCTGGGTGGCTTGATCAGCGGTTACACCTGGGACACTATCGGATCTGCATGGACCTTTACGCTGGGGTCGGTTTTTGCACTCGGGGGATTCGTGTGGTTGGCCCTGAGTTGGCGCGAGCACGGCCCCGAGCGCACGATTTGAAAGGAGTGCTGAATGCTGATATCCAAGAAGAGCCTGTTTCCGGTGCTGCTCGCCGCGCTGTTGAGCGTGGGGTGCCAGACGGTGCAAACCACCGGTGGGGGCGCTGTCGGAGTGGACCGGGAGCAGATGATGATGATTCCTGCGAGCGATATCGAGCAGGCGTCCTCGCAGCAGTATCAGGAGATCATCACGGAGGCGCGGGGCAAGGGACTGCTGAATCGCGACGCGGCCCAGGTGCAGCGCGTGCGTCGGATTGCCTCGAGGTTGATTCCTCAGACTGGCAACTTCCGTCGCGACGCGCCGGGCTGGAAGTGGGAAGTCAATGTGCTCAAATCCGATGAACTCAACGCCTGGTGCATGGCCGGGGGCAAGATCGCTTTCTATTCGGGCCTGATCGATCGCCTCGGCCTGAACGATGACGAGATCGCGGCGGTGATGGGGCACGAAATTGCACATGCGCTGCGCGAACATGCGCGCGAGCGTGTGTCGAAGAGCATGGCCACCGGCCTTGGCATCTCGGTCGCGGGGGCCTTGCTGGGTGTCGGTGAGGTGGGGCAGGACCTGATGGGGTCGGTGGCGAAAGTGACCTTCGAATTACCCAATTCGCGTCTGCATGAAACCGAAGCCGACCGTATCGGCGTGGAACTGGCTGCGCGCGGTGGCTACGATCCGCGGGCGGCGGTGACGCTGTGGACCAAAATGGCATCGCAGTCGTCGGGCGCGCCACCGCAGTGGCTGTCCACTCACCCTTCGCATGACTCGCGGCAGAAGGATCTGGCCGAGTATGCTGCGCGGGTCATGCCGATCTACGAGCAAAGCCGTCGCAGATAGCGCCAATTGGAGCAGAAGGCTGGCGCTGCTACCCACGCGCACGCCCCTGTGAAATAATCGAAACCTTTTCTTTCCGCGGAATACACTGGATGGAAGCCCAAACGCTGTACGAAAAACTCTGGTCGAGTCATGTCGTTCACCAGGAAGCCGACGGCACTGCGCTGATCTATATCGATCGCCACCTCGTGCACGAGGTGACCAGCCCGCAGGCCTTCGAAGGTCTAAAGCTGGCGGGGCGCAAGCCTTGGCGGATCTCATCCATCGTTGCGACTGCCGACCACAATACGCCGACCGACCACTGGGATCAGGGCATTCTTGATCCGGTTTCGCGGCAGCAGGTCGAAACCCTCGACAGCAACATTCGTGAAGTCGGTGCGCTGGCCTATTTCCCGTTTCGCGATGCCAATCAAGGCATCGTGCATGTCATCGGACCCGAGAACGGCGCCACGCTGCCGGGCATGACGGTGGTGTGCGGTGACTCGCATACCTCGACCCATGGCGCGTTTGCCTGTCTGGCACACGGCATTGGCACGTCCGAGGTCGAGCACGTGATGGCGACCCAGTGCCTGCTGCAGAAGAAGTCGAAGACCCTGCTGGTCAAGGTCGACGGCGAACTGGGTCGTGGCGTGTCGGCCAAGGATGTCGTGCTCGCGATCATCGGCCGTATCGGCACCGCAGGCGGCAACGGCTATGCCATCGAGTTCGGCGGCAGCGCCATTCGTGCGCTGTCGATGGAAGGGCGGATGACGGTGTGCAACATGGCGATCGAGGCGGGTGCGCGCGCCGGCCTGGTCGCCGTCGACGAAACCACCATCGCCTATCTCAAGGACAAGCCGTTCGCGCCCAAGGGCGAACAGTGGGATGCGGCCGTCGCCTACTGGCGCACGCTCAAGTCCGACGACGGCGCGAAGTTCGACAAGGTGGTCGAGCTCAATGCGGCCGACATCCTGCCGCAGGTCACCTGGGGCACATCGCCCGAAATGGTGACCACGATCGCAGGCCGCGTGCCCGATCCGGCAACGATCACCGACCCGGTGCGCCGTGAAGGTGTTGAGCGC
>JALNWS010000326.1 GCA_023230755.1 Azoarcus sp.
CAACATCAATCAACCCGGCAAGCTTGTCTTCCTTCGCATCCACTGCGGCAATCTTGTTCGACTGGTTCGCAGCAACCATGAAGTAGCGCTTGGTGCTGTCCCAGCCACCGTCGTGCAGGAAGCGAGCGGCTTCGATCTCGGTGATCTTGAGCGCATGGATGTTGGAATAGTCCACCATCAGGGTCTTGCCGGTTTCCTTCACGTTCACCACGAACTCGGGCTTGTAGTGCGAAGCCACAATCGAGGCAACCCGCGGCTCGGGGTGGTACTCCTGCGTGTCCACTGTCATGCCGCGCGTCCCGACGATCTTGAGCGGTTCGAGCGTGTCGCCTTCCATGATGACGAACTGCGGCGGCCAGTAGGAACCGGCAATCGCGTACTTGTCTTCGAAGCCCTTGTACTTGGAGGTCTCAACCGAGCGCGCCTCAAGACCGGTGCGAATCTCCGCGACGGTATCGGGGTTCTCCATCCACAGGTCGACGAGGTTGATCTTCGCATCGCGGCCGATCACGTACAGATAACGTCCGGACGCCGAAGTGCGCGAAATATGGACGGCATAGCCGGTCTTGAGGACGCTGATGATCTTCTTGCTGTCGCCGTCGATCAGGGCAATTTCGCCGCTGTCACGCAGCGTGGTGGAGAAGATGTTGTCGAGGTTGTAGTTGTTCAGTTTCTTCGTCGGACGCTTCTCGGGCGGCACGATAACCTTCCACGTCGCCTTCATGTCGGCCATGCCGAACTCTGGCGGCTGCGGCGGGGTTTGCTGAACGTAGCGCGCCATCAGATCGACTTCATCGTCGGTGAGTTCGCCAGAGGTGCCCCAGTTCGGCATCCCGGCCGGCGAACCGTACTTGATGAAGACCTTGAGGTAATCGGTGCCCGATGCCAGGGTCTTGTCCGGCGTCAACGGCTTGCCGGTAGCGCCCTTGCGCAACACCCCGTGACAGCCCGCACAGCGTTGGAAATAGATTTGCCGCGCCTTGTCGAACTCGGCTTTCGACATCGTCGGCGCCTTGGGATTGATGTCCTGGTACATCTCCACGTTTTCAAGTGGAGATCCTCCAGCCTGATACTTCATCTCGGCGGGCGAAACATCCTTGTGTGTCTCCTCGGCCCAGGCCGCGGTCAGTGCAAGCGGCAGTGCAGCCAGCACGGCGGCATGACGAATCCAACGCATATGCTGCATCTTCTCTCTCCTCGTAAAGCATGAACAGACAAAATCACTGCGATCAGTATCGGACTGGCGCCGACTTTTGATCCTTGATCTGAGTTAATTTTCCATACTGTCCTTAGGGATAAAGTCTTGCCATACTAATCCCGTCAGATATGGAATGAGAATACCGACCATGACACAAAGCACTCTGCTTCGCCCTGCGTCCTCACTCGTTCACCTCGACCCACTATCTGCATTCCCCATCTCAAATCGCTACACCCCGCCCCAACCCGAGCTCACAGGTCCGGAAGCCGGTTCGGTTTCCCTCGTCGGAGCCGGTCCGGGCGACCCCGAACTGCTGACCTTGAAGGCCGCACGACGCATCGCCGCAGCCGATGTCATTGTCTATGACCAGCTCGTGGGCGACGGCATCCTGGACCTGGCCCGCCCCGACGCACGGCGCATCTATGCGGGCAAGAAAGCCGGCAAACATGCGCTCCCTCAGGGCGAGATCAATCTCCTTTTGGTCGATCTTGCACGCCAGGGCTTGAGAGTGGTGCGCCTCAAAGGCGGAGACCCCTTCATTTTCGGGCGCGGCGGGGAGGAGATGCAGGCACTGATTGCCAGCGGCATCGCCTGCGAAGTGGTACCCGGCGTCACCGCCGCGGCAGGCATGGCAGCCAGCACAGGCATTCCGCTGACGCACCGTGACCACGCACAGACTGTGGTGTTTGCCACCGGCCATCTGAAGGAAGGCAACGTCGACCTCGACTGGGATGCACTTGCCCGCCCCCACCAGACCATCGTCATTTACATGGGTCTGGGGGCACTGGACATCATCTGTCGTGAGCTTGTTGCACACGGTCTGTGGCGCACTACACCGGCCGCGGTCGTGCACGCTGCCACGACGCCGCAGCAACGCATCGTCACCAGCACCCTGATGTCGCTGCCCGCCGAAGTCCGTGCTGCAAAGCTGCAGACCCCCAGCCTGATCATCGTGGGGACCGTGGTGGAGTTGTACCCCTTGCTGGTGCACGCAGCCGATCAAGTCGCAACACTTGCGGTCTGACCAACAGGATCGATCATCGTGAAGTTGTGATGCAGCGGGATTGCGGACGCCATAAACTGGGGCGGCCGCTGCATCGGTTGTAGAATCCTGCCCTTGTCCCGCATCCCATCATGGCAGGCTCGAACGTGGCGTCATTCCGCTCCAATCCGTTTCGCATCGCGATCAATGGTTATGGCCGTATCGGCCGTTGCTTTCTGCGCGCCCTCCACGAATCGCCGATCAGCGACTGCTTCAAGGTCGTTGCGATCAACGAGCCAGCCGATCTGGCCAGCATTGCCTACCTCACCCGATTCGACTCCACCCACGGCCGTTTTCCGGGCCGTGTCGTCGCCGATGACGACGCCCTGCTGATCGGCGATCAGATGATTGCCGTCTCGCACGCCACCACGCCGGAAGGCGTGGACTGGGCAGGGCTTGAACTCGACCTGGTGGTCGAGTGTTCGGGCCAGTACGGTGAGCGCGCCCAACTGCAACGCTTCCTCGATGCCGGTTGCCGGCGGGTGCTGCTGTCGCACCCGGGCAACAGCGCAGCCGATGTGGACGCCACGATTGTGCACGGCATCAACAATGCGACCCTCACCGGGGCCGAGCGTCTGGTGTCGAATGCTTCTTGCACCACCAACGCGGTGGTACCCGTCCTCGATCTCCTGCACCGCGAACTTGGGCTGGAGCAGGTGCTGCTCACCACCCTGCACTCGGCGATGAACGACCAGCCGCTGATCGACGGCTATCACGACACCGACCTC
>JALNWS010000327.1 GCA_023230755.1 Azoarcus sp.
CGAGCAGCGCGATGTCGGCGTGGTCCATCCAGTGCGCGGGCATGCCGCGACGGCGGCGGCGCAGTTTCATGATGCGCTGGGCCTGCGTGTGACGACGCGGGGCGTGTTCGCGCGCAATGTCTGCCAGACGCAGGTCGACGGCTTTTTGTTCGCGGTTGCGGCGGTCGAGTTCAATCTCGATGCCGCGCAGCTTCTCGGCCACTTCGTCGAGTGCGCCGCGGGTGTCGGCACGTTCTGCGATGGCTTCGGTGAGGGCCTTGGTGGCGGCGGGCAGTTCGGCTTCCGCGCTGGCGTACTTCTCGGTGTTGGCCGCGAGCAGCTGGGCGGATTGCAGGCCGAGCAGGCGCTGGCGGATGCCGGTGAGCTTGTCGCTGGCGGCATCGAGCCTGGGCCGGATGGCCTGCAGCTGCTTGTCGAGCTGGGCGATCTCGTCTTCCAGGTCGTCGATGCGCGACTGGCGGGCGAGTTCGCCGAAGTGGAAGTCGTGCGGGCGCCCAAGGTGCCGCGCACCGCGGCGTTCGCGGTGGTAGGCGTCGCGCGTGATCCATTCCTGTTCGCGCGGCAGGTCGCGCGCGGATTCGGCATCTTCCACGCGGCGGATGCGGTTGAGCAGGTCGGTGAGCCAGCGCGGCACCGGTGCGCTGAAGTTGACCACTTCGGCCAGGCTCATCGGGCGTGGCGGTGGTGCGGTTTCGCGCTCGGGCACGACGAAGTGGCGGAAGCGCTCGCGCTCACCCAGCGCCCATGCGGCGTAGCGGTCGGATTCGCGTTCGAGCAGGATCACGTGGCGGTAGGGGCGCAGGATGGCCTCGATGGCGACCTGCCACGCGGGATCGGTGACTTCGACGACCTCGGCCAAACCCAGGTGGGCGATGCCTTCGGCCGACAGCGTGGCGCGAAAGCGGCTGACCTCGACGTCGCCCGGCGGGCCGCTGCGGCTGCGGGCAGCACGCAGTTGCTCGGTCTTTTCCTCGAAGGCGGCGAGCTGTTCGCGTTCCTTGCGGCGCAGGGCGAGCAGTGCGGCATCGGCAGCTTCGTGTTCTTTCTCCAGCGCAACGGCGTCGGCGCCGTGTTCGGTGGCGAGCTGGGTGCGCAGGGCGTCACGTTCGGCCAGGGTTTTCTCAAGGTCACGCACGCGATCGTGCGCAGCCAGATGGCGCTGTTCAGCGTCCTTGTCCTGCTGCTTGAGGCGGTTGCGTTCGGCGGCAGCGGCCTGTTGCTCGGTCTGGATGTCGGCAACGCGGGCGCGGGCATCGCGCTGTTCGGCGAGCTTGCTGGCGCGCTCACGGTTGAGGCGCAGCAGTTCGTCGCGCTCGGTGGCGATCTCACGGCTGAGTTCGGCGCATTCGAGGCGCGGCACGATCTCGGCTTCGAGGGCGTGGATCTCATCGCTGAGCTGCTTCCACTCCAGGAAGCGATCGGCCTCGAGGCGCTTGGTTTCGGCCTGGGCGCGCAGACGGTCGAGGTCGATGCCGAGCGATTCGATCTCGCGTTCGGCGTTTTTCTGTTCCTCGCGGGCGGCGGCGTAGTTGTCGAGCACTTCCTTGTCGCCGAAGACGTCGAACACGAGTTCGAGCAGGGCCTTGGGTGAGTACTCGCACAGTTTGTCGGTGTCACCCTGTTCGAGTGACAGCACCTTGGCAATGGCCGGGGTCAGTCCGCCCCAGGCGAGCCGTGTCTGGTAGTCGCGCAGACCGGTCCAGTCGCTGGAGGTTTCGAGTTCTTCGATGGACAGGTTGCCGTCGATGATGGCGTAGTCGCGTGACCATTCGCCGCCGCTCTTGCGAATGCGGCAGGCGAGCGTGACTTCGTCGGTCAGGCACGGAAAGAAGGGGCGGCGGCCGTTGGTGCCGGGTATGTTGGCGACCACGGCGCGAATCCACGCGAAGCTGCGGTCAGCGCGGCGCACATAGCGGCGGAAGTCGCGCTTGCCCGAGCAGCGCAGCGCGAACAGCGTGCGCATGGCGTCGAGCAGAGTGGTCTTGCCTGAGCCGTTGGGGCCAACAATGGTGATGATCTGGGCGTCCAGCGGCAGGCTGAAGCGGCGCCAGTAGTCCCAGTGGACGAGTTCGAGCGTCTTGATGTGGAACATCGTGATCAGTCTTCCGTGTCTTCGTCGGGCAGATCGTCGTCGGGGAGCACGTCGGCGATGTCGAATGCGTTGGCTTGCGGCAGCGGGTGGCTGGCTTCGGCCAGGACATCGGCCAGGGTGCCGTGGATGATGCGATCTGCGAGCAGGCGGTAATCGAGGGCGACGTCGAGCAGCGGTCCTTCGAGGATCTGGCCGTTGCGGCGCTCGATGAAGCCGAGGCGGGCGAGCTTGCCGAGGGCGAAGTTGCGCACCTTGGTCTTGCCGCCGAGGCGGGCGCCGAAGTCGGCGATCAGTGAGGCCTCGGAAAGGCCGGCAGACACGGAGTCGCCATGCGGCACCGGCTTGTCGCCGCCAAACATGTCAGTCTGGCCGTCGTCGATGACGTCGCGACGGGTGACCTGACGCTCGCGCTTGGGCAGCACGATGAGCGACCAGATGATGACCAGCAGGGCGATCTCGTCGCGAGTGAGGCCGAGGTTGCTGGCGGCGTATTCGCGCGTGGCGCCGAACACCGGTTCGTGCATGTCGGCGTTGAGCCCGACGGCGACGTGCGCGGCGTAGGGGTTGTCGAGCAGGCGCAGGCCGACGGCGGCGAGGCGACGGTCGAGATCGAGGCGGAAGGTTTCGTCCACCAGGGCGCGGCGCACCAGGCGATCGGTTCGCGGCAGCCAGCGATGGTTGAGCAGGCGCGCGGTGAGGGTTTGCAGTTCGTGTTCCATCAGGTCTCCGTGGCGGAGGGGGCATCCGCGGGGCGGGCGCTGCCTTGAGCTGGGCGGATCTCGCCTGCGGTCATGCGCGCGATTTCGTCTTCATCGACATCCACCAGCTGGTCGGTGAACTCGATCTGCAGCGGCAGGCGCATGAACTGGCCGAC
>JALNWS010000328.1 GCA_023230755.1 Azoarcus sp.
GGCAAGGGCATGCGCCTGGTCGAGCGCTCGGAAGACTTCATCGATCTGCTGGCCTCGTGCAAGCGCGAAGCCATCTCCAGCTTCGGTGACGACCATGTGCTGGTCGAGAAGTACATCACCCGTCCGCGCCACATCGAAATTCAGGTGTTTGGCGACAGCCACGGCAACTGTGTGTATCTGTTCGAGCGCGACTGCTCGGTGCAGCGCCGTCACCAGAAGGTGCTGGAAGAAGCGCCGGCACCGGGCATGACGCCCGAGCGTCGCGCGGCGATGGGCAAGGCTGCGGTCGATGCGGCCAAGGCAGTGGGCTATGTCGGTGCCGGTACGGTGGAGTTCATCGCCAACCAGGACGGCAGCTTCTACTTCATGGAAATGAACACCCGGTTGCAGGTCGAGCATCCGGTGACCGAGATGATCACCGGCCTCGATCTGGTCGAGTGGCAGCTTCGCGTGGCCTCTGGTGAAAAGCTGCCGCTGGCGCAGGAGCAGCTGCAGATCCGCGGTCATGCGCTCGAAGCGCGTATCTACGCCGAAGACCCGGACAAGGGCTTCCTGCCTTCGACCGGCAAGCTGGTGCATCTGGCACCGCCGGCTGAGAGCCTGCATGTGCGGGTCGATACCGGGGTGGAAGAGGGCGACGAGATCAGCCCGCACTACGACCCGATGATCGCCAAGCTGATCGTGTGGGACGTCAATCGCGACCGCGCGCTGGCTCGCATGCTGCAGGCGCTGGCCGACTACCGCGTGGTCGGGGTGTCGAACAACATCGAGTTCCTGTCGCGCCTCACCGCCTGCCCGGCCTTTGCCACGGCAGATCTGGATACCGGTCTGATCGAGCGCGAGAAAGCCTATCTGTTCCCGGAAGGCGAAACGGTGCCCGACGAGGTGTTCCAGGTCGCCGCGCTGGCCGAGTTGTTGCGCGAGACCGAGCGTGCGGCCAAGGCGGCGGTGCGCGACCCCGATCCGCGTTCGCCCTGGCATGCGCGCGACGGCTGGCGTGTTAACGCCACCGCCCAGCGCGCACTGATGTTCCGTCACGGCGAAGCCGAGCACAGCGTCAAGGTGTCGTATCTGCCCGGCGCCTACCGTCTGGAGTGCAATGGTCACAGCGTGGTTGCGCGTGGCGAACTCAATCCGCGTGGCCTGCTGCGGGTCGAGCTCGATGGCATGCGCATGGACGCCACCGTGATTGCGGCCGCCGGTCGTCGCCATGTTTTCGTGCAGGGCCGTGCCTGGCAACTGGCGGCAATCGACCCGCTGCATCACAGCGGCGAGGGCGGCGGCTCGGAGGGCGGTCTGCTCGCACCGATGCCGGGCAAGGTGATTGCACTGGTGGCCAGCGCAGGTAGCAAGGTGGAGAAGGGCGCGCCGCTGCTGATTCTGGAAGCGATGAAGATGGAGCACACCATCAACGCCCCGGCCGCAGGTACGGTGAAAGCCTTCCGCTTCGCCGTGGGTGATCAGGTCGGCGACGGTGCCGAACTGGTCGAATTTGAAGCGGCTGTGGTGGCCTGATCCGGGCAAAGGCGGGATTTGTGGCCCGCCGTAAAGAATACCGAGTGAGAGGAGACAGTTCTGATATGAGCAACGTCAGCTATGTACATGGAGCCTCGGAGAAGGCACTGATTGGCCAGACCATCGGTCGTTTTTTTGATGATGCCTGCGCACGCCACGCCGAACGCGATGCCCTGGTGGTGTGTCACCAGGGCGTGCGGCTGAGCTATGCCGGGCTGAAGCAGAAGGTGGATGCACTGGCCTGCGGCCTGATGCGTCTGGGCTTGCTGCCGGGCGAACGGATCGGCATCTGGTCGCAGAACAATCTCGAGTGGGCGCTGATCCAGTTTGCCAGTGCCAAGGCCGGACTGGTGCTGGTCAACATCAACCCGGCCTACAGGCTGTCGGAGCTTGAGTACGCGCTCAACAAGGTCGACTGTCGGGCCCTGGTGGTGTCTCCGTCGTTCAAGAGCAGCAATTATCTGGGCATGCTCGCAGAACTGGCGCCAGAGCTGGGGCATTGCGAACCCGGGCTGCTGCGCAGCCATGTGCTGCCGACGCTCGAGTTCGTGATTCGCATGGGCGGTGAGCGCAGCCCGGGCATGCTCAATTTCGACGACCTGCTGAAGCCGCCGTCGCGCGAAGAGCTGACTGCGCTTGCTCTGCTGAGCGAACAGCTTCAGTTTGACGACCCCATCAATATTCAGTTCACTTCGGGGACGACCGGTCACCCCAAGGGAGCGACGCTGTCGCACCACAACATCCTCAACAACGGCTTCTTCGTCGGCGAGGCGATCAAGCTCGTGCCGGGCGACCGCGTCTGCATCCCGGTGCCGCTGTACCACTGCTTCGGCATGGTCATGGGCAACCTCGGCTGCCTGACGCATGGCGCCACGATGGTATATCCGGCCGAAGCCTTCGAGCCGCTGGCGGTGCTGGAAGCTGTCACCGAAGAGAAATGCACCGGCCTGTACGGCGTGCCGACGATGTTCATCGCTGCGCTCGATCATCCGCGCTTCGCCGAATTCGACCTCTCCAGCCTGCGCACCGGCATCATGGCCGGCAGCCCCTGCCCGATCGAGGTCATGAAGCGCGTCATCGGCAAGATGAACATGGCCGAGGTGACGATCGCCTACGGCATGACCGAGACCTCGCCGGTCAGCTTCCAGAGCGGCACCGACGACCCCATCGACCGCCGCGTGTCCACCGTCGGCCGCATCCAGCCGCATCTGGAAGTCAAGATCGTCGATGCCGAAGGCCGCATCGTGCCGCGCGGCACCCGGGGCGAGCTGTGCACCCGCGGCTATTCGGTGATGCTCGGCTACTGGGACGACGAGGCCATGACCCGCGAGGCGATCGATGCTGCCGGCTGGATGCACACCGGCGACCTGGCGGTGATCGACGACGAGGGTTTCTGCAACATCGTCGGCCGCATCAAGGAC
>JALNWS010000329.1 GCA_023230755.1 Azoarcus sp.
CGATCATTGATGAGGTGCTGAGTCTTGGCGGCCGTGCTAGCAGTTTCGGTCTGGATACACCGCTCCTTGGCGCCTTACCTGAGCTGGATTCGATGGCAGTCGTCGGACTGATCAATATGATGGAAGAGCGTTTCGGTTTTGTCGTCGAGGATGACGAGATCGATGGCTCGTCGTTTGCGACCGTAGGTTCGCTGGTTGAGTTTGTCGAAGGTAAGCTGGCCTGAGCGCGTCAGCGTTGGTCCGCGAAGCTTTTTTTCTCGACGCGCCGCGAGGGGCACGGTTTTGCCTCTTGACCCGGCCCACGACGGCGCCCAAGGGCGCGATACTCTTTGTCCATCCATTTGCGGAAGAACTCAATAAATCGCGCCGAATGGTCGCTCTCGCAGCCAGAGCATTTGCCGGTCAAGGGTGGACTGTCCTGCAGGTCGACTGCTTCGGCTGCGGCGATAGTGCGGGGGACTTTTCCGATGCCTGTTGGCAGGATTGGATACAGGATCTGGAGTTGGGGTGGCGTTGGCTTCTCGAGGACGCAAAACGCCATTCTTCCCTGTCTTTGCCCGCGGTGCTCTGGACCTTGCGTGGCGGTAGTCTCCTGGCTGCCGACTGGCTGAACCAAGGCACCGAGCATCCGCCATTGTTGATGTGGCAACCGGTCGCGAGCGGCAAGCTGCAGTTGACCCAGTTTCTGCGCCTCAAGGCAGCAAATGAGATGCTTGCCGAAACCGATGCGAGGCAGGCCATGGCATCGATTCGAGCGAAGTTGCAGCAAGGGCAAGACGTAGAGATTGCAGGCTACGGGTTGTCCGCCGCTTTGGCCGCTGGTATGGATGCAGCAAGCTTGCGACTGCCGGCAGAATACCCTGCGGCAGTGGCAATGCTGGAGCTTGGCAGTGCCGACCGGACCGAGCCATCGGCAGCTGTGGCAAATCTCGTCGCCAAATGGACTGACGCTGGTATCAAGGCGACTGCTGCGGTGGTGGCTGGTCCCGGATTCTGGCAGACGCAGGAGATTGAGACTGCACCGCTCCTTATTGAGCGCTCCATTGCGGAACTGGAGAGTCTTGTGCGATGACAATGCACGAAACAGCGGTTCTCTTCGACTGTGAAGGTGATGAGCTGGTGGGGGTCATTACGGCTCCAGAGGCTACCGGATCGGATCTCGGCGTCTTGGTGATCGTGGGCGGGCCGCAGTACCGTGTTGGGAGTCATCGGCAATTTGTCTTGCTCGCTCGGGGACTTGCGAAGGCCGGTTTTCCCTGTATGCGCTTCGATTACAGGGGTATGGGCGATTCGATGGGTGAGGCGAGGTCCTTCGATGATGTGAATAGTGACCTTCGTGCCGCACTGAACGCTTTTCTGGACCGGATGCCGGGAGTCAGAAGGGTGGTGCTATGGGGGTTGTGCGATGGTGCGAGTGCTGCGTGCTCTTTTGCACCGACGGATGATCGCGTTGCAGGGATGGTGCTGCTTAATCCATGGGTGAAAACCGACACTGGTGAAGCAAAGACAATGCTGCGGCACTATTATCTGCGTAGGCTGTTGTCTCGAAGCTTTTGGGCGAAGTTGCTGTCAGGAGGCGTGTCAGTCCGAGGGTCGCTCGGTGGACTGAACGGCGCTGTCGCTCGAGCACGGGGGCGCAATGTTTCTGGTGAAAGTCGCGACAATCTCGATTTGCCTGGGAAAATGGCGGTGGCATTGCATCGTGCAGATAAGCCTTTTGTTGTATTTCTCAGCGAACGTGATTATGTCGCGCGCGAATTTGAACAGGTTGTGAGGGATGGCGCTTGGGAAGGCCTGGTCGCGGCACGTGAGCCCCAACGGATAGCCGGAGCTGATCACACATTCTCAAGTGCAGTCTGGCGTGGTGAGGTCGAGACAAAAACCGCAGAATGGGTGGGCCGGATTTCGGCAACGCCTCAATCCCGTAAGTCAGACCAGGAGGCCCATCATGTTTAACGTTCCCCCGTTTGTGCGTGGCTGCGTTGCGATTTTTCTTGTTTCGATGTCGGTCGCGGTATCAGCTCAGGGGGGCGATGCGGTTTGTGGCAATCCATTCCAGAACGCATACGGACCATTTGATTACCGCACAGCGACTGCGAAGACACGCAAGCTGGTAGAGGATTACCACTTCACCCCCAGGGTGGAGGCTCTTAGGGGCGGTCATACTTCGTCCAGACCGGTGGGCGACCTCGAATATACCTTGAATGATTTTCCCAACCATCATCGTGCGTTGATGTCGATGATGAAGCTTGCATTGCGAGAGGGTAAGGGCCGGCCAGACGGCGCTGCGATTTCAATTGCATGCAGATTTGACCGTGCCGAGCGCTTCAGCCCGGACGATGCCATGGTCAAGGTGATAAATGGCTTGTATCTGATTCAGATTGGTAAGGCGGCGGAAGCAGTTTCGAAGCTGGAGCAGGCGCGCGAACTGGACTCGAACAATCCGAATGTGCATTACAACCTCGGGCTTGCCTATTTCGATCTGCGTGAGTACGACGAAGCGCTAAAGAGCGCGCATCTCGCCTATGCACAGGGGTTTCCGCTGCCGGGCTTACGGGACAAGCTTAAACGTATTGGAAAATGGCGAGACGCCGGGAAATAATGCGGGTATGCAGGGGCAGATCGCCCGCGAAAGCTTCGTGTCTGCAGGTGGCTGAATGTGCATCTGAAACACTTGCGAGGCGGGTACCGATCTCAATGCCTTTGCTGCGTGACTTGCCCCCGGTCTCATTGCCTTTCAACTTTTTGTGAGTAGCAACAGTCTGTTCAAGCGCGATATATATCCGTTGTTGGACTCAAATTAACGCGGCAACCGCCCCCGGATGCCCCAGAAACCCCTGCGGGCTTGCACTGGCTCCATACGCACCGGATTGATAGATCACCACCAAATCGCCAGGTGCCGCCACCGACAGGCTCATTCGGTCTGCGAGCAG
>JALNWS010000330.1 GCA_023230755.1 Azoarcus sp.
CCTGCCTTCCAATGTGCGCCACGATTTCACGGAGATGCAGCCAAAGTGGTACATCGAGGTCTATGCATCGTAAACCAAAGGGGTCAGAGTCGTTTGATCGCTCGAACCAAACGACTCTGACCCCTTTGGTCCTTTTGCAGAATCCGATTCCGTCCATTTACCCATTAGCGACTTGCTGAATGCCCGACAAATCCGATCTTGCCCGTTATGCCGTCAATTTCAGAAATGAAATTGATGGTGCCGCCCTGTACCGGGCCATGGCAGACGATGAAGCACAAGCCGAAACCGCAGAACTGTACCGCCGTTTGGCCCGGGTTGAAGAAGGTCATGCCGAGTTCTGGCGGCAACGCATTGAACGGGCCGGCGGCAAGCCGCCACCTGCCCGCCCCGGCTGGCGCACCCGCTTCCTGATACGCGCGAGCCATTGGTTCAGTGCGCGAAGCATTTTGCCAATGGTTGCCAGAGAAGAACTGCGTAATCAGGATGTATACGACAGCCAGAACGAAGCCAGCGGTACGGGAATGAGGGGCCAGGAGCGCTCTCACGCCCGCCTGCTTGCTGTCCTTGCGTCCGGCAAGCGTCATTCCTGGAACGGTTCTGAATACTCCCGTCTGGAAGGCCGTCATGGTGCGGGCAGTGCCAACAACCTGCGTGCCATGGTCCTGGGGGCCAATGACGGACTTGTTTCCACATTCTGCTTGGTGATGGGCGTGGCTGGCACCGCCGCGACCAGCAGTACGTTGCTGACAACCGCCGTCGCCGGCACCTTGGCCGGCGCCTGCTCCATGGCGATGGGTGAATGGATTTCGGTACAGAGTGCCCGTGAACTGCAGGAAAAGCAGATTGCCGCCGAAGCTGACGAGCTGGCTCAGGTCCCCTATGAAGAGCAGGAAGAACTGGCCCTGATCTATCAGGCCAAAGGATTCTCTGCCGTCGAAGCGCGGCAGATGTCGGAAAAGGTGATCGCTGACAAGGATTCCGCACTGGATACGCTGGTTCGGGAGGAACTGGGCATCAATCCTGACGATCTGGGTGGCTCAGCGATGGGCGCCGCCGTTTCTTCGTTTCTGGTGTTTCTCATCGGTGCGCTGGTGCCCGCCCTGCCCATGTTCCTGGTCAACCCGCAGGACGTGATTGGCGCCAGCATCATCTCCTCGGCCGTCGGACTCTTCGCGCTGGGCGCGGCCATCGCCATCTTTACCGGACGCAACGCGATATTTTCTGGCGGGCGGCAACTCCTGATCGGGATGTCCGCGGCGGCCGTCACCTTTGGCATTGGCTATCTGTTCGGCGTTGCAGTAAATGGCTGACCATCTGGATGCGCTTCCCTCAGCAATCGTGACAGGTCGGCACCCGGCGCGTTTTACAGCACGCAGTCAGTAACGAATGTCGATGCTGATCACGGTCGGTCCATCGCTCACCTCGAATGCACTGTCCTCGAAAGCGGGCGGCCCCATTACCGTGGGATTGTTTGAAAGGCCATATCCCTCGGTGGGGAACATGCCGAAGCGCCGGTTCAGTTCGCCGTTACCATCCTCATCGTGGTAAGCCATGATTGCGTAGCGGCCCGCAGGCAACGACGCGAAGCTGACCTGGACAGTACCGGGAGCAGCCGCGACCTGCTGCACGGCGACGGCCTGGGCTTCCTTGCGGAAGGTCTTGGTGTCGGAATACAGCCCCACGCGGATGCTCCCACGTTCGTGCTGAATGCCGGTGAGGCTGACGTTCAGCGTTCCTTCCTGAGCCAGGGCGGTGCTGGCTGCGGAAGCTGAAAGCAAGAATACGAGCAGGTGAGAGATCATTGCGTGGGCTGACATGGTTACTCTACTGTAATCATTCGTGCATGAACGTTCAGAAACCGATGACTTTTCGGTTCGGTTCCAGCAGCGCAGCGCCCATCTCGGCCGGTTGGGCCGGCCTGATGCCGTCCTTCAGATCTTCAGCTTTCTTGCCGCTGTTTGGCAGATAGAGTGCGCAGACTGAAGCCGTAGCCCCTTTTTTCAACGCACCGTCCAGCAACTGTGCAGGACTCAGGTTGTTGGGCTTCATCGCTTCGCCGCTTGCGCCCTTCAGCGCCAGCTCGCCAGCATGATCGCACAGCAGGATATCGACCTGGGCGCCCTGCGCCTGCATCTGATTGGCGAGCACCATCGCCATGCCTTGGGTCATCGTGCTCTCGGAATTGAGGACCACGGTAACCGCTTGCTTGTCGGCCATGGCCGCGCTTGATGCAAGGGCGATGGTGAGTGCAACGGTGACATTCTTCATGGATTGGCTCCTTTCGGTCGTTGGGGACGAAATCAGTGGCGAAGCTCGGGGTAGGCCTGACGCAACTGGTGGTCGGCAAAAAATGCGCCCAGTGGCAGAAGAGCCCCCCCAAGCAGGAGAGCAGCGAGGCCTGGCCGGAGGATGCCGCGTCCGAGCGCACTTAAGGTGGTTGCCGCCAGCGACAGAAACAATGCGCCATGCAATGGTCCCAGAAGCCTGACCCCAATCGGCAGATCAAGGACGTACTTGACTGGCACTGCGACGAAAACCAGTGCCAGCAAAGCGAGCCCATCTGAGAATGCGAGCCAGTAGAGAATCTTTCGGTGAGTGTGCACAAGGACTCCGTTCAAGGCGACTGGAGGGAACTGGCCCCCGGTGGATAGCTGAAACGATGGACTCGTTCCCAGACAACGGGCTTCCGCATCGTCGGCGCGATCTGCAGCTGCTTGAGTTGGCATTGATACAGGTTGTCCTGAAGGCGCTGTGTCATGAGCGCCTTCAGGACGGATGGTCAGGCTTACAGCGATTTGGTGGAGTAGTACCAGTCGACGGTGTCGTAACCTTCGGAGGCGCGCTTGTTTGCATCGGCTGCAGTCTTCGGCGGCGGCACGATCACAGGCTTGCCCGGGCACCAGTTCTCGGGTGTGGCAACGCCA
>JALNWS010000331.1 GCA_023230755.1 Azoarcus sp.
ATCGACAGCAGCACGACGAGCGCGGTAATCCAGCCGGAGGTGTTGCGAATCAGGAAGGCCGAGGCCAGCAGTTCGCGCTCGGGTACTGCAGTCACGAGATACAGCACGGCACCGTTGGTGTCGAGCTTGTGGACCCCGATACGCCAGGCGTCGTCGCCCACAAGCTGGCGCTGGGCAAGCGAAGGGGCGTCATGGGCCAGGGGCAGGGCGTCGGCAATGCTCGCCAGCACCGGCACGCTGAAATCGCGAATCGCGATCAAGCGCGGCCGGCTGTCGTCGGCGGACGAGGCGGCGCTCAGGTGGGTATCGCCACTGTAGGCGACGACGAAGCCGCGGTCGTCGAGCAATGCCAGTTCGGACCCTGGCGTGACCTTTTGCGCCGCCAGGCTTGCGCTGAGCGTCGTCAGCTCGATGTCAGCCCCGATCACGGTACCCGCAACAAGCTGGGCCGGCGTGGCCAGCGTCGTCCCCACCTTGTGGTTGGAGAAGAAAACATAGGGGGCTGTCTGTATTGCGCCGCCGCGCGTGAGGGCGTCGCGATACCAGCCGCGCGCTCTGGGGTCGTACTGTGCCGCGTAGTCGGGACGATTGTCGATTCGCAACGGGCGCAGGTCGGCGTCGAGGAAGCGGTATTCGCCCCGCGGCGAGGTGCTGCGGTCGATGGCCTGGATGACGAATGCGGTGTCCGCAGGTGCGTCGAGGCTCTCGCGCTCCGCCGCGCTCAGAATCCGGCGCATGAACAGAAAATCGCCATTCGGGTAGCCGACATACAGCGATGACAAGGCCTTCGAGTGCAGCAATGCGGTGCGCATGAGGTCGGCGCCGGCGAGCCGGGCATCGAATGTTGCCGCACTGACCTGGGGCTCGTGCGCCAGCAGGCCAACGGCCATCCGGGCGGGGGCAAAGAGGCCTTCGAGCGCGCCCAGCGTCTCCCTGTTGATGCGTTGGGACAGATCACTCGCCACCGTTTCCAGCATGTCGTGGCTGAAACGGTAGCCCAGCCCGCCGATCAAGGTGCCGAGCAGGGTGATCAGGACGATGAACAAGGTCGAGATATGAACGTGCAGGGGAAATGTGCGATTCATGATCCGTGGGCTGACTACATGTCGAATGAATCATCGCACACGCGGGCGCCGGCTGTCTGATTCGCGGGCCAAAGCGTGGACTCAAGAAATCGTGCACGTGGCCGTTAATGGCATGTCGTGTTGTGTTTTCGAGGTGCCTGCCATGAAGATCGCTGCCTCCAGTATCGAACTGCAATCCTCCAGGCAGTTCACCCAGTCCTTCGAGATGAACGAGCGTCTCGACGTGTGGCGCGACGGCGTCGACACCTCGGGCGCGGGGCGTGCGAGGGTGCAGATCTCCGACGCCGCGCGCATGGCGCAGCAAGCCGAGGCTTCCGCCCGGCAGTCGCAGTCTGCGGCCGAGACGCAGCTGGACGAGACAATCGACGATGATCCACGGCTGTCGGTGCTGGTTCGCATGATCGAATTCCTGACCGGAGAGCCGGTGCGGCGCTTCAGCATGCGCGACTTGCAGGCGGCGGAGCAGGCGAACATATCGGATGCGGGGTCAGACGCGAATGAGGCTTCCGGCACCCGACGACTCGGTTTCGGCATGGAGTACGAGGCCAGCGCGACCTATTCGGAGTCCGAGCGCACGTCCTTCAGCGCCGCCGGCGTGGTGCGCACCGCGGATGGTCAGCAAATCCGTTTCGAGCTTGGCTTCACCCTGTCGCGCAGCTACACCGAGTCGGCGTCGGTCAGTATGCGCGCTGGCGACACGCGGGTGAAGGATCCGCTCGTGCTCGATTTTGGCGGTGCGGCTGCGGCGCTGTCCGATGCGCATTTTGAGTTTGATCTGAACGGCGACGGCACCAAGGAGGAACTGCCGATGATCGGCGGCAGCGGCTTCCTCGCCTTCGACCGCAACGACAATGGCCGCATCGATGACGGGCGCGAGCTGTTCGGTCCGGCAAGCGGTGATGGTTTCGCCGAACTCGCCGCGCTGGACGACGACGGCAATGGCTGGATCGATGAGGCGGATGCGGCATGGTCGCAGCTGCGCGTGTGGCAGCCGGATGCCGACGGCAAGGGGCGGGTGCAGTCGCTGAACGACGCGGGCGTCGGCGCCTTCTATCTCGGGCGGGTGGATACCCCGTTCAGTATCAACAGCGCAGCCAATGAGACCCTGGGGATGATGCGTGCGAGCAGCATCTATGTGCGTGAGGACGGCAGTGCAGGGACGGTGAGTCAGGTCGATCTCGCGGTCTGACGCCCGCCCTTTGCACTCCGCTGGTCGCCGATGCGGTGATTACCAGAACGCAACGACCAGGAGCGCGGTCATGACCGTCAGTACGACGGCGCCGTTGCGCACCAGGCGCGGTGCAGGTTCGACGCGCGATGCGTCTACTGACGCGCGCTGTTCGGCCGTCACCGTGCCGCCCAGCAGGAACTGCCACAGTGCGCAGGCCGCAAGGGTGACGACGAGCAGAACAAAGGCGACGATGGTGAAATGCACGTTCACCCAGCCCAGCTGGGTGGCAAGGAACCACACCGCGCTCACCCCGTGACCGCTGAGCAGGCCGGCCAGTGCGGCATCGGCCGAAAGCCGGGTAGACAGCATGCCAAGTGCGAAGACCGCGACCAGCGGCGGGGTGACGTAGGCGAAGGCCTGTTGAAGATAGGCGAACAGACCGGGGAAGTGGTCGATGGCCGGCGCCCACAGTGCGGCGATGAGCATCAGGCCCAAGGTCGTGTAGCGGCCCAGACGCGCCAGCGCCTTGGTGTCCAGTTTGGGGCGGCGCGGTTGCACGAAGTCGCAGATCACCAGGGTCGAGGCCGAGTTGAGTGCCGAGTCGACACTCGACATGATCGCCGCCAGCAGCCCAGCGAGCATCAGTCCCGCCAGCCCCGGTGG
>JALNWS010000332.1 GCA_023230755.1 Azoarcus sp.
GACAGGGTACGCAGATAGGCGAGATCGTTCGGCACCAGCAGGTAGTGATCGATCAGGTAGCTGGTCCCGGAGCCAAGGGTCAGGACGAAGGTGGTGGCCGCACCCATGCCAACTGCGGTTTCGAGCTTCTTGGATACGCCCATGAAGGGGCACAGACCGAGAATGCGGACGAAAACCACGTTGTTGACCAGAACGGCGCCGATGACAACGAAAATATAACTGCTCATGATCCGATCGCCGGGAATAACCCGTCGATTATCCCCTCGAGCATCGGGCCACTCAAGCCCGGACGCGTTATAGCTTTATGCATTTAAGTGCGTAAGCGCATCAGGATGTCGCCCGCACGCATTCGCGAACGAGTGCAGGGCCGCGATAGACCAGTCCGCTGTACAACTGCACCAGGCTTGCCCCCGCGTCTATCTTTGCCTTCGCGCCACGACCATCGAGTACGCCGCCGGCGGCGATGATCGGCAATTCGCCGCCGAGTGCCTGTGCCAGCTGGCGCACGACGGCCGTTGACGCTTCAAATACCGGGGCGCCCGACAAACCCCCTTGCTGTTCGCCATAGCGTATGCCCTGCACCTTGTCGCGGGAGATCGTGGTGTTGGTGGCAATCACGCCGTCGATCCGGTGGCGGCGCAGTGCATCGGCGATGTTGATGACTTGTTCCGGCTCAAGGTCGGGCGCAATTTTAAGCGTCAGGGGCACGTAACGACCGTGCGTGTCGGCCAGGCGGGTCTGCGCCGCCTTGAGCTTGCCGAGCAGATCGTCGAGTTCGGATTCGCCCTGGAGTTGACGCAGGTTCTTGGTGTTCGGCGAAGAAATGTTAACGGTGACGTAGCTCGCGTGCGCATAGACCTTGTCGAGGCAGATCAGGTAATCGTCAGCTGCATTCTCGATCGGGGTGTCGAAATTCTTGCCGATGTTGATGCCAAGAATGCCTTTGAACTTGGCGTGCTGGACGTTGGCAACCAGGGTGTCGACGCCATGATTGTTGAAACCCATGCGGTTGATGATGCCGCGCACTTCGGGCAGACGGAACATCCGCGGACGTGGGTTGCCAGGCTGCGGTCGAGGTGTGATGGTCCCGATCTCAATGAAGCCGAAGCCTATCAGCGCAAGCCCGTCGATGGCCTCGCCGTTCTTGTCCAGGCCGGCAGCGAGCCCGATACGGTTGGGGAAACTCAGACCCATCACTTCAACCGGCTCGGCGACCGTCGGCTTGGCCGCCGGCAGGACGCGACCGGCGAGATGCAGTGAGGCGAGGGTGAACTCGTGTGCGGTTTCCGCGTCGAGCGAAAACAGGAGAGGGCGGGCGATGTTGTAGAGCATGGGGCCGGATTGTAACGATTCGGCCGGTGCGAAGCGATGTGGCTGTCCGCAATGTTTCAGCCGGGACCTTCGCGCTCGACGTCGAGCAGCCCCCATTCTCCGTGCCGATAGGCTTCCATGGGGCTGAAACGCGCCTTGTAGGCCATTTTCCGGCTCTCCGCAATCCAGTAGCCCAGATACAGGTACGGTAGACGCAGGCGGCGGCAGACTTCAATTTGCCACAGGATGCCGTAGGTGCCGAATGCGCAGCGTTTCGCGTCGGGATCGTAAAAGGTGTAGACGCTGGACAAGCCGTCGCTCAGGCGGTCGATGACGCTGACCATGCATAGCTTGCCCTCGTCGCGGAATTCGATGATCCGGGTGTCTACGTGACTTTGCAGCAGAAAATGCGTGTATTGCTCGCGATTGTCGAGGTCCATGCCACCACCCGCGTGGCGGGATGCCTGGTAGCGCTGATAGAGCCGGTAGTGCTCTTCGGAGTACTCCAGGCCGCACTCATTGGTTTCGAGCTCGGCGTGACGGGACCAGGCGCGGCGCTGGCTGCGATCGGGGGTGAAGCGGTTGACCGGGATGCGCACGGGAACGCAGGACTGGCAGTGATCGCAGTGCGGGCGGTAGGTGAACAGCCCGCTGCGACGAAACCCCCTGCGCACGAGGTCGCTGTAGATCTGAGGATCGATCAGGTGGCCTGGAGTTGCTACCTGTGAACGAGCGATACGGTCGGGAAGATAGGAGCAGGCGTAGGGCGCCGTCGCGTAAAACTGGATCAGGGCGTAGGGGTAGTCCTGTTGCATAGGTGTGCGCCTGTTGCTCCCGCTGCAGCGTTATGGTTCCAGTCGATCCGCTGGAGCTGGTCTGTTGTCCATCGTCCCGGTGGCCCGCCTTCATGCGTCCATTGTTTCAGCCCTGCGGCAAACTCGCTGCGGCGAATCTCACGCGCACCCATGGAAAGCAGGTGAGGGGTTGTCATCTGGCAATCTATCACGGCGAAATCATGCTGTTCAAGCAGGCGGGCGAGGTGTGCAAGGGCGACCTTCGAAGCGTCTGTCTCGCGCGAGAACATCGACTCGCCAAAAAAGGCTCGCCCGACCGCCATGCCGTAGAGCCCGCCCACGAGTTCGCCATCGCGCCAGCATTCCACGCTGTGGGCATATCCGAGTTCATGCATGCGATGATAGGCAGTCTGGATATCGGGTGTGATCCAGGTTCCACCATCAGGTTCCCGGGGCGCTGCACATTCCGTCATCACGGCGGCGAAGGCCGTGTCGAGCCGGACTTCGAACCGTCGCTGGCGCAATACCTTGAGCAACGAGCGCCGAATACGGATGTCCGCGGGACGCAGAATCAGACGCGGGTCGGGACTCCACCACAGAATGGGCTCGCCGCCACTGAACCAGGGGAAGATGCCGCGGTGGTATGCGGCCAGCAGCCAGTCGGGTGTGAGCGCACCGCCCACCGCGAGCAGGCCGTTCGGTTCGACGAGCGCGGATTCAAGCGGCGGAAATGCCGGTGCGCCGGCCAGCCACGGAATCATCCTGGAAGCTGGACGAGTTGCAGGGCGCCAGCGCCGGC
>JALNWS010000333.1 GCA_023230755.1 Azoarcus sp.
ACACAAAGCACTCTGCTTCGCCCTGCGTCCTCGCTCATCCAGCTCAATCGAGTATCTGAAGGCGCCTTTTCAGCGCTGGATACACCGCACCGGCCCGAACTCAACGGGCCCGAAACCGGCTCGGTCGCCTTGGTGGGAGCAGGTCCGGGCGACCCCGATCTACTGACCCTGAAGGCTGCCCGGCGCATTGCCGAAGCTGATGTCATCGTCTATGACCAACTCGTGGGAGAAGGCATCCTGGACATGGCACGCCCCGATGCGCGGCGTATCTATGCAGGCAAGAAAGCCGGCCGACATGCACTGCCTCAGGGCGAGATCAACCTGCTGCTGGTCGACCTTGCCCGCCAAGGGCTCAGGGTGGTGCGCCTCAAGGGCGGCGACCCGTTCATCTTCGGGCGCGGCGGGGAGGAGATGCAGGCGCTGCTTGCCTGCGGCATCGCCTGCGAGGTGGTGCCAGGCGTCACCGCTGCCGCAGGCATGGCGGCGAGCACGGGCATTCCGCTGACGCACCGCGATCACGCGCAGACCGTGGTATTTGCCACCGGCCACCTCAAGGAAGGCGGCGTCGACCTCGACTGGGACGCGCTGGCCCGTCCCCACCAGACAATTGTCATCTACATGGGCCTGGGGGCACTCGACATCATCTGCCGCGAACTGGTGACGCACGGCCTGTGGCGTAATACGCCAGCGGCTGTCGTGCATGCAGCGACGACGCCGCAACAACGCGTCGTCATCAGCACCCTGATGTCGCTTCCCTTCGAAGTCCGCGCGGCGAAGCTGCAGACCCCCAGCCTGATCGTTGTGGGCACCGTGGTTGAACTGCACTCGTTGCTGACCACGGCTGTCGATCAGGTCGCAGCGCATACCGCCTGAACACCCCTGTCAGACCTCGAAACCCTGCAGTGCCATGGCGCTCCCCGCACCGTAAACTGGGGCGGGCACCGCATCGGTTGTAGAATCCTGCCCTTGTCCCGCATCCCATCATGGCAGGCTCGAACGTGGCGTCATCCCGCTCCAACCCGTTTCGCATCGCGATCAATGGCTATAGTCGCATCGGCCGCTGCTTTCTGCGCGCCCTTCACGAATCTTCGATCAGCGACCGCTTCAGGATCGTTGCCATCAACGAGCCAGCCGATCTGGCCAGTATCGCCTACCTCACCCGCTTCGACTCCACCCATGGCCGCTTTCCGGGCCGGGTCGTCGCCGACGACGACGCCTTGCTGATCGGCGATCAGATGATCGCGGTAACCCACGCCACCACACCGGAAGGCGTGGACTGGGCGGGGCTCGAGCTTGATCTGGTCGTCGAGTGTTCGGGGCAGTACAGCGAGCGCGCAGAACTGCAGCGCTTTGTCGATGCCGGTTGCCCGCGGGTACTGCTGTCGCATCCTGGCAACAGCGCCGCAGATGTGGACGCCACGATCGTGCACGGCATCAACAATGAAACACTCACCGGTGCCGAACGCCTGGTGTCGAACGCATCGTGCACCACCAACGCAGTGGTACCCGTCCTCGATCTGCTGCATCGCGAACTCGGGCTGGAGCAGGTGCTGCTCACCACCCTGCATTCGGCGATGAACGACCAGCCGCTGATCGACGGCTATCACGACACCGACCTCCGGCGCACGCGCTCGGCGATGCAGTCGATCATTCCGGTCTCCACGGGGCTGGCACGAGGCGTGGAACGCCTGCTTCCGGCCCTGACCGGCCGTGTGCATGCCAAGGCCATCAGGGTGCCGACCCACAATGTTTCGGCCATCGACATGGTGCTCACCCTCGAACGGGATGCGTCTGCCGGGCATATCAACGACTTGCTGCAGCAGGCGGCGGCCGGCCCGTTCGCGGGGCTGATCGCCTGGTCTGACGAGACCCACGCCTCGATCGACTTCAACCACGATGCGCACTCGGCCATCGTTGATGGCAGTCAGACCCGTGCCTGCGGCCCACGCATGGTTAACCTGCTGGTGTGGTTCGACAATGAATGGGGCTTCGCAAACCGCCTGCTCGACGTCAGCCGTCACTGGCTGAGCCTGACCAAGCACCCGGCTGTCGCCGATGCCTAGTCCGGCGCTGCTGCTCAATCTGGCGCTCGATTTCCTGTCCCGTCAGCGTCAGCCTCGCGTTGCCGAACCCGAACTGGTGATGGACGATCCGGCCAGTGCCGAAGCCTTCATGCGGGCGGGACGGAAAGACGGCATACTGGCCCACACCTATCTCTACCATGCGATCCAGGCCAGCGCGGTCATTCCCCCCGGCGCCACCGTGCTCGATCTCGGCTGCGGGCCGGCAAACCAGCTCACCGTCCTCGCCCGGCTGAACCCCGACGCCCGCTTCATCGGTCTCGATGCGGCCGACGCCATGCTCCAGCTCGGGCACGAAACGCTGGTCCGCAACGGCATCACCAATACCCGCCTGTGCGCCGGCGACATGACCGCGCTCGACGCCTTCGAGGATGACTCGGTAGACGCAGTGATCTCCACCATGTCGCTGCACCATCTTGGCGACCTTGACGCGCTATCGAAGACATTGCGCGAAGCGCAGCGCGTCCTGAGACCGGGTGGCGGCATCTACCTGGTGGATTTCGGCCGTTTACGGCGGCAGGGCTCACAGGCCTTCTTTGCCACCGAGAACGCCGCGCGCCAGCCACAGCTGTTTACCGAGGATTACTACAACTCGCTGAGGGCCGCCTTCAGTCTCGACGAGTTGCGTGCAGCCGCCGCCGTGTTTGGCGCCGCCGCACGCATTCGCCGTACCTTTCTGGTGCCTTTCCTGGTGGCAATCCGCAGCACCACGTCGCAGCCACCGAGACCCGCCACGGTGGCCGCGGCGCGTTCGATCCATGCCGCACTCAGCCCGCGCCAGCAATACGAACTGCGCGACCTCTCACGCTTCTTCGC
>JALNWS010000334.1 GCA_023230755.1 Azoarcus sp.
AGGGCATCGCACGACAATAAAGCGATCCTTTATCTAAGGAAAACAAAGACTAGCTTTTGTTTTCATTCTCAGAATCCCACAATGCACGTGTCGGCGAAAGGCGAGCGGACGCGCACCAGCAGGGCACAGGGCAATCTGCGAATCTCGGCAGTTGGAAACGTTCACTGCCACCATCTGGCGATTCACAAGCTGGACGACCTCATCCCCCCCGGCCGCACAAAGGGGGATGACAACTGCGCTCGCCCCAAGCCTCGCCGCTTGTTTGCATCATTTCACTGCTCAGCCTCGATGTCGGCCTGCAGAGCCACACAGCCTGACGCTTTACCCCATGTGTTTCGGAGACAATGAAAATGGCACAGATTCGGTATCTCAACACAATCGAGCTTGAAGCCGGCGCGCTACGGCACCTTGCGCCCGGGTGTGCAAGCATCGGCATGCGGCGCCCGCTGCTCGTCACCGATGCAGGCGTTCGCGCCGCGGGGCTGGTCGACCGCGCACTCAAGGAGCTCAGCGGTATCGAGCATGTGGCCGTGTACGACGGCACACCGTCCAACCCGACGGAAACCGCCGTCCGCGAGGCGCTGATGGTGGCGAGAGAACACCGGTGTGACGGTCTGATTGCGCTGGGCGGCGGTTCGTCGATCGACTGCGCCAAGGGCGTCGCCATCGCGGCAACGCACGCAGGCCCCCTGGCGCGATACGCCACCATCGAAGGCGGTTCGCCCCTGATAACGGAGCACGTGTGGCCGCTCATTGCCGTGCCCACCACGGCGGGCACCGGCAGCGAGGTGGCACGTGGCGCGATCGTGATCGTCGAGGACGGTCGCAAACTGGGCTTTCACTCGTGGCACCTGCTGCCCAGGCTGGCGATTCTGGATCCCGACCTCACCCTGGGCCTGCCATCGTCGCTGACCGCGGCCACCGGGATGGATGCCATCGCGCATTGCATGGAAGCGTTCATGGCGCCGGCATTCAATCCGCCGGCCGACGGCATCGCACTGGATGGGCTGGAGCGAGGCTGGGCAAACATCGCGACCGCGACCCTTGAAGGTGGAAACGTCGAGGCACGGCTGCAGATGATGAGCGCGTCGATGCAGGGCGGGCTGGCGTTTCAGAAAGGTCTGGGCTGTGTTCATTCGCTCAGCCACAGTCTTGGTGGCGTAAACCCCGGACTGCACCACGGTACGCTCAACGCGATGTTTCTTCCTGCCGTGATCCAGTTCAACGCCCAGGCTGATTCTGTGGTGCGGGAACGCCGTATGGAACGCATGGCGGCAGCCATGGGGCTGGGACAGATGCAGTCCGCCGAGCACGCCGCGCATGCGCTTGGCGAAACCATCAAGGCAATGAACCGGCAACTCGGTCTGCCGTCCGGGCTCGCGGCGATGGGTGTCGAGGCCGCCTGCTTCGACCGCGTGATCGACGGCGCCATGGCCGATCATTGTCACAAGTTGAACCCCCGAATCGCATCACCAGACGACTACCGGCACATGCTCCACGCCTCCCTGTAAGGCGCGGGGCAGCGGAACCTCGCCAATGATCTTGGAGCGGTGGCTACTAAGGATAGTGGCGCCGCTCGAGGGCCGTCTTGCCGCTGATGCCGGGCCCGCTGCGCGCCAGCAGCTCGACCATCGCTGCCAGCGCGTCCTGCTCCATCTGCCCCGGAACGAAAAAAAACCTGTACAAAACCGCCTGCTGCAAACACGGACGTGTGCAGCAGGCTGATCGAGGGCCACTGCTTTTCCTGCGCCCATTGAAATCTGCATGGCCGCAGTCGCGCTGATCCAGGAACACTACACGCCAGGTACTTCGAGGGTACTCACACCCACCCCGCCACATAGAGGAGACACTCAAATGGCACACGACACACCAATTGATCGCCGCGGATTCTTCCGTATTGCCGGCCGCTATGGATTGACGTCCACCGTTATCGCCGCCACCGGCATCGCAGGCCCACTCACGCTCAGTGGTTTGGCCAGGGCCGCATCGAATACGGCCGACGTGCGCAACAGCAGCACCCCCCTGATGACGCTCAAATTTGGTGCCGCCGGGTTCAACGAAGAAAACCTGAAGATCCAGGAATCGGGGCAGATCTGGTTTGCGCGCGAACTGGAGAAGCGCAGCAACGGCGCCCTGAAGGTGGAGTTCATCGGCAGCAATGCAATCTGCAACCAGCTCGACTGCGTCAAGAAAACCCAGCAGGGCATCATCGACCTGTTCTCTGCCAGCACGCAGAACTCGGCCGGCGCTGCACCGTATTACAACGTGCTCGACTTCGCGTACATGTTCCCATCACGCGCTTCACAGCACTACTTCCTCTACCATCCGAAGAGCGAGAAGCTGTTCCGCGAACCGATGCGCAAGCGTCACAACATCCAGTTCCTGTATAGCCACTGCGAACTGCGCGGCATCATGCTCGGCAAGAAATTCGCCGACGCCCCGCTGATCACCAGCGTGGAACAGCTCGCCGGCACCAAGAACCGCGTGACCGGCACCCAGCTCGGCCGCATCGCCATGCAATTGATGAACCTCAACCCCGTACCCATCTCATGGGAAGAGACGCTCGACGGCCTCAAGCAGGGCCTGATCGATGGCGCAGAAACCTGGATGGGTGCAGCCGCCTACGCCAACATGGCGCCGGTGCTGTCGCAGGCGGTGGATCTGAAGTTCTTCTGTGGCACCGACCACACCGCGATGAACAACAAGACCTTCGAGAAGCTGCCTTCCAATCTGCAGGACGTGGTGATGGAAACCTCGTTCGCGGCCCAGCAGTACACCCAGCGCGAGCAGGAGCGAGCACTGGTCGAAGTCGTTGGCGCCGAGCCCAATCCCGGCCCGGATACCGTATTCGGCAAGAACAAGGTGCGTGTGGCCACACTCTCCGACGCCGAAAT
>JALNWS010000335.1 GCA_023230755.1 Azoarcus sp.
CTTGATGCCGATGTTGGGGCGGTTGGTGTGATCGCCCGTGCCGGCGACGTCGAGCCACAGGCCGAGGAAGTCGTTTGCGGCGAGCGTGCCCGAGTCGAGCTGGATGTAGAAATCCACGTAAAGGTTGTTGCCGGTAAAGGCCGAGTCAAGCTGGCGGTAGGCGACGTTGTTGTTGTTGCCGCTTACCTGCAGGGCGTTTCCGCCGCTGAGCGCGGTGCCGGGGGTGACGACCTGCGTTGCTGACGTGTTTGCCGACCAGGCGCCCGCCCAGCCGCTACCACCGTTCTGGCCGGCCACTTCGCCCGCGCCGTAATCGAAGTTGTCGCTGGCGATGACAGAGGCCAGTGAGAGGGGGGCAAAGGTGATCAGTGCGAGGGTGGTAACAAGCTTCTTGACGGTCATGATTTGGTTTTTATCTCGTTATGGCTGTTTAGGTTCGAAATTAGTGTTTCTGACGAATTTAAAGCACTAAACATGCCTGAGTGCAGCCCCTCGGATGGAGTGCATGGATAACAGTCACTTAGGTGGGGCGCGTTCGTTCCGTTGATATGACTGGGCGCAAAACGGAATGCGTGTGTAAAGAAATCCGACACTTCTGCGCTGGGGCGGATTTTTGTGTTCGGATTCAAGGGATTGTTGTGGCAAACATTTTAACAAAAACGATTTAAACGACAGTTTTGTATGCCTTGCGGCTAGGGCGTTGATCGATATATGGCGGTGGCATCTTGATGCGCAGCTCGCGCGTCCCTAGAATGTCGCAATGCATGCAAATATCATTCATCACGGTGCCTTTCGGGGCGTAACCGGGTCGTGCCATCAGCTGTTCATCGACGATACGCGCAGCCTGCTGATTGATTGTGGATTGTTCCAGGGCGCCGAAACCGCGTCTGACGGTGGGGCGGGCTCCGCACAGCCGGATATTTCGTTTGCCGTCGACGGCATCCAGGCCCTGGTCGCCACTCACGTACACATCGACCACGTCGGCCGTATTCCGTGGCTGCTGGCGGCGGGCTTCAAGGGGCCGATCCTGTGCAGTGAGCCTTCGGCAAAGTTGTTGCCGGTGGTGCTGGCCGATGCGTTTGCGTTGGGCATCAGCCGCGACCGCCAGCTGGTCGAGCGTTATCTCAAGCTGGTGGAATCCCGCATCCGGCCCTTGCCCTGGCGTACCTGGCACACGGTGTTCAGCAGCGCGCAGGCCAGCTGCCGCATACGCCTGCAGCGCGCCGGCCACATTCTGGGTTCGGCCTATGTCGAATGCGAAATCCGCCGCGCTGGCGAATCGCCGCTGCGGGTGCTGTTTTCGGGCGATCTCGGCGCGCCGCACGCGCCGCTGCTACCGGCCCCCAAGCCAGCCTACCGGGCAGATGTGGTGGTGCTGGAAAGCACTTACGGCGACCGCGTGCACGAAAGCCGGGCGACACGGCGCGACCGCCTGCAGGCTGTGGTGGAGCGGGCGCTGGGCAATGGTGGCACGGTCATCGTGCCGGCGTTCAGTATCGGGCGCACGCAGGAGCTGCTGTACGAGTTCGAGGACATTCTCCATCGCCAGCGCAACAAGCCTGGCCCACATGCGGCGGCGTGGGAGACGCTGCCGATCTATCTCGATTCACCGCTGGCCGGGCGCTTCACCCAGCTCTACCGTGAGCTGCAACCGTTCTGGGATGCCGAGGCGCAAGCTCGCGTGCGTGCAGGACGCGAGCCGCTGTCCTTCGATCAGCTGGTGGCCATCGACGAGCATGAGGCGCACATGGCCAACGTGCGCAGGCTCGCGCGCAGCGGCGAACCCGCGATTGTCATTGCCGCCAGTGGCATGTGTACCGGCGGCAGGGTGCTGAACTACCTCAAGGCCATGCTCCACGACCCGCGCCACGACGTGCTGTTCGTGGGCTATCAGGCAACAGGGACGCCGGGCAGTGCCATCCAGACCTACGGGCCGCGTGGTGGCTATGTCGATCTCGACGGCGAGCGCATCGACATCAGGGCGGCGATTCACACCCTGTCGGGGTATTCCGCCCACGCCGACCAGAACGACCTCGTCCGTTTCATTACCCGCATGCGTCACCTGCCTGCCGAAGTGCGCCTGATCCACGGCGACGACGAGGCTCGGCGGGCACTGGGTAAGCGCCTGTGGGTGGAGACGCATGGCAGGGTGATGGTGCTCAACGGGGATTGATGGACGCTGACAGATCTGTTGTGTCACATCTGTTCTACAGTTTTTGTGTCCATTGCAAGGAGCTTTCCAATGTCAGCCACCACCACGATTCGATTGCCTGATGATCTGAAGGCCAGTGTGGCGAGCGCGGCAAAGCGCCGTGGCGGCACTGCACACAACCTGATTTCGTGCTGGCCATTCTCGGCCAGCGTGAGGCCGGTTACCGCGAGGAGGGCTGAAGCGCGGCGGCTTCGCTCAGCAGCCACTCGTGAAAAGCCGCCACTGCACTCTGCTGGCTCATCGCTTCGTGCATGACCAGAAAATAGGTGCTGGGTGAGGGCAGGGCGATGTCGAAGGGGGTGACGAGTTTGCCTTCGCGCAGGAGCGGCTGAATCAGCTGCCGCGGCGACAGGGCGATGCCCTGGCCGCCGAGGGCGGCCTCGAGTACGAGTGCAGCGTTTGAAAAGTGCAGGCCGCGGCGGGCGTCAACCTTGTCGGTGCCGGCACGGCGCAGCCATTCGGCCCAGCCCGAGCGGGCCAGCGCGTCGTGCCGGCCCTCACCCAGGGTGTCGTCGTGGATCAGCACATGCGCGGCGAGGTCTGCGGGTGTTCGCAGTGGCGGCTTGCCTTGCAGCAGTGCCGGCGTGCATATCGGAACATAGTCCGGGGTGAAGATCGGCACTACCCGGTAACCGGGGTAATGCCCCTTGCCGTAA
>JALNWS010000336.1 GCA_023230755.1 Azoarcus sp.
GCCTGCATCGCGGCGGTCTGCTTGAAGTTGCGCATGAGTTCGACGACGCGGACGTGAGGGCCGAACTGCTTGGCACAACGGGCCAGCTCCAGCGGTGTGGCGTCCGCGCTGCCGTCATCGACCAGCACAACTTCCCACGGCCAGGGGTAGGGGCCGAGGGCAAGATGGATACGGTCGAGCAGGGGTTCGACGTTCTCGGCCTCGTTGTACATCGGCACCACGACCGACAGGGTGTGCTCGGGCAGGCCCTCGGGGATCTGTGGTTCGGCGTAGGGCAGGGGAGACTTGTTCATGAACGGGATGCACTCTCGGAAGATGAATGGGGCGTTGCTGCACGGGCTGTGGGTGCCGGGCCGGCGTTTGGGAACAGCCAGGCCAGCGCGCCCGCGCTCAGCGCACAGGCAATGACAAAAAGGTGGAGGGCGAGTGCCGCCTGCAAGCCGTCGCCGAAGGTGATTCCGGCAGGCAGCAGGGCCGCGGCAGCGCCCGCTTCGTAGGTGCCGAAACCGGCCACGCCCTGAATTGGCAGAATGGCAGCGAGCTCTGCACCGAGCGCGCCGGCTGCGCCCTCGGGCATGCCGGTCGAGAGCAGGGCGGCGAGCAACCATGCCTGCGCGGCGAGCTTCACCGACCAGTTCGAAACGGTCCATAGCCAGCCGAAGCGGGCGTGACGGGTGGATTCGCCAAAGGCATTGCGCAGCTTCGCCAGTTTGCCCGCAAACGCGCCGCGCGCAGCCCAGTCGTGCGGTGTGCGTGCCCAGCGCGGCAGGCCCCAGGCGAAGACGGCGAGCGCAAGCAGACCTGCGCTGCGCAAGGCCAGTGGCAGGTCGGGCCACACCGCGACGGCCACCATGCCGACGACCAGCGCATCCTGCAGGCGGAACCAGAACAGCGACGCAATTGCACGCGGCAGCGGGGTGCCGAAGGTTCGCTGCAACAGCAGCGGAAACGCCGCCTCGCCGCCCCGGAAGGGCACGATATTGACCATCGCGTTGTGCATCAGCACGATGCGTACGCAGGCGCCAAAGCGGCCGGCAGCGTCGCGCCGGAACTCGTCGTAGACGCGCAGTGCCCGTAACAGGTAGCTGGCAGCAAAGCCCGCGACGGCCACCGCGACGATGGCGGGCGTCAGCCGGCCCAGCGCGGTGCCCAGGGTTTGCCAGCGGGCGTCGGCGAGAAACCAGCCCAGCAGACCGAGACTGAGAATGATCGCAAGGGCGCGCTTCATGCCGGTACCTCGCAGGTCATCGGACGCACGAGCGCGAAGACGGCGCCGGCCATGCCCCACACCACCAGCAGGTACTGCATCCACTGGCCCTCGGGGTAGCCGAGGTTTTCAAAGGCGAGCAGTACGACAGCCAGGATCATGAGTGCCCCCATGGTCTGCACGCCGCGACGTCGCTCCCAGAAGCGCCAGTGGGCAGACCAGCGCACGCCGATAATTGCACTCAGCCATCCACCCGCGGCGCCGGCGAACAGGTCGAGCGGCCAGTGCGCGCCGACGGCAACGCGGGAGAAACACATCAGGACGGCCGCTGTGAGCACGACCCACGCCCATCGCCGGCGCACTGCAGGGCTGACGCACAGCACCACCGCACCGGCGAGCACGAAGGCGGTCAGCGAATGTCCGGAGGGAAAGGAGTCGGCCCGCAGTGGCAGACCAACGAGGTTGAACTGATCCTGCGCAAGTACGGCGGCGGGACGCGGTTCGGCAAAAAATTGCTTCAGACCGTGGGTGTAGAGCGTGGCGACGGGGACCGCGAGCAAGGTGGCTGCAAGCCAGCGCGGACGCCACGCAAGCGTGGGCGTGATCAGCGCGAAGGCGCCCAGGGTCGAGGCCAGGTTGGTGAGTCCGGCCCATACGAATGCCGGTGCGACGCGGTGTGCGGCTGCGTTCCAGGCGATGAACCAGGCTTCGTTCAGGTCAAGCGCAAACAGCAGTGCAGCACATAGCATGCACACTGCGGCGGGGAAGACGAGCCACCCCGTCGAGGGGGAATCGTCGCTCGCTAAACGTGAAACGGAGGTGTTCATCGGGCAAGGGCAGGCAGACAAAGGCGCATTTTAGCTGATCCCCCGTACTTCTAGCCGCGCAGCTTTGTCACGGACGCTTGATCCGCGTCGGGAGAGGGGGTGGCTCGGGTATAATTCCGTGCTTCCGATTGCCGTTGTTCGGCACCTCTTTTTTCGCGTTTCGACAGACATGACCCAAATCCTCAAGCTCCGTGGCGCTGCCGCGCTCTCCCGGTCCCGCCTGGATCGTCTCTCCCGCAGTGTGGCCGAAGTGCTGCCGAAGCTGCAGGGGCTGGCCGCCGAGCACTGGTATTTCGTTGAACTGAATGCCGCCCTGGACGCCGAAGAGACCGCCCGTCTGGTCGATCTGCTCGGCGCTACGCCGGAGACGCCGACGCCGCCTGTCGGCACCATGATGCTGGTCGTTCCCCGCCTGGGCACGATCTCGCCGTGGTCCTCCAAGGCGACGGACATCGCGCATCAGTGCGGTTTCGACAAGGTCGTGCGCATCGAGCGCGGCACGGCCTTCACGCTGGCGGGCAAGGGCGTCGACGCCCGGCCCGAGCTGCTGGCGAAGCTGCACGACCGCATGACCGAGTCGGTGCTGGGCAAGATGGACGAGGCCGATGCGCTGTTCCACCATTACGCGCCGCAGCCGCTGACCTCGGTGGATATTCTCGGTGGCGGCCGCGCCGCGCTGGAAGCGGCAAACGGTGCGCTGGGGCTCGCGCTGTCGGACGACGAAGTCGATTACCTGGTGGAGAACTTCACCCGCATCGAGCGCAATCCGACCGATGTCGAGTTGATGATGTTCGCTCAGGCCAACTCCGAGCA
>JALNWS010000337.1 GCA_023230755.1 Azoarcus sp.
CCGGGTAGGTACGCTCGGGATAGCGTGAGATGTGGAGCGGTTTAGCCTGACAGTCGAGCAGGGTAAGACCGCCCTGGTTCTTTTCGCGGTAGATCGGAAACAGACCGAGATCGCTCAACTCCACCAGCCGGGCCGTTGCCCGCGCCTGGCGTTCTACCGTATAGCCCCGGGCGCTCAGACGGTGCACGAACGCAGGCATCTGGTTGTATCCGAGGCGGCTATCGTAGGGGCCAGGTGGGGCAGGCAGCAGTTCTCCGGCGCCCGCTTCAAGGTGAAAGCCGGTTTCGGCGGCAATCCGGCTGAGATAGCGGGCCTGCAAGGCTGAGGTGCGCATTTCATCCGTAACCAGAATGGCAGCGGCTACGATGGCGACGACGAGGAACAGCAGGATAAGCCAGCGCAGCGGGCGGGCGCGGTGGGTGTGGGATGCGTCGGAAATTTGCTGCATGAGGGGCGGGGAGTGGGTGACTGGCACGGCGATGCCGTAGGCATCGGATGAAAACGGTGTGGATGTTAGCACTGCGCTGCATTTGATATGGGATAATCGCGTCCATGGTTTTCGTTACACACGCTATTGCTCAGGATGCGTCTGGGCCACCGGTCGACTTGCTCGCGGAAGGTTTGACTCCGCTTGAGCGGAACACTATCGAACAAGCGCTCGAACTGGCTGCCGAAGCTTATGAAGGCAGGGTGCTCGGAACTGGCGAGTCAGTCTGGACACATGCGGTCGGGACTGCGCTCATCGCTTCCTCGCTCAGGCTCGACGCCGACACCCGGATCGCCGCGCTGCTGTTTGCCGTCGGCGAATACATCGACGACGCTGCGGAGCAGGTCTCGTCGCGGTTTGGCGTGCATGTGGCGCAGCTGGTGGAGGGCTTGCACAAACTCAATGGTTTGAGGGTCATCACCCGCAAAACGACAAACGCGACCGGCCCGGAAATTCGCGCCCAGACCGAAACGCTGCGCAAGATGCTGCTGGCTATGGTCGAGGATATCCGTGTCGTCCTGGTGCGGATTGCGTCCCGCACCCAGACGCTGAGGTATTTCACCGAAACACCAAGCGACTCCAGGGCGGATGTCGCGCGTGAGAGTCTGGATATCTACGCGCCACTGGCCAACAGACTTGGTGTCTGGCAACTCAAATGGGAACTGGAAGACCTGTCCTTCCGCTTTCTTGAGCCGGAGACCTACAAGCGCATTGCCAAGATGCTCGACGAACGTCGCTCCGAGCGCGAAGAGTTCATCCACAACGCGATGGAGCGTTTGCGCTCCGAGATTGCCGCAGTCGGGATCAAGGCCGAGATCAGCGGCCGGCCCAAGCACATCTACAGCATCTACAACAAGATGCGTGCGAAGCGTCTCGATTTTTCCCAGGTGTATGACATCCGTGCACTGCGGGTACTGGTCGAAGAGGTTCGCGATTGCTATACCGTGCTTGGACTGGTGCATCAGATCTGGCAACCCATCAGCAAGGAATTCGACGACTACATCACCAAGCCCAAGGGCAACAATTACCAGTCCCTGCACACGGCAGTGCTGGCGGGAGATGGTCGCGCCCTGGAAGTACAGATTCGCACTTACGACATGCACAAGCATGCCGAACTCGGGGTTGCTGCACACTGGCGCTACAAGGAAGGCAGCAGCCACGGCGGCGACTACGATGACAAGATTGCTCTGCTGCGCAATCTGCTCTCGTGGCGCGACGAGGTGGCTGATTCTGCGCAATGGCTCGAACAGTTCAAGCGTGCTTCGCTCGACGACACGCTCTATGTGCTGACGCCTCAGGGGCGGGTTATCGACCTTCCTCGCGGCGCTACCCCGATAGACTTCGCCTATCGGTTGCACACTGACGTCGGACACCATTGTCGCGGGGCAAAGGTCGACGGCCACCTGGTGACGCTCAACACCCCGCTCGAGAACGGGCAGACGGTCGAAATCACCACCGCGAAAGAAGGTGGGCCGTCCCGCGACTGGCTTGATCCGCGCCAGCAGTACGTTGTGACGTCACGCGCAAAAACCAAGATCAAGCAGTTTTTCAGCGCGCAGGACGAAGAAGAGCTTCTGGTGCGCGGGCGCAGCTTCGTCGCGCGCGAGATGCAGCGCGATGGCCACTCCCAGGCCAACATCGAAGGCCTCGCCGACCGCCTCGGGTTCAAGAACGCCGACGCGCTCTATGTTGCTGCGGGACGCGGCGAAGTCGGTCCGCGTGCGGTCCAGATGGCTTTGCGGGAGGCTGACGCGCCTCCAGAGGTGCATGAAGAGCCCGAGATGGTGGTGGGGCGCAGCCGGACCGGTGACAACTCTGACAAGATTCTGATCGTAGGCGTCGGAAAACTGTTGACCTCTCTGTCGCGCTGCTGCAAACCTGCGCCCCCCGATGCCATTGAAGGTTTCGTGACCCGCGGGCGCGGGATTTCCATCCACCGTGTTGATTGCCGGGATTTCCAGTTGCTTGCACGCCAGCAACCCGAGCGGGTCATCGCCGCTGAGTGGGGGGATCAGGCTTATAACAATCGTCAGGCGGCGTTTCCGGTTGATGTCGCGGTGCAGGCGAGTGACCGCCAGGGCCTGTTGCGGGATATCTCGGAAGTGCTATCGCGCGAAAAGCTCAATGTGACGGCGGTCAACACCCTGACCAAGAAGGGTACTGCCTACATGCGCTTCACCATGGAGGTTGGCGGCATTACTCAACTGCAGCGCGCGATCACCCTGATCCGCGAAGTGAGCGGGGTCATCGACGCGCAGCGCAAGTAGACACAAAACTGCCCGGTCGCATGTTGTGCAGACCGGGCAGTGTGCGCGGATGGTGCGCGTGACTCAGCGTGCGGCCAATTCGGCCAGC
>JALNWS010000338.1 GCA_023230755.1 Azoarcus sp.
CCTCGCCTGGGCGCTGAACAACATCGTCAGTGAGCGCGTATCGAACATCGGCTCGGCCGTGGTGCGGGTCATTCCCGATCCGGTCTTCGATTGCTCGGACATCATCGGCAAGGTATTCGACGACAAGAACGCCAACGGCTACCAGGACGACGGTGAGCCCGGCATTCCAAACGTCCGTGTCGTGACGGCGCGCGGTCTGCTGGTGACGGCCGACGCCGAAGGGCGCTTCCACGTCACGTGCGCAGATATCCCGCAGCAGGATCGCGGCAGCAACTTCGTCATGAAGCTCGACGAACGCACCTTGCCATCGGGCTATCGCCTGACCACCGAGAATCCGCGCGACGTGCGGACCACGCGCGGCAAGATGGTCAAGCTCAACTTCGGCGCGACGGTGCATAAGGTGTTCCGCATCGAAGTCGATGCGCGCGCCTTCACCGCGAACGATTCGCTGGCCCCTGAGTGGGTCGGGCAGCTTCGCGCGCTCTTACCGCAACTGGCGCTGCAGCCGGCTGTGGCCCGCCTCGCATATCGCCTCGGCGACGCAGCCGAGGCGGACCTGGCTGAGCAACGTCTGGCAGCGATGGGTGCGCAGCTGAAGGACTTCTACCAACAGGCCGAAGAAACGGACGACAAGGACGGGGAAAGCGATAGACCGCCTTTGATGGTGGAAACGGAAATCATTGGCGCGAGTGTGCGCTCGCAGGGAGCACAGCAATGAGCGCGCGCAGGACTGGTTCGAACATGAAACGGAAACTCACTTTCGTCGCCACGCTGACTGCGCTGGCCAGCTTGTACCCATGTGCAGCGTGGGCGGCCGATGGGGACGACGATGGCAAGCGCATCGACAATGCGCGAATCGAGTGGCAGGGCGTGCCTGCGCCGGGCGAACGTCAGTCGGCGCACGACTGGCCGTTGCCGTCGGGCGTCACGCACGAGGCACGTCAGGCGATGCGTGAGGCAGTCGTTCCACAGCAGGCACCGCAGACGACCCGGGCCTTGAGCGATGAAGGTGGGCGTGCGCGTTTTGCCTCGGGCAATGCCGAACTCACCGCCGAGGCCAAGGCAGCGCTCGATACGCTGGTGGACGAATTGCGGGGCAAGGCCAGCTTGCGCTTTGCGATTGGCGGGCATACCGACAGTCAGCAGCTCTCGGCCCGAGCCCAAGGGCGCTACGGCGACAATCAGGGCTTGTCTGAAGCGCGGGCGCTCGCGGTAGCGCAATATCTGCGGGAACGGCTTGAGCTTGAGCCGGGGCAGATCAGCATCGCCGGCTATGGCCCCGGGAAGCCGCTGGCCGACAACCGTTCGGCGCAGGGGATGGCACGCAACCGGCGCGTCGAGATTTCTGCCTGGTATGCCTTGCCGGTGGCTGCAGCCGTCCCCCCGGCCGACACGCAGGCCTGTGCGGCCGTGGGCGATGCCGATCTCCCTTTCCGGGTAACGGTCGATGGCGAACCGGTGGCGCTTGGCGGCGACAAGGGTGGCGTGAACGAAGCCGACCGGCAGCGCTGTGTGGATGTGGCGCTGGAGAAAGCCGACATCCAGGTCAAGTATGACGATCTGGCGGCGCGCCCGGCGCTCAACGTCTGGGTCGAGGAAGATACTGCAGTGCGGGGTGAAACCATTCATTTCAGGGGGTATGCGAACTACCTGGCATGGATCGGCAAGGCCGAAGTGCGGATCTTCCGTGCGGGCGCAGCACCCACATCAACCCCGCATGTGGTTCTGCCGCTGGACTGGACCCGGCCCACGCAGTGGTCGGTGCCGGTGGAGGCGGACGGCAGTGGTGCGCGTTTCCCCGCCACCGATCTTCGCGGAGGCGACTATCAGTATGTGCTGCGGGTGTACGACAGCGAAGGCAGGTTCGACGAGACCGCGCTGAAGACGCTGTCCGTGAGTGCCCGCGCGCGGCCGCTTGCCGACCGCGAGCCTGTTGCGCGTGAGGTTCTCACGGGCTGGGGTGAAAACGCGCTGTCGCTGCGAAATATTCCGGTACAGGGTGGCACGGTGACAGTCAGCGGCCGCAACCTGGCGCCGGGTCAGACGGTTCAGGCCTTGGGGCTCCCCGCGCCAGTGGATGAAAACGGGCGTTTCGTGCTCCGCCAGATTCTGCCGGCAGGTCCGCATTCGGTCGATGTCAGCGTGGCACAGCCCGATGGCCGCCTGGCGACTTTCCGCCGCAATGTGTCGATTCCCGACAGTGACTGGTTCTACATCGCCATCGCCGACCTGACCGTCGGACGCAATGCGGTCAACAAGCGGGATCGTGCCGAGCTGGTGACGGGCGACACCGAGCATTACCGCAACGAAACCTATGTCGATGGACGCGGTGCCTTCTACCTGAAGGGCAAGATCAAGGGGGAGTGGTTGCTGACCGCGGCAGCGGATACCCGCGAACAGCCGCTGGAAGACCTGTTCAGCAACTTCTCGTCCAAGGACCCGCGCTATCTGCTGCGCAACATCGATCCGGATGCCTACTATCCGGTCTACGGCGACGACAGCACCACGGTGGATGATGCGCCGACGCAAGGCAAGTTCTACGTCCGCCTCGAAAAGGGCGACTCGCACGTGATGTGGGGCAACTTCCACACGGGCTGGACCGGCAGCGAGCTCGTTCAGTATTCGCGTGGTCTGTATGGTGCCAAAGGGCGTTATGTGTCGGACGACTCAACCTCGTTCGGCGAACGTCGCACGGTTGCCGAGGCGTTTGCCGCCGACCCGGGCACCTTGCCTGCACGCGAAGAGTTTCGCGGCACGGGAGGTTCGCTCTACTACCTTCGCCATCAGGACATTACCCAGGGCTCGGAGCGGGTGTGGGTCGAAGTGCGCGATCGGGATTC
>JALNWS010000339.1 GCA_023230755.1 Azoarcus sp.
AAGGATACCCTTCGTGCCACCATCGCCGTCGCAATACTGCTGAGTGGTCTGGTGCGCCTGGCCATTTTTTCAGTGTCGGGTCTGTACCACAGCGAAGTCCTGTGGCTGGCCGTCATTCTCGCTCCGTGCGCCTTGTTCGGCCTCTACGCCGGGACCCTGCTGTACCGGCGGCTGCCCGCCCGCAGGGTCGTGCATGCAGTCTATGTCGTCCTTGTGGTTGGCGGGCTGAACCTGATTGTCCGTGCCGCCGGGATGTGACGTACACGGTTTGCCCGAAGCCTTGTTCAAGCGTGCATCGCGTTCCGTATTGCCACTTCTGTTCTGTCTGACCTTAGCCACGCCCATTGCCGATCCGGCCATGGGCGTGAGCGTTTGATCAGCCCAGTCCGCCCTCGCAGACGTACTTGATGTGCTGGTAGTCGGCAAGACCATGCACCGAGCCCTCGCGGCCATAGCCGGACGCCTTTACGCCACCGAACGGCCCCGCCTCTGAGGCCACCGCACCCTCGTTGACGCCGACGATGCCCGTCTCCAGCGCCTGGGTGACGCGCCAGATCCGCCTCGCGTCGCGTGTATAGAAGTACGCCGCCAGGCCGTACGGCGTGTCGTTGGCAAGCGCGATCACGTCTGCTTCGTCGGTGAATCGTGTCACTGCCACCACCGGGCCGAAGGTCTCTTCGCAGGCGCAGGCCATCGTTGCGTCCGCATCGGTGAGCAGCGTGGGGGCGTAGAACCGGGGCCCAAGCTCTGTGAGGCGACGTCCGACGGTCACCAGGCGTGCGCCCTTGGCCAGGGCGTCGGCCACATGGGCCTCGATCTTGGTCACCGCACGTTCATTGATCATCGGGCCGATCTGGGAATCCGCCTGCGCCGCCGGGCCGACCTTCAAGGCCTCGATGCGCGCGACAAGGCGACTCATGAACGCATCGTGCACCGCCGCATGGACGAAGACCCGGTTCGGGGAGACGCAGGTCTGACCGCCATTGCGAAATTTTGAAGCCATCAGGCCCTGCACCGCAGCATCCAGATCCGCATCCTCGAAAACGATGAAGGGGGCATTGCCGCCGAGTTCGAGCGAGACCTTCTTGAGCGTATCGGCCGAGCGGCGCGCCAGATGCTTGCCGACGACGGTGGAGCCGGTGAAGCTGATCTTGCGCACGCGCGGGTCGTCGAGCCAGACGTCCACGACCTCGGGCGTGCGGTCGCGCGACGCGGTGACGATGTTGAGCACACCGGCAGGCACGCCCGCTTCTGCGGCGAGCCCGACCAGGGCCAGCGCGCTCAGGGGCGCGTCCTCCGCAGGCTTGCATACCACCGTGCAACCCGCGGCCAGTGCCGGCGCGATCTTGCGCGCGATCATCGCCGCCGGAAAGTTCCACGGCGCCACTGCGGCGACGACGCCGACCGGCTCTCGCAGCGCCAGCATGCGCCGGCCTGCGACTGATGCGGGAATGACGTCGCCGTTGGCGCGCGTGGCTTCTTCGGCAAACCACTCGATGTAGCTGGCCGCGTACATGACTTCGGCGATGGCCTCGGCCAGCGGCTTGCCCTGCTCACGCGACAGAATGCGGCCGAGATCGGTCTTGTGGGCGACGACGAGATCGTTCCAGCGCTTCAGGCATTGCGCACGCTCCTTCGCCGGTACGAGGCGCCAGGTGGCAAAGGCTGCATGCGCGGCGTCGGCCGCCGCGCGCGCATCGTCGGCCCGAGCGTCGGGCACTTGCGCGATCAAGGCCCCGTCGGCCGGGTCAGTGACGTCAAGCAGGCGGTCACAGTCGGATAACCACTTTCCACCGATGTAATGCGCGCTGCGTTGCAGCTTCGGATCTTCGAGTACTAGCGTCATGCGTAGCTCCTGTGTGCCGGTCACGACCGGCGAGATGTTGTGAATGGAAAGTTCATGGCGTGGCGGCATCGTCAGCTGCGGCGGTCTCCGGCCGGGTGCCGCCGCAGGCCGGATCGCATTCGTGAATCAGGGCACCCTCAGGCCGAGCGACAGCCACGGTATGAAGGCGATGAGCAACCAGGCGATCACGAGGCCGACCATGTACATCACGGCGAAGCGCACCAGCTTGGAGTACGGGATGCCGGTGACACCGCTGGCGACGAACAGGTTTAGGCCAAAGGGCGGCGTGATGAAGCCGATGGCTGCGCCGACGAGGAAGATCACCGAGAAATGCACCGGATCGACACCGGTTGCAACCGCGATCGGTGCCAGGATGGGGGCGAAAATCACCGTCACCGGGAGGCTTTCGAGAATGCAGCCTGCGGCCATGACGATTGCCATGCACACCAGCAAGACCACGATATCGCTACTCCCGAACCAGGCGATGAAAGCCGCTACGGTGTCGGCCACACCCAGCAGGCCGAACACCTGCTGCATGACGACCGAAATGGCGATCATCGGCGCGAGCATGCCGGTGAGCTGACCCGAGCGCAGCAGGATGTCGGGCAAGGCCTTCCATTTGATCTCCCGGGTGATCAGCAAACCCGCGATCAGGCAGAAGCCGACGGTGATCGCCGCGGCCTCAGTCGGCGAGAAAATACCGGAGTAGATGCCAAAGATGACAATGAAGATGGCGAAGAAGCCCAGGTAGGCAGAGCGCGCCGTGCGCAGCACGCGGCCCAGGTCAAGCGGCGTGACCGATCCCCAGCCGTTCTTCTTGCACATCCACCAGCACACCACCTGCATCGCGATCACCATCAGCATGCCGGGCAGGATGCCGGCAAGAAACAGGTCGGAGATCGACAGGTTCATCAGGAAACCGTACACGATGAAAATGATCGAGGG
>JALNWS010000340.1 GCA_023230755.1 Azoarcus sp.
CGCGGATCAGGTAGAACAGCAGCAGCTCGGTCAGGCGCTCGATCAGGGGCGAAGGCTCGGCCGTGTCACGGTCGGCCTCGGCCAGCACGAGGTCGAACAAGGGGGTGATTGCGCGCAATGCCGGCGCATCGGCGCGCATCAGCAGGCAGTCGGGGAAGGATTCGCGCAGCAGCTCGCCGGGCAGTCCGCGAAAATCGAAGAAGCCGCAGGCCAGGCTGGTGCCATCGGGGCGGACCGGCAGCATCGCTTGCATCGGCCGAGGTACGCAGGCCGGGCCTGGCTGGCGCTCGGGCGTCAGCGAATGTGGCCGGTCGCGCAGCAGGAACACCGCATCGCGGGGGCCGAGCTCGATTGGGGCGCGGTTTTCGAGATGCAGAAAGCAGTGTCCGCGCAGCACCAGGTGAAAACTCGCGCGTGCCCGTCCGGCGGTCGAGGCGCGCCATGAGCCGCAATACTGGCCGACGTGAAACACGGTCGTCTCCAGCTCGAGGCCACTGACCAGCCAATTTACGAGTCGATCGGTATCCTGCTTCATGGTGAGGAAAGGGCGTGTCGGGCGCCATTGACTGTCGAATGCTCGATTCTCCGTACCGGGCGAACAAACTGAACCAAGAAAATCAGCAGAGCTTTGCGCGAAAGGTGCAATCGCTACCACCGCCTACTCGCCTTGAGGGCTGATGAGGCCAAAGAAGGTGAAGCCGTCGGGGCAACGACGGAGCGCAGGTTCCCGGCGAGGCGGGTCGCGCTGCGGCGCACCGTTCCCCACGCGCAGGAATATGCATTTCGTAAATCCTTGGTTCCGGCGCAGGCAGCTTTGCTTTACGGTGAAGGCAATTTTCTCTCCCGCAGGTTGCCGTGCCGCTAACCGAACTCGTCCACTACTTCAACAAACGCAACCGTCTCGACTGCGGCGGGGACGGCGCGGATGTCTTCGAGATCGTCGATCGACGGGCGCGCGCGTACCTCGGTGGCCGCGTTCTCGGAAGCTTGTATCAGCCGGTGGTGGATCGAGGTAGCGGGCGGGTGATCGGCCATGAAGCGTTCCTGCATGCGCTCGACGGCGAGGCGCCGGGGCTGCCCGCGCAGTCGGTCTTCCTTGATGCCCACGATGATGGCGAGCTGGTGCGGGTGGACCGCTTGGCCCGCACCCTGCACGCGCTCAATTTTCTGCTCGAGCGCGAGCAGCAAGGCGGCTTTCTGGCGCTCAATGTGCATCCGCAACTGATCCGCGCCGTACGCGACCATCACGGCCACGTCTTCGAGTCGGTGCTGTCGCGCTGCGGCCTGACCCCCGACCGCATCGTGCTGGAGCTGGCTGACGACGGCTTCGAACCGCCTTCGGTGCTGGCTGCGGCGATCGCCGAGTACCATGAACGCGGCTATCGCATTGCCCTCGACAATTTCGGACGTCACTCATCCGATCTCGAACGGCTGGAGGTGTTGTCGCCGGATATCGTCAAACTGGATCGCAACCTGATCCGCGACGACTGCCACCTAAGCCTTTCCAGGCGCGTGGCGAGCGGCCTTGCAGCCGAGATCCGCAGCCTGGGCATGCAAGTGGTCGGCCAGGGCATTGAACGATCGCAGCAGCTTGAGATTGCCAGGGATGCGGGGGTGGATTGGTTGCAGGGCTATCTGATCGCAGCGCCGGCGGCGGGCTGCCAGCCCATCACCCGACCGCAGCGTGTTCGCGTGGCTGCCTGAGGCCGCAATCGACCGTCGCGCGATTTTCGGGACCGTTCAGTTCGGCGTTTCGCGCACAAGTGCTGCGAATTTCCGCAAGGGCTGCTCGTGGCTATTGCGACAGGTCGGGTGGACGATGATGCAGTCCACCGGGCAGGATCCATCCCATTCTCGCGTACGCCTGCTGCGTGTCCGCAGCAATGCCGATCTCATCGCTCCTCGGCTTCATAGTGGGATTTCTGCAATGCAAATCACGGCAGATCGAGCTGCGGGCAAATCAGAATAATTCAATTCGAATTGACCGAGGATTGGGCCAATATGCCCGCATTGGCACTCTCCATTGACGAGTGCTGACAGCGCGATGCGAGCCACCCGGTTCGCGTCGGATTGCGAATTCGCGACCGCCAAGGGGTGGTCCGACCAACAACGGAGATCAATTTATGGCAATACGTCCCCTCCACGACCGCGTCATCGTCAAGCGCCTCGAAGCCGAGCGCACCACTTCCAGTGGGATCGTCATCCCCGATTCGGCGGGCGAGAAGCCCGATCAGGGCGAGGTGCTCGCGGTGGGCCGCGGCAAGATTCTGGACAACGGCGAAGTCCGCCCGCTTGCACTGAAAGTCGGCGACCGCGTGCTGTTCGGCAAGTACGCGGGTCAGGCAGTCAAGGTCGATGGCGAGGAGCTGCTCGTGATCCGCGAGGAGGATATCTTCGGCGTGATCGAGGGCTGATCGGGTCTTCCGAATGGATGCGCGCCGGTTTGCCGGCAGCAAGCGACAATACTGAACTGGAGCTGAAGAAAGATGGCAGCAAAACAGGTTTTATTCGGTGATGACGCGCGGGCGAAGATCGTTCAGGGCGTCAACATTCTCGCCAATGCAGGGCCAACGCATTTAATTGGCATCGACCATGCCGCATATAGGTTTGGCATGACGAACCCCTGAAATCTGTTCACATTCAAGTACCTGCGCAAGCCCCTTGTGGACCTCTCGCAAAAGGCGTCTACTCTCGTCTTTTGGACGATGAGAATGGAATCGCTGGCGCCGATGCCCTTGATGAGTTGCCTTGCCCAGATCGAAGACCCGC
>JALNWS010000341.1 GCA_023230755.1 Azoarcus sp.
CATCGACCACACTGACTTCGGCAAAGGCGTCGTCCCGGTAGTGCGCCGGCACGCCTGCGCCCGACTGCATCACCACATGGGCGCCGAGGCCCTGATATTTCTTGACCACATCCGGCACGACCGACAGGCGTCGCTCTCCATCAATGGTCTCCGCTGGCACTCCGATCAACAGAGGCATGGGCGTCTCCTCCCTTAGGGATTGAAAAAGCTTAAGGTACGCCGGACCTGTGAATTATTGTAGTTTCTCCCTGCCTCACACCATTACGGTGCCTGGCCGACGCCTGTCAGATATTACCGCGTCTCGCGTCGCCTGCAACGCTGTGGGGATGAAACCGGAACTGAAGCCGGAGCGGGACGGGACTGAACAGGAAGACGCTGGCACCGAATGCCACCCGGGAGAGCGGCGAAGCCGGCACCCGACGTCGGGTGTTCGCGGCCTCGGGTGACTCAGTTGCGCTGCACTGGGGCCCCCGCCGGCACGTCGACAAAGTTGATGATGGCAAGGGAGATATTGTCTCCGTAGCCATCGGCACGGGCCCGCGCCTCATCAATGAAAAACTGCGCCGCCTCGCGCGCGCTGCGCGAACGGACGGCATCCGCGAACTCCTGATCGGTGAAATAGGCCCAAAGACCATCCGAACAGATCAGGAAGCTGTCGCCTCCGACTGGCGATGAACAGCTGCCATGGCTGATCTGCGGCAAGCGGTCACTGCCAAGGCATGACAGCAACACGTTGCGTTGCGGGTGATTGAGCGCGGCCGCCTCATCCAGCCGGCCCTTGCGTTGCAGCTCGCCAACCAGCGAATGATCACTGCTCCGGGCCAAGGGTTTGCCATCACGGAAATGATAGAGCCTTGAGTCGCCGCAATGCGCCCAGTAGACCTGTCCGTCGAGGAGGATGAAGACCACGACCGTACTGTGCGGATCCTGCTCGCTGGTAAAGCGCGTGAGCCGGATGACCGTGTGCGCTTCGTTGATCACGCCTTCGAGCAGATGCTCGGGCGTCTCGTGCTTCGGCGCGAAGGCTTCGAAGTTCTGTCTGGCCTTGAGTATGACCTGCTCTGCGGCCATGGCACCACCACTGTGGCCGCCCATGCCATCAGCCAGCACTGCCATCATCGTGCCGCCGCGAGTCGGATGCGCGAACAGCGCAACGCGATCCTGCTGCTCCTTGCGGTCACCGATATGGCGGGCTACACAGGTTTCGACGGAAATGGGCATGACCAGACTGGCTACAACGCGGGTCGCAATGATAACAATGGCAGCCCATGCTGGGGCGTCGTTGCCAGACTGAAACCGAGCATACTGCAAACACCGTGACGAAAATCACGGACTCAGCCTTGCTCTATGCGCTTGCCACCCCGAAAGATCAAGCAGAAAATCCGTTCAGACGCGAATCAAGCAGTTCGATCCAGTGCCGCACCGGCGTCTGCGTGCCCGCCTGCAAATGGGTAATGCAGCCAATGTTTGCCGACGCGATCATGCCCGCCCCGCCTTCACCGAGCGCCGCCAGCTTGTTGTCACGCAGCGTGTGCGAGAGTGCTGGCTGCAGAAGCGAATAGGTGCCTGCCGACCCGCAGCACAGGTGCGCATCGCGCACCGGAGTCAGGTCATAACCCGCCGCATCCAGCAAACGCTCGACCCCGCCACGCAACTTCAGTCCGTGCTGCAGCGAACACGGCGCATGCCATGCCAGCGCCGTACGCCGGTTGCCTCTGGCGGCAAGCAGGCGCGCCAGATTATCAACCTCGGCGACAACGACCTCGCTGACATCGTGCGTCAGCTCACTGACTTTCTGCGCCTTTTCCGCATATGCAGGGTCATTGCGCAGGATGTGGCCGTAATCCTTTACCTGCGCACCGCAACCGGAAGCCGTCATCACAATGGCTTCAACATCACCACGCTCGATCAGCGCCCACCATGCGTCGATGTTGCGCTTCATGTCTGCCTTGCCACCTTCGTGGTCGCTGAGGTGGTGGCGCACAGCGCCGCAGCAGCCGGCACCAGGCGCCTCCTGCAACGTAATCCCAAGCGCATCCAGCACCCGCGCCGCGGCCGCATTGATCGACGGCGCCATCGAAGGTTGAACGCATCCGGCAAGGGTCAGCATGCGGCGTGCATGCCGCGGACGCGGCCACGGCCCGGCGGGGCGGGCAAGCGGCACCTTGTCCTTGAGCGCCTCCGGCAACATCCCGCGCACCATCCGCCCGGCCTTCATCGCCACGCCGAACAGCCCTGCACGCGGCACGAACTCACGCAAGGCCCAGCGCACCACGCGCTCAGCCCCTCGTCGGGGCACCTTGGCTTCCACCACATGACGTCCGATATCGACCAGACGTCCGTACTGCACCCCCGACGGACAGGTCGACTCGCAGGAGCGACACGTGAGGCAGCGATCGAGATGCTGCTGGGTTTTCTGCGTGGGTTCGTGACCTTCCAGCATCTGCTTGATCAGGTAGATGCGCCCGCGCGGACCATCGAGCTCGTCGCCGAGCAGCTGATAGGTCGGACACGTTGCAGTACAAAAACCGCAATGCACGCAGTTGCGCAGAATTTCGTCGGCCTCGCGTCCGTCTGGAGTGTCGCGAATGAAGTCGGCAAGCTGGGTCTGCATGCTCAGATTCCTTGATAGAGCCGGCCGGGGTTGAGAATCCCCGCGGGGTCGAAGGCAGCCTTCAGGCGCTGGTGGATGGTCAGCAAGGGTGCATCCAGCGGCGTGAACACCTCGCCGCGGCGATCGCCACCGCGGAACAGCGTTGCATGGCCGC
>JALNWS010000342.1 GCA_023230755.1 Azoarcus sp.
CGGTCGTGCCGGATGTGGTCAAGAAATATCAGGGCCTCGGCGCCCATGTGGTGATGCAGTCGGGCGCAGGCGTGCCGGCGCACTACCGGGACGACGCCTTTGCCGAAGTCAGTGTGGTCGATGACGCGCAGTCGGTGTTCGGCGAAGCCGAAGTGGTGCTGTGCGTGCAGCCGCCGTCGACGGAGTCGATCGCCGCGATGAAGCCGGGCAGCGTGCTGCTGGGCATGCTGCAGCCGTGGGCGGACGCCGAGCGGGTGCAGCTGCTGCAGGAGAAGCAGATCACCGCGTTTGCGCTCGAACTGCTGCCGCGCATCTCGCGCTCGCAGAGCATGGACGCGCTCTCCAGCCAGGCTGCGGTGGCCGGCTACGAATGTGCGCTGATTGCCGCGGACCACTCGCCCAAGTTCTTCCCCATGCTCACCTACGCCGCGGGCACCATCCGCCCGGCCAAGGTGCTGGTGATCGGTGCCGGCGTGGCTGGGTTGCAGGCGATTGCCACCGCGCGCCGTATCGGCGCCATGGTCGAGGCCTACGACGTGCGTCCCGAAACCCGTGAGCAGATCGAATCGCTCGGCGCCAAGTTCGTCGACACCGGCGTGGCCGCAGCGGGCACGGGTGGTTACGCGCGCGAACTCACCGACGAAGAGAAAGCCCGGCAGACCGAGCGCCTGGCCAAGGCCGTGGCGCAGTGCGATGCGCTGATCACCACCGCCGCGATTCCGGGCAGGAAGGCGCCGCGCATCATCAGCGCGGACATGATCGCGCACATGAAAGCCGGTGCAGTGGTCGTCGACATGGCCGCCGAGAGCGGGGGCAACGTCGAAGGCACGATCGCGGGCGAGAAGGTGTGGATCGACGACGTGCTCCTGATCGGCCCCACCCACATCGCCAGCCGCATGCCGGTGCATGCCTCGGAGATGTACGCCAAGAACCTGTTCAACTTCATTTCGCCCTTCATCAAGGACGGTGCGCTCGCGCTCGACTGGGAAGACGAAGTCATGGCCGGATGCTGCCTCACTCACGCGGGCGAAGTGCGCCACGCGGGCGTGAAGCAGATCCTCGGTCTGTAAGGAGAAACATCATGGAAGGCTTTGCCGCACTCTACATCTTCATGCTGGCCGCGTTTGCCGGCTACGAAGTCATCTCGCGCGTGCCGGTGATCCTGCACACGCCGCTGATGTCGGGCTCGAACTTCGTGCACGGCGTGGTGCTGATCGGCGCCATGGTCGCGCTCGGCCACGCCGACCCGGACGACCCGGTGCAACTGGTGATCGGTTTCTTCGCGGTGTTCCTCGGCGCGGCCAACGCCGCCGGCGGCTACATCGTGACCGAGCGCATGCTCGCCATGTTCAAGTCCGGTGGGCGCAAGGAAGGGGGCGCGAAATGAGTTCAAACTGGTTTGTCAGCATGGCGTACTTCATCGCCGCGGTGGTGTTCATCCTCGGCCTGAAGGCGATGAGCTCGCCGGTGACCGCACGGCGCGGCATCGTCTGGGCCGGCTTCGCGATGATCGGCGCCACGGTGGTCACCTTCTTCATGCCGGGGCTGCACAACGTCGGGCTGATCGTCACCGCGATCGTGCTCGGCGGCGGGGTGGCGTGGTGGAGCGGCAAGACGGTGAAGATGACCGACATGCCGCAGATGGTTGCCATCTACAACGGCATGGGCGGCGGCGCGGCGGCAGCGATTGCCGCCGTCGAGCTGGTGCGCGGCGCCCCCCACGACGGCGTCACCGCCACGCTGATGGCGCTCGGTGCGATCATCGGCGCGGTGGCCTTCGCCGGCTCGTGCGTGGCCTTTGCCAAGCTGCAGGGCATCATGAAGAAGGCGATCCGGCTGCCGGCGCAGAACAACGTCAACTTCTTCCTCGCGCTGGCCACCTTCGGCGTGGGCCTGACGGTGAGCTACTCCACCCAGGCCAGCGGCTTTGAAGTGTTCATCTTCTTCGCCCTCGCGCTCGCGCTGGGCACGGTGCTGGTGATGCCGATCGGCGGCGCCGACATGCCGGTGGTGATCTCGCTGCTCAACGCCTTCACCGGCCTGGCCGTGGGCTTCGAAGGCTTCGTGCTCGGCAACCCGGCGCTGATCGTGGCCGGTATCGTGGTCGGCGCCTCGGGCACGCTGCTCACGCAGCTCATGGCCAAGGCCATGAACCGCCCGATCAGGAACATCATCTTCGCCCCGCTCACGGGCGCGGCGGCAGAGGGTGAGGGTGAGGCCATCGAAGGCACGATGAAGGAGTTCTCCGCGCTCGATGCGGCCTCGGTGATGCGCTACGCCAACAAGGTCGTCATCGTGCCCGGCTACGGCATGGCGGTGGCCGGCGCGCAGCACAAGGTGTGGGAGATGGCGCAGCTGCTCGAAGAGGCCGGGGTGGAGGTGGTGTTCGCGATTCACCCGGTGGCGGGGCGGATGCCGGGGCACATGAACGTGCTGCTGGCCGAGGCCGGGGTACCCTACGACAAGATCTTCGACCTCGAAGAGATCAACGCCGACTTCCCGCAGGCGGACGTGGCGCTGGTGATCGGTGCCAACGACGTGGTGAACCCGGTGGCGCGCACCGACAAGAGCAGCCCGATCTACGGCATGCCCATTCTCAACGTGGACATGGCGCAGAACGTGATCGTGGTCAAGCGCGGCAAGGGAACGGGCTACTCGGGCATCGAGAACGCATTGTTCTACAAGGACAACTGCCGCATGCTGTACGGCAGCGCGCAACAGGCCATCGGCGAGGTGATTACGCACGTGAAGGCGCTCGAGGGTTGA
>JALNWS010000343.1 GCA_023230755.1 Azoarcus sp.
CACCTGCGAGCACCATTGCGGGCAGCACGAGGCTGCTGTCGGATTCCTGAAAGTACAGGGCCATGCCGGTCGCACCGACGGTGCCGAGCATGAACTGGCCCTCGGCGCCGATGTTCCATATGTTGGCGCGGAAGCCCACCGCGAGGCCTATGGCGCACAGCATCAGCGGCGTGGCCTTGAGCAGCAGTTCGGAGATGCCGTAGAGGTCTTTCACCGGGTTGACGAGGAAGAGGCGCAGGCCTTCGACCGGGTCCTTGCCCAGGGAGGAGAAAATCGCCATGCCGGCGAGCAGGGTGAGGACGGCGGCCAGTACGGGCGACAGATAGCTCATCAGGCGTGACGCCTCGGCGCGGGGTTCAAGCCTGAGCATGGGCGAGGTCTCCGGCCGGTTCAGTCTGTTGGGCAGCGAGTTCGGAGCCTGGCCACAGGCCGCTCATCCACACGCCGATGTCTTTCACCGATGTCTCTGCGGTCGGGCGCAGCGGCGACAACCTGCCCTTGGCGATGACCGCGATGCGGTCGCAGATCTCGAACAATTCGTCCAGCTCCTCGGAGATGACGAGCACAGCGCAGCCTCGGTTGCGCAGGTCGATGATGGACTGGCGGATGAAGGCGGCGGCGCCAACATCGACACCCCAGGTGGGCTGGGCGCACACCAGCAGCTTGGGCGCCTGCAGGATTTCGCGGCCCATGATGAACTTCTGCAGGTTGCCGCCCGAGAGCGATTTCGCCGGAGAGGGCGGCCCGCCGCACTTGACGCTGAAGGACTGGATGCAGTTCTCGGCAAAGGCGCGTGCGCGGCTGAAGGCCAGAAAGCCGCCGCTGACGAAGTGCTGCGATTTCGCTGCGGTGAGGATGGCGTTGTCGGCCAGCGACATGGTGGGCACGGCGCCGCGGCCGAGGCGTTCCTCGGGCACGAAGCACATGCCGAGCTTGCGGCGCTGACCGGGATTCATGCGGCCGGCTTCGATGCCCAGGATCTGTACCGGGAATCTTTCCGTGAGCGGTTCTTCGCCGGAGATGGCCCGCAGCAGTTCCTGCTGACCATTGCCCGAGACCCCCGCGATACCAACGATCTCGCCAGCATGAACATCGAGATGGATATCGCGCAGGTCGGTTGCAAAGGGGTCGGGCGTCGAGTGCGACAGCCCCGCCAGACGCAGGCGGACTTCGCTGCTGGCCTGGCTGGCGCCGTGCTCGCACACCGGCAGGTCCTTGCCGATCATCAGCCGCGCCATCGATTCCGGTGTTTCCTCGCCCGGGCGGCAGTGGCCGGTGACGCGGCCGCCGCGCAGCACGGTGGCGGTGTGGCACAGCGCCTTGATCTCGTCGAGCTTGTGGCTGATGTACAGAATTGAGCAGCCTTCCGCCGCGAGCTGGCGCAGGGTCTCGAACAGCTTGCGCACGGCCTGCGGTGTGAGCACCGAGGTCGGCTCGTCCATGATCAGCAGGCGCGGGTTCTGCAGCAGGCAGCGCACGATCTCCACCCGCTGACGCTCTCCTACCGACAGCGCGTGCACATGGCGGCGCGGATCGACCGGCAGGCCGTAGCGTTTGGATACCTCCTCGATGCGCTGTGCGAGCTCACCGAGGTCCGGCTTGCCGGGCAGGGCGAGGGCGACGTTTTCGACCACGGTCAGGGTTTCGAACAGCGAGAAGTGCTGGAACACCATGCCGATGCCGAGTTCGCGCGCGTGGGCCGGACTCTCGACAGTGACATCCTTGCCTTCCCACTGCATCTCGCCCGAACTGGGCCGGGTGACACCGTAGATGATCTTCATCAGCGTCGATTTGCCGGCGCCGTTCTCGCCCAGCACGGCATGGATCTCGCCGGGCGCGACTTCGAGATTGATGCCGTCGTTGGCGACCACGGTCGGGTAGACCTTGCGGATGTTGCTCAATACAAGGCGCGGCGGCGCGCCCGGGGAAGGGCTTGTCTGCTGGGTCATGGTGTCGTGCATGCCTTGGCTGGATGGTCTTGGCGGATGTGCCGGACGTTCTGTGGCTTGCTGCGCAGGCTCATGAGCTGCGCGGCAATCGCGATGGCGATGACTTCGGGTTCCTTGCCGACCACGGCGGGATCGCCCACCGGGCTGACGATGCGTGCAAGCTGGTCATCGGTGTAGCCGCGGGCGCGCAGTTTCGCTTCGAAGTTGGCGCGCTTGGCAGTGGAGCCGATGAGGCCGAGAAAGCCGAAGTCACCGCGATCGAGCCAGGTCCGCACCAGTTCCAGATCCAGCGCGTGGCTGTGCGTGGTAATCAGCACGGCGGTGTTGGCAGGTTGGTGTCGCACTTCGGCTTCCGGCATGTCGGTCAGAACGGGGCGCGTATTGTGCGGCATCCAGGCCAGAAACTCTGACTCGCGCGGGTCGATCCAGGTGACGCGGATCGGCAGGCGGGCGAGGACTTCGATCAGTGCGCGGCCGACATGGCCCGCACCGAACAAGGCCAGATGCAACTCGGCGGGGCGCATGAGTTCGATCACGTGGACGTTGGCGGCCGCGGTATCGCCGCAGATCGCCGCGCCGTCGCCAGGCGTGGCGGCAATGCTGGCTGCGTTGGCGGCGTCGGCAGTGCCGGACTGAAGCTCTGACAGCCGGGCGACCCGGACCGGCTGGCCGCAAAGGCTGAGGATTCGCACCCACTCGATGTCTGCGCGTGCCAGTGCGCGGGCTTCGTCGACCCATGCGTGCTCGGTCGGGCGCACGACGTCGAAGGCAAGATGCATCACGCCACCGCAGCACTGG
>JALNWS010000344.1 GCA_023230755.1 Azoarcus sp.
AGTTGCCGGTAGCGCTCGGTCTTGGCTGTGGTGAGCGCCAGCAGCCCTTCGGTATCGCCTTTTACGAGCAGGGCTTCTTCGCGCTGGAGATGGTCGAGGAATTCCCTGAGCTGAATCGCTTCAGCTTCGATCAGTAGCGCAATGCGCTGTATTTCGGCGGTTCCGGGCGTCTGCATTCGCGGAGTCTAGCGCGAAACGGCTCAGCTGCGGGGCTGTCCGTCGAGGAGGTCGCGGACGCTGTCAATCAGACCATCAGCGATACGGTTGGCATCGATCTTGAACCGGCCTTCGCTGATGGCGAGTTTGATCTCTTCCACACGGCTTTTGTCCGAAACCGGGGTGTTGGCCATTGCGGTTTCGGCCTTCTGCAGGCTTGAGGACAGCGACGAAAGTTCGACCTTGTCGCCGCCAGCCGGCGGCGGGGTGCTCGCTGCAGGTTTGGGCCTTGCGTCCGCGGTCTGTACCGACCCAAGCGGCTTGCCCGTGCTTTCGATCTTCATGGTGAAGCTCCAGATGAAACTTGTCTGACTGTTAGAACGGCAGTTCTGCCCGAAACTTTAGGGTATTTTTTGCCCGGTCGGTTCGACCTTTCCGCCCCTGAGGTGGGTTTGTCGCGTTTTCGGCTCAAAAGCCGACTTCGACGTTGCCATCGGTCGTGGCCGTACCGGTGATTACCTGGTTGTTGGGCATGCGCACTCGCACACGTTCGCCCGGCGCGGCGGTGTTCATGGCGCGGCCCTCGCTTGAGACCTGAAAGCCTTCACCCTGGCTGATGACCTTGACGTTCTGGCCCTGTTTGACCGCAGCCGGGATGCGCAGCATGTCGCCGCGAACCGGATTGCCGCTGGCGAGCGCATAGCGGGTGCGATAGCCAACCACCTGGGCCGGGTCGGTCAGGGTGTTGTCGGGTAGTGCGGTGAGGTCGCCGTTGCGTCGTGCGATATCTGCCGGGCCGACGATCTGGCCGGCGCGCAGCGGGCGGGCGGTGACCAGATAGTCGTTGATCACCGCGACACGCGCCTGCAGGTACACCTGCCACGTTACCGGCGATTCGCAACGCACGCCGACGCTGATTGCACCCCAGGGGCGTGTACCGCCCGGGATGAAGGCTTCGAGTTGGGCGCACGGAGGGAGCTGGTTGCGCGCATCGAGCGCGCTGATTTGCAGTTCGACACGACCTGGCAGACCACGTGTCTCGAGTTCCAGTAGCTGCCTTGCCACGGCAGTCACCGGTGCGGGTGCTTGCTGAGCCTGCAGCGGCGACGCGGCCAGCACGAGGCCAAATGTCGTCAGCGCACAGACGTGGCGTCGTGCGGCGGGAGATGGAATCTTCATGCCGCGATTGCAGCACGTCGCATGCGCTCAGGCAACTGCAATCGCCGGCAAGTTCTGCCGTGTGCCGGCAGCATGCGCCGGATAGCGGTGAAATTGGCCTGACTTTTCCGGTCTTATCTGCGCCAGGGCCTTGATTGCAGGGGGCTACCATCGGTGGCATGGAAGGTGCAATGCAGGTCGTACACGGATATTCCCGTTGCACTTGCTGCAAAAAAAAACCAGTTTCCGAGGTGATGAGATGAGAACCCAGCTAGATCGACAGTTGCAGATCCACCAGTCCGCACTGAATCTTCAGGCCCAGCGGCAACAACTGCTGGCATCAAACATCGCCAATGCAGATACCCCGAACTACAAGGCGCGCGACATCGACTTTCGCGAGGCGCTGAAAGGTGCTGTTGGTGGCCGCCTCGGCGCGCTCGCGCTGAGCACGACGAACGATGAACATATCGCTGCCAGCGGCGGGAGCGCGCTCGACGGGCTGGCCAAGTATCGCACCGAGCTTCAGTCCAGCGTTGATGGCAACACGGTGAACATGGACGTGGAGCGCGCGGCTTTCGCCGAGAACGCCATTCACTACGAGGCCAGCATCACCTTCATCAACGGCCTGTTGCGCTCGATGCAGACCGCCATCAGCGGCCAGTAAGCACACCATAAGGGAGGCGGGTCATGAGCATGTTCAACGTTTTTGCGATCGCAGGATCGGCGCTCAGCGCACAGTCAATGCGGCTCAACACCACCGCCTCCAACCTTGCCAACGCCGACAGCGTGGTGGGCGAGGATGGCCAGCCCTACCGCGCCAAGCAGGTTGTGTTTGCCGCAAGGCCGGTCGCAGGCGAGGGCTCGGTCGGCGTGCAGGTCACGGGCGTGGTCGAGAGTGCTGCGCCGATGCGTCTGGTGTACGAACCTGCAAACCCCGCGGCCAATGCGGAGGGCTATGTAGAGATGCCCAACGTGAATGTGGTCGAGGAGATGGTGAACATGATTTCGGCCTCGCGCTCTTACCAGAACAACACCGAAGTGATGAACACGGCACGAACCTTGCTGCAGCGTACCTTGCAGATTGGTCAGTAAGCGCTGACCGGCAATCTATGCCGCAACAGGCAGGAGAATGAAATGAGCACCGTCACTTCAAGCACACAGACAGCCCAGGACATCCTGAGCAATCTCGCACGCACCGATACGTCAACTGACAGCGTGGCGGCCGACAGCCAGCTCCAGTTCCTCACGCTGCTGACGACGCAGCTGCAGAATCAGGATCCGATGAGCCCGATGGAGAACGCCGAGCTTACGTCCCAGCTGGCTCAGCTGAGCACGGTGGAGGGCATCGAGAAGCTCAATACCCTGATGACGCAGTTGCTGGAGTCGC
>JALNWS010000345.1 GCA_023230755.1 Azoarcus sp.
ATCTCGATCGGCCAGCTGTTGATCGGCGGCATCCTGCCCGGCCTGGTGATGTCGATCGGCTTTCTCGGTTACGTGATCCTGCGCTGCCGCGCTCACCCCGAGCTGGCACCGGTCGACGCACAGGACGGGCCGGCCATTGTGGGTTGGGCGCGCTGGTGGCCTTTCATGCGCGATGTGGTGCCGCTGCTCGGCATCTTCGTCGCTGTGGTGGGCAGCATGCTCGCCGGCTGGGCATCGCCCACCGAATCGGCTGCGATCGGCGCGCTGGCGGCGGTGGTGGCGACCATGGCCTATCGCGCGCTGACGCTGCCCGCGCTGTTCAAGGCGCTGATGGAAACAGCCCGCATCTCGGTCATCATCCTGTTCGTGCTCGTGGCCTCGACCACCTTTTCGCAGCTGCTCAGTTTCTCCGGGGCCACGTCGGGCCTGCTCGGGATGATCACCGAGCTCGAGTTGTCGCCGGTGATGCTGGTCGTTGGCATGTTGCTGTTGCTGCTGGTGCTGGGCTGCGTCATCGACCAGGTCAGCATGATGATGATCACGCTGCCCTTTTTCATGCCCCTGGCCTCCGCGGCAGGCATCGACCCCGTCTGGCTTGGGGTGATGATGCTGATCGCGATGGAGATGGGGCTGCTCACGCCGCCGTTCGGGCTGCTGCTGATGGTGATGCAGAGCGTTGCCCCCGCGCACATCCGCTTGCCCCAGATCTATGCGGCAGCGACCCCTTTCCTTGTGATTGAGTTGCTCGTTCTCAGCCTGATCTTTACCGTGCCCTGGCTGGCCGTCGGCCTGCCGCGCCTGATGAGCTGAGCGCTTTCCCCTGACTGCACCATCCCCACGGAGATCTACCATGCAGAAAAGAACCGGAGTACTTGCAGCCAGTGTGCTGTTTTCCCTGATTGCCAGCTCCGCTCAGGCGGCGGAGATCACGCTCAAGGCGGTCAGCGCCTTTGGCAAGGACACCTTCTTCTCGCAACGCTTCAATGCCTTCGTCGCCAAGGTGAACGCCGAGGGCAAGGGCATCATGCAGATCCGGGTGGTGGGTGGTCCCGAGTCCATGCCGCCGTTCGAGGTCGGCAACGCGGTTCGCGCCGGGGTGGTGGACTTCGCCAACAGCACGGGGGTATTTCACGCCAATCTGGTGCCCGAGGCGCTGGCAATGACGCTGGCCGAGAAGCCGATGTCGGAGATCCGTGCCAACGGCGGTTATGCGCTGCTGGACGGCATCCACCGCCAGAAGGCGAACATGGTCTGGCTGGCGCGGGTGTCGGACGGACTCGACTACCACATCTACACCACGAAGAAGCCCAACGGCAGCGACTTCTCGGGCTTCAAGCTGCGCAGCGTGCCCGTTTATCGTGCCTTCTTTCAGGCGGTCGGTGCCGCGCCGCTGCAGGTGCCGCCAGGCGAGGTTTACACGGCGCTCGAGCGCGGGGTGGTGGACGGCTACGGCTGGCCTTCGATCGGGATGTTCGATCTCGGCTGGCAGGAGAAAACCAAGTATCGCGTGGAGCCCGGTTTCTACAACGTCGAAGTCAGCTTCTTCATGAACCAGAACACCTGGAAGAAGCTCGACGCGGCCCAGCGCGCCTTCCTCGATAAGCAGCTGGCGTGGGCAGAGGCACAGAACGCAAAGGATCTGGAGACCGCGACCGAGGAGAAGGCAAAGCAGGCCAAGGCCGGTATCGAGACCTTCACGCTGCCTGAAGGCCAGGTCAATCTGTTTCGTGCCAAGGCCTACGAGGCAGGATGGGCCGGTATCGAGCAGGCCAGCCCGCAGAACGCCGCAAAGCTCAAGACACTGTTCAGCAACGGTCGCTGAGCCGGTTGCGCCAGCGCGACCCGCTCAGCCCAGGGTGGCGTTGGCCAGTTTGAGTCCGAAGCCGATGAACAGCCCGCCGACGCCACCGGTTGCGGTGGCGGCGAGGCGGCGCCGGCGGCGGAACTGCCGCGCCAGATGCACGCCGCCGAAAATCAGCGCAGACAGGTAGAGCGCGCTGCAGATCTGCACGATGATGCCGAGAATGATGAAGGACAGGCCCGGCCAGGCGTAGCCCGGATCGACGAACTGGATGAAGAAGGAAACGAAGAACAGGATCGCCTTCGGGTTCATCAGGCTGATCATCAGCGCGGTGCGGAAAGGGCGGGATGCGTTGGTGACGGGCGGCGCGGTTTCGCCGGATTCGTCGCCGTGCTGTTTCCAGTTGGCAAACGAACTGCGCAGCAGGCTCAGGCCCAGCCAGGCGAGGTAGCCCGCACCGGCATACTTGATGACCAGAAACAGCTCGGGCGTTGCCCGCAGCAGGGAGGCCGCGCCGGTCGTGGCCAGAATCATCAGGATCAGATCACCGAGGAATATGCCACAGGCGCCGCGGTAGCCCGCTGCCACGCCAAGGCGCGAGGCAACTGACATCACATAAAGTGAGTTTGGCCCCGGCAGCAACACGATGAAGATGGTGCCGAGGATGAAGGTCGTCAGGTCGGTGATGCCGTAGAACATGAGAAGCTCCTGCCACTAAATCGCACTGCGATCAGGCACTTGGGGTCGTGCGCGAACCCGCGATCTTATCAAGCATAGACCTTGTCGTGGGGTTTCGTGATCCCGATTTGGGTAAGCCTGCAGATCACAGCCCGCGCGCCCAGGCCGGACGCAGGCGGGCATGTTCCGGATCTGCGAGGGCGGCGCGGACCTGCGCCAGC
>JALNWS010000346.1 GCA_023230755.1 Azoarcus sp.
GATCTCCACCTGGCCGTTCGAGGCCGAGGATGACCCGCAGAGCCGCTTCATCAACGAACGTGCCCACGCCAACATCCAGAAGGACGGCACCTACTCGGTAGTGCCGCGCATGTGGGGCGGGCTGACCACGCCGGATGAACTGCGTGCGATCGCCGATGCCGCCGAGAAGTACAAGGTGCCGACGGTCAAGGTCACCGGTGGTCAGCGTATCGACTTGCTGGGGGTGAAAAAGGCCGATCTGCCGCTGATCTGGTCCGACCTCAACGCAGCCGGCATGGTCTCGGGCCACGCCTACGGCAAGAGCCTGCGCACGGTGAAGACCTGCGTCGGCATGGAGCACTGCCGCTTCGGCACGCAGCTGGCGATGGATCTCGGCGTCAAGCTGGAGAAGATGTTGTTCGGCATGTGGAGTCCGCACAAGGTGAAGCTGGCGGTGTCAGGCTGCCCGCGCAACTGCGCCGAATCCGGGATCAAGGACGTCGGCATCATCGGCGTCGATTCCGGCTACGAGCTCTATGTGGCCGGCAACGGCGGCATCAAGACCGAGGTCGCGCAGTTCTTCTGCAAGGTCGGCAGCGACGAGGAGGTCATGGAGTACGGCGGCGCCTTCCTGCAGCTCTATCGCGAAGAGGCCTACTACCTCGAGCGCACCTGTCACTACATCGAACGGGTTGGTCTCGAGCATGCGAAAAAGCGTGTCGTCGAAGACGCCGCCAACCGCAAGGCTTTGTACGAGCGCCTGTTGTTTGCACTGAAAGACGCGCCCGACCCCTGGACCGAGCAGCGTACTGCGCCTCTGGTGCGCAACTACCAGACTATCGACCTGAACAACAGCAATGGAGATCGCCATGGCCTGGCAGAAACTGTGTCCTCTTGAAGAAATCCCGGCGCTCGGTGCGCGCGTCGTCGCACACGCCAATGGCGATATCGCGGTGTTTCGTGCCGAGGGTGACAGCGTGTTCGCGATTGCCGATGCCTGCCCGCACAAGGGCGGGCCGTTGTCGCAGGGCATTGTGCATGGGCACAAGGTGACCTGTCCCCTGCACAACTGGAACATTGAGCTCGACTCCGGCCATGCGTGTGCGCCGGATGAGGGCTGTGTGCGCAACTATCCGGTTCGGATCGAAGCGGGGGAGGTGTGGCTGGAGGCTTGACCCTGCGCCGGTCGGCGCGCAGTGGTCCTCAGGACCAGAGTGCGCTGACCGGTGTTTCGGGCGAAAAACGGTGGGCGATCTGTGCCTGCAGCAACTCCGCGGAGGCAAGCGCGTCGGTCAGTGCATGGTGAGGCCGGTAGCGCGGCAGCCCGTAACGGCTGCGGCTTGCGGCAAGGCGGATGGACAGCTGTTTGTGCCCGAACAGGCGTGCGAACAGGCCAGGGCGTTTCTTGCGGTGAAGGCGCGCCTCGAGCTCCATGGTGTCGATCACCGGGAACTCGATCCTTTCGCCGATGCGCGGTCGCAGCGCGCCGTTGAGAAACTGGCGTTCGATTGCCCGGCAATGCACCACCAGCACATGGCCGGCCATGGCCTGCAGCACCTCATCGAGAATCTCGATGAGGTCGGGCGCGACATCGACCTGCGAGTCGGTGATGCCGTGAATCGTCACTGACTCTTCTCCAAGCTCGGTGCGTGGTTTCAGGATCCAGTGCCGCGACTGGCTGGCGAGGATGCGGTCCAGGCGCATCGGCACCAGCCCGATGCTGACGATGCCGTCGTGCACGGGGTCGAGTCCGGTGGTCTCGACGTCGAGCGCCATCAGCGGGACCTCGGACAGCGGGGTGTCGCCAGACACGGCGCCGGCAGCGTAGAAGCGCTTCAGCCGTTCGTCGTGTGCAGCAGCGGCCAGTTCGGCGAAGCGCTGCGGCCAGTCCTGTGCTTCGGCGCCGGACGCGGCATTGGATTGCTTCTGCTGGAGGGGACCTAGGTGTAGCACGATGGCACTCTCAACCGCTGCGGCCGGGCTGGTAACGGAATTTCAGGTATTTCTGCGCGTTACTCAGGATGAGAAACGCATCGCGCAGACTCTTGCGCTCGAATTCGGAGAGACTCTCCGGTTCGATACTGTTGTCGGGTTCGTTGCCTGCGGCGAGATCACCCGCCTGATTGCGGATGCGCACCATGGACACGAATTCGAGCGCATCGTGAAGGTCCTGCCCACGGCCGCGCGGCAGGATGTCGGCCTCGATGACGTCGCGCAGGCGTTCGAACGAATTCAGTGCGACCGATCCCACTGCCAGTGCATGCACCCGTATGAGATCGGCCAGTGGCGCCGTGCCGCGCCGCTTGAGGTTGATCGCACGGCTGTGGCGGCCGTCCGACTCCACCACGAAATCCTTGAAGAAGCCCAGCGGCGGTGTGCGCAGCAGTGCGTTGCGCGCCATGCACGCCAGAAAGCGCGAGTTGCCCTTGGCCTTGCGCGAGATCAGGCGACGAAGCCCGTCGATCCATTCGGTCTTACCCCAGACCCCGTCGAGGTCGAAGAAGATGCCGCTGTTGAGCAACGACTCCGGCGTAGGTTTCTCGATCCATTCGGTGAAGTAGCGTTCCCATTCGCGCAGGGGCTGGCGCCATTTTGCATTGGTCGCCATCACCCCGCCGGTGCAATAGGTGTAGCCGCAGCGCGCCAGACCGTCACTGACGAAGGCGGCCAGGGTCTTGAAGTACTCATCGTGGCGCGCGGGGTCGAAACTGTTGTCGA
>JALNWS010000347.1 GCA_023230755.1 Azoarcus sp.
ATATTGGGTGTCGATACGCATCTGGATGTCCATGTGGGTGCCGTGATCAACGAGACGGGCAAGCTCTTGGGAACCTTATCGGTATCTACCGACACGGCTGGATATCTCAAGCTGTTGGCATGGGCATGTTCGTTCGGCCATCTACGTCGCGCCGGAGTAGAAGGAACCGGCACCTATGGCGCAGGTTTGACCCGCGTACTACGCGATCATCAGATCGAGGTGCTGGAAGTAAATCGGCCGGATCGGGCCGCACGCAGATCTCGCGGGAAGTCTGACCCCACCGACGCAGATAATGCCGCGCGCGCAGTTTTATCGGGCCGCGCAACCGCCATTCCCAAGGAGCAGTCCGGTGCCGCCGAGGCGATGCGCGCCGTCTTAGTGGCCCGGCGAAGTGCGGTCAAAGCCAAGACGCAGGCGGTCAATCAGTTGCGCGCCTTGCTCGTCAACGCGCCCCAGGAAGTTCGGGAGCGGCTTCTGAAAGCGAAAATGGAAGACTGTATCGAGTGCTGCGTGCGCATACGCTCGTTGGGAAGTACGACGATGCTTCAAACACTGGCAGCAACGCTTCGACTGCTGGCCAAGCGCTGGAAGGCACTGGCCGAGGAACTCAAGACACTGGATGCCATGCTTGATAGCTTGACCAAGAAGCATGCCAATCGACTTCGCGAACGTTTCGGCGTAGGACCTCAAACTGCCGCAGAGCTGATCGCTGTTGCAGGCGATAATCCAGAGCGCCTGAAAAGCGAGGCGGCACTGGCGGCGCTCTGCGGCACAAGTCCCCTGCAGGCATCATCAGGCAAAACGATCCGACACCGATTGAACCGGGGTGGAGACCGGGCGGCCAACAACGCCTTGTGGACCATCGCCATGGTACGGATGCGGAGCGATCCTCGGTCGCGGGCTTACGTCGATCGCCGAACCAAGGAAGGTATGTCGAACAAGGAAATTAGTCGTTGCCTGAAGCGCTATATCGTAAGGGAACTGTACCCGCTCATTCTTGCCGATCTGGCCGATTCGAGGCGTAAGAATTGACATAGGAGCGTCAACGCTTTGGCCGAGACAATCAACGGGCTCTACAAGGCCGAACTCATTCATCGCCGAGCACCCTGGAAAACCAAGGAAGCCGTGGAGTTCGCAACGCTCGAATGGGTGGCGTGGTTCAACCACCATCGCCTACTCGAACCCATCGGGTATATCCCGCCAGCAGAAGCTGAGGCAAACTACTACCGGAAACTCGCCAGTCAGAACACCGAGGTGGTGGCCTGACTTAAACCAAACAGCCTCCGCGAATCCCGGGGCGTACATGGACGCCCCCGTTTGTCCAGCATTCAAGAGATGACAGTTAGAAGGTAATCTTGCAGCCGTACATTCGGACTTTCGCTGCGGCAAAGCCGCTGTCCCTGATGGAATGCGCTGGTTGGGTCCCGATCGATTCAATGCACTCGAAGTGCGTCGCCCCGGATGGGTTTGGTCAACCACGGTCTTACCTGTTTCGCCATCACTACATGATTGCCAGAGCAACCGGTGGAAGTACTTCCTGTTCGATCCTGCGTGTGTTCGGTTCTGGTTACACTGCGCTCAATCTCGGCACGTAATCGACGCGGAATTCGCGGTCGTGGGCGAGCAAGGCCCAGATGGTTCTCGCGTTCTTGTTCGCCAAGGCGACGGCAGCAATGTTCGGATTTCGTCGGCTGAGCAAGTTATTCAGCCAGGGATTCGACTTCGCATGACGTGTCGCTGCCAGAATTGCGGAGCGTGCGCCGTGGATCAGCAAAGTCCTCAGATAAACGTCGCCGCGCTTGCTGATCCCGAGCAACGTTGGCTTTCCGCCGCTGGAGTGCTGTCGCGGGACGAGACCCAACCACGCGGCCAGTTGCCGGCCATTCTTGAAACTCTGCGCGTCGGCAATCGATGCCACCAACGCCGTCGCGGTTAGTGGCCCGACTCCCGGAATCTTCTCCAGACGCTGACTCAAGTCACAGTCGCGGTGCCATTGCTTGATCTGCGCTTCGAGCTCTCCTATTTGCCGATCCAGTTCCATCAAGTGTTCATAGAGGCGCCGCATCAGGCGCAGAAATACCTCTGGCAACTCATCGGCTGCATTCTCGAGGAGCCCACACAACTGAGTCCTCAGCGTGCCGATTCCCTTCGGCAGAACCATGCCGAACTCGGCAAGCAGCCCTCGGATTTGGTTCGCCTGCGCAGTGCGCGCGACAACAAAGCCCTGCCGAACCCGATGTAACGACAGCACCGCCTGTTGTTCGACGCTTTTGACCGGCACGAATCGCATGTTGGGTCGCGAGACCGCCTCGCAAATTGCCTCGGCATCGGCGGCGTCGTTCTTGTTGGACTTCACGTAGGGTTTTACGAACTGCGGCGACATGAGCCTGACCGTGTGCCCGTATCCCTGTAGTTGCGCGCCCAGTGATGGGCGCTGCCACACGCTTCCATCCCAACCAGGCAGGGTGGCAGGTTGGCCATGAACTCTGCTACCTGAGCACGTTTGAGCTGCTTGCGTAGTACTGTCCTTCCATACTCATCGACACCGTGCACCTGAAACACGCTCTTGGCCAGGTCGATTCCAATTGTCGTAATCTTCATGGCGGACGCCTCCTTTGTTTCGAGTGACTAATTAGCGCCTCCACTCTGGCACATCGATACCTACTCGGGTGGGGGCGTCCATCCCATTGATTCA
>JALNWS010000348.1 GCA_023230755.1 Azoarcus sp.
GTCCACCGAGAGCGAAGTACAGCAAGGCGATATCGATCGGCCAGTGTGCGAGTGGGTGGAGGCCGCGCACGAGCAGTGCCAGCGCAAGCCATGGTCCGACCGCGAGCGCCCAGGCCAGCAGGCCGGCGAGGCGGGATGCAGACCAGTTCCTGACCCTGGCTTCGACGCCGTTGGTCCAGCGCCCGAAGCTGACCAGCGGATGGAAGCGGCGCACTTCGCCAAACAGTCGGTCCAGCAGCAGGCCGGCGGCGAGTTTGAAAACGATCAGTGTGAATGCAGACATGATTGGGGCGCGCCGAAGTTCTGGCGCGGCGAATGCTGGGGCGGGGCTGGAGGGTACGACAAGCGGTGTCCGTATGGCAAAGGCTTGTCGTTCGCGCGGGGTGTCCGTGGGGGGGGACGGGAGGCGAGGGGGCCGGCCTGCGAGGCCATTGCCTTCATCCGTGCGGCCGGGATGATGGCGGGAAGGCGTGCCTGCGAAATCCCTTCCGGCGGGCGGTGATGCGCCCGTCCGGAAAGGTGTGGCGTTCAGCCGATCATGCCGGCGCCAACGGTGTTGTTGGTGCTTTCATCGATGATGATGAACGCGCCGGTGGCACGGTTGGTCGCGTAGCGGTCGGCCACGATGGGTTGTGCGAGTTTGAGGGTGAGGCGCGCGATGTCGTTCATGGCCAGACTGGTGACAGACTGGCGTTCGAGCGTGTTCACATCCAGGCGGTAGTCGATCTTGGCGATCTTGGCCTTGGCTTCGCGGGTGGTATGACGCACTAGGTAGGTGCGGGCCGGGGACATCGGTGTCTCTGACAGCCAGCACACGGTGGCGTCGATCTGCTTTACGACTGCCGGTGCTTCGGCGGACTTCACGATCATGTCACCGCGGGAGATGTCGATTTCGTCTTCGAGCAGCAGGGTGATGGACTGTTCGTGGATGGCGCGTTCAAGTTGTTCGGTACCGATGCTGATGGCCTTGACCTTGCTGGCGGCGCCGGACGGCAGCACGGTCACGGCGTCACCGACGCGGATCTCCCCGGACTCGACCCTGCCCATGAAGCCGCGGTAGTCGTGCAGCGCCGGGTTGGCTGAGTCGTGCGGACGGCACACGAACTGCACCGGGAGGCGGAAGTTTTCGGCGCTTTCGGTGTGGGCTGCGGGGGCGGCTTCGAGGATCTCGAGCAGGGTCGGACCCTTGTACCAGTCGAGGCGCGCGCCGCGGTCGACGATCATGTCGCCGGCGAGTGCCGAGATGGGGATGAAGCGCACATCCTTGATGCCGAGCTGGGCGGCGAAGGCGAGGTAGTCGGCCTTGATGCGTTCGAAGGTGGCTTCGTCGTAGTCGACGAGGTCCATCTTGTTCACTGCGACCAGCAGGTGGGGGATGCCGACCAGGCTGGCGAGGTATGAGTGGCGACGGGTCTGGGTGAGTACGCCCTTGCGTGCATCGATGAGGATGATCGCGAGGTTGGCGGTCGATGCGGCGGTGACCATGTTGCGGGTGTACTGCTCGTGACCGGGGGCGTCGGCGATGATGTACTTGCGTGTGCCGGTGGTGAAGTAGCGATAGGCGACATCGATGGTGATGCCTTGTTCGCGTTCTGCCTGCAGGCCGTCGGTGAGCAGCGAGAGGTCGACCGCGGTCATGCCGCGCTTGGCCGAGGTCTTCTCGATCGCGTTCATGGTGTCGGCGAGAATCGTTTTGGTGTCGAACAGCAGGCGGCCGATGAGGGTGCTCTTGCCGTCGTCGACGCTGCCGCAGGTCAGAAAGCGCAGCAGGCCGTTGTCGATCTCGGGCAGTTGTTCAAGTGCGGACATGGTCATTTTTCCTTCAAGCTTTCCAGAATTCGGTTGGTGCTGTGTGTGCTGCTTATTCGCCGGGGCTGCATGAGGCATTCGTTATGAAGGCTGCGGAACTCGCCCTGCGGGCTCGGACAGTCCTCGCCCTGCGGGCTCGGACAGTCCTCGCCCTGCGGGCTCGGACAGTCCTCGCCCTCTGCACAAACACCCGGTGCGCCGCCCCTGCACAACACGTAACTCACAAAGAACAAGCAACAAATCAGAAATACCCTTCCTTCTTGCGCTGCTCCATCGACGCCTCGGAGGTCTGATCGTCCATCCGCGTCGCGCCGCGCTCGGTAATCGTCGTGGTCGCGGTTTCGGCGAGGATTTTCTCCACCGTATCCGCATCGGATTCGACAGGTGCCGTGCAGGTGATGTCACCCACGGTACGGAAGCGCACCAGCACGTCCTCGATCCTGTCGCCGGGTTTGGCGGGCGTGACCTCGGTTACCGGCTGCATCATCCCGTTCTTGCGCACTACCGGACGGACATGGGCGAAATAGATCGACGGCAGCTCAAGCTGCTCGCGGGCGATGTACTGCCACACGTCGAGCTCGGTCCAGTTGCTGATCGGGAAGGCGCGGATGTTCTCACCCTTGTGTGAGCGCGCGTTGTACAGGTTCCACAGCTCCGGGCGCTGATTCTTCGGGTCCCACTGACCGAACTCGTCGCGGAAACTCATGATCCGCTCCTTCGCCCGTGCCTTCTCTTCGTCGCGACGGGCGCCGCCGATGCATGCATCGAAACCGAACTCCTCGATCGCCTCAAGCAGCGTCACCGACTGATGCTTGTTGCGCGATTCGTCGGCCGACTTCAACACCACCGTGCCA
>JALNWS010000349.1 GCA_023230755.1 Azoarcus sp.
CCTGCGGCAGCGGGCTGGCAACGCAGCCTCGAGCCGCGTCGCTTCGGCGGCCATCATGGCTTCGACGGTCTTGCCCGAGGTGCGCGGTTCGGCCTTGACCTCGACCAGTTGCAGTGGCAACTCACGCGGCATCCGCCGCGCGAACTCGTCGAAACCGGCCTCCACCCAAGCTGGCATGCGGTGACCGACGGCAACGACGAGCAGCTTCAAGTCATTCCCCGCTGCGTGCGGCCTCGGCGGCCTTGCGTCTTGCTGCGGGTGTGGTGGACCACAGTTCTTCGATGTTGTAGTGGCTGCGGATGGCGGGCTGCATGATGTGGACGACGACGTCGCCAAGATCGACCAGCACCCATTCGCCGGTTTCTTCGCCCTCGACGCCGACAACCTCGCCGCCCGCTTCCTTGACCTTGTTCTGCACGTTACGTGCGAGCGCGCGGGTCTGGCGGTTGGATTCGCCACTGGCAACGACGATGCGTTCGAACTGGGCGGTGAGCTTGGCAGTGTTGATAACTTCGATGTTCTGCGCCTTGATGTCTTCGAGTGCGGAGACGACGAGCTTTTCCAGCTGGGATGTGTTCATTCGTGATTATCGTAAAGGTGATGCAGCCCAATATAGTCGAGAACGGAATCAGGCAGCAAATAGCGCGGACTGGTGCCGGTACGGACCAGGTCGCGGATGAGTGAAGCGGAAATGGCCAGCGGTGTCATGTCGAACGGAATCACGTAACCGCAGCTGCGCTCGCGCAAGCGTGCTGGATCGGTGATCTGGCGTTGCTGACAGGCCTCGTCAAGTTCAGGGGACAGTGCGCCTGGCCAGCGTCTGCCGTGGGGTGCATAGCCCGGGCGGTTGGCAACGGCAATGTGGGTGAGCCCGAACAGTTCCTTCCACCGGTGCCATGTGGGGAGCCCCTGAAAGGCATCGGCGCCGAGTATCAGTACCAGCGCCCGTTCGGGCCCCACTTCTGCGCGCAGGCGCTCGAGCGTGAGTACCGTATAGCTCTTTCGGGGTGAGCGGACTTCACCGTCGTCTACTTCCAGATGCGGGTTGCCGGCGACCGCAAGCCGTGCCATATGCAGGCGATCGTCCGGTGTCGAGCCGGGTTCGCCGCGGTGTGGTGGCTGGCCGGCAGGAATCAGCCTGACCTTCTCCAGTGCGAGCGTTTCACATGCCTCTTCGGCAAGGCGCAGGTGGGCGAGGTGGATGGGGTCGAAAGTGCCCCCGAGCAAGCCGAGCGGGCCGGGCTGGACGGGCTTACTTGTCAATGATGACCTCGTCAGGCAGGCCGAATACATCGCGCGCCGAGGTGAAGAAGCTGGCGAACACCACCGGAACCAGAACCAGCGGCACGGGCACGGTGAGGATGGTCGCGAGCGTGGGGGACAGCAGTCCGATCACCCCGATCACGATGCCCGGTATCAGTGCGCCGAAGATCATCAGCCCGATGGCATAGGCGAGGAAGGGGCGCCAGTTGCGCAGGCAGGCGTAGAAGCTGAAGAACATCGCCTTGGGCGCCGTGAGACCCCACCAGCCAGCCAGCACAGGCGCAAACCAGTAGGCCATGACCACCGGCGTGGACAGGGCGATGGCGAGCAGCATGGTCAGCGGCAGGGAGGCCTCATTGACGGCTGCAGCGTCCACGCTTCTACCGGTCATGACGGAGAACAGGCCGCCGCCGTCGATCAGTGCGGTCAGTGCGATTACCAGCACGCTGCCAATCAGGTAGATGCCGCCGATCGTGACCAGGCTTTGTACGTTGCTCTTGAAGCCGGAGAACAGCACGTCGGGACCGACCTTGCGCCCGGCCGCGACCGCGCGGTAGCCGTTGAGCACGCCGAGTGACAGGATAGGCATCAACAGCGAAGCGGCGGGTTGGCCGATGAGCGGAAAAATGCTGATGACCAGCAGTACGAGCAAATAGCCGAAAGCGAGAAAGCTCAGCAGGGCGGGGCTGCGCAGCCAGAGCGTCAGGCCGTCGCGTAGCCAGCCCCAGCCGCGCTGCATGGGAAGTTGATTCGCTTGCATGATGTCTACTGTGTAAGTTTTGCTGGGGGTGGCAGAGCCTTGGGGGGCGAGAAGGTATCACGCCAGGCAGCCTGCAGCGCCCCGGCCAGCACCGGGATGAGTACGAAAACCCCGAGTCCTGCTGGCAGCATGGCAATCCAGCCCAGGATGTACAGCACGACGGCGAGGACGACAAAAGTGAGCGGGTTCCGGAAGCAGGCCTGTGCGGAAAGCTTCATGGCGTCGAGTGGTGCAACGTCGTGCAGCATGACCAGTGCGGGGGCAAACCACAAGGCCATCATCAGCAGGCCCCAGAGCACCGAAAACACCAGTACGCCCAGCATCATTCCGCCCGCCGCCATGCCCATGCCGCCAAAAGCGCCCATCATCGAGCCGGTTAACATTGCGCTCCCGCCAATCGCCGCCGCGATGAGGGCGGCGATGAGGGCACCGAGCAGGTGAAAGCTGCCGACCAGAAGCAGGTTGCCTGCGTGCAGTCGCAGGCCGTCAAACAGATGGTCGACCCGAAGCGCTTCGCCCCGCGCCAGCGCGTCCGCACCCGCGACCAGTCCTGCTACCAGCACCGGAAGGGCGAGGGGGGCTGCGGCCCAGCCGATGAGCGGTACGAACCCCAGCGCGGCCATGATGAGGA
>JALNWS010000350.1 GCA_023230755.1 Azoarcus sp.
CGGCCTTCAAACTTGAATTCGATGGGCGCGGAGCGGTCAATCCACTCGCCGCTGGTGGCGGGCAATCGCATCACGCTTCTCCCTGATAGAAGTAGGTCTTGAGCACGACATCCTTTTCGGTGTCGCGCTCGGCAATGAACCAGGTGTTGCTCGGGGTGTGGCACCACCACTCGCGCTTCACGCCGGGGGCACCGTTGCGGTTGAACACGTAGTCGGCCCATTCGGCATCGGTGCAGGTGTCGGGGTTGGGCATCGGGCGCACTTCGCCCCAGTAGAAGAACTCGGAAACCGGGCGCGGGCCGTTCAGGGGACAGGTCATGATCTTCATGGCGCGATTCCTTTAGTGGCCGACCGAAGCCGCACCCTTTTCACCGGTCAGCGCGTAGTTGCTGAAACGGTCAAGGGAGAAGCCGGTGATCAGGGGATGCGGGGTGTCATTGACGAGGGTATGGGCCATGGTCTTGCCGCACACCGGCGTGGCCTTGAAGCCCCAGGTACCCCAGCCGGAGTCGAGGTAGAAACCTTCCACCGGCGTCTTGCCCATGATCGGCGCGAAGTCGGGCGTCATGTCGGCCATGCCGGCCCACTGCCGCATCACCTTCACATTGGACATGAAGGGGAACATGTCGAGCATGTGCGAGGTGAGGCCCTCGACGAAGTCCAGGGTCGAGCGCGTCGCGTGCAACTCATAAGGGTCGAGCGAGGCGCCCATCACCAGTTCGCCGCGCGCAGACTGGCTGATGTACACGTGCAGGCTGCCGGACACCAGGATCGGGTCGAGCCAGGGCTTGACCGGCTCGCTGACCATGGCCTGCAGCGGGTGGATGTAGATCGGCGTACGCAAATCGACCATCTTCAGGATGCGCGGGGTCGAACCGGCGACGGCACACAGCACCTTGTTGGTGGAGATGTAGCCGCGCGAGGTATTGACCCCCCTCACCTTTCCCCCCTGCACGTCGATGCCGAGCACTTCTGTCTGCTGGTGGATCTCCACCCCGCGCTGGTCGGCACCGCGGCCGTAGCCCCAGGCCACCGCGTCGTGACGCGCCACCGAACCCGGTGCGTGATAGAGCGCACCGAGGATGGGCGAATGACCGGCGCACGAGAGGTCGATCATCGGCGCAGCTTCTTTCACCGCTTCCGGCCCGACCACTTCGGAATCGACGCCGTAGTGCTTGTTGACCTCGGCACGCCAGCGCATGGTGCGCAGCGCCGAATCCGTATGCGCCAGCGTGAAGTGACCGCGGTTGGCGTAGAACAGGTTGAGGTCGAAGTCGCGCGACAGGTCCTGCCACAGGTTCACCGACTCGTCGTAGAACTTCACGCCCTCGGGGGTGAGGTAGTTGGAGCGGATGATGGTGGTGTTGCGACCGGTGTTGCCACCGCCGATATAGCCCTTCTCGAGCACGCATACGTTCTTGATGCCGTGCTCGGTGGCCAGGTAGTAGGCTGCCGCGAGGCCGTGGCCGCCGGCACCGATGATCACGACGTCGTAGCTCGACTTGAGCTTGTCGTGGGTGGTGAACATCCGGGGCTCCGGATGCTTCTTGTTCAGCGCGAAGCGCAATAGACGCCAGGGCATGGCTGTTCCTTAGCGGAAAACGACGGTTTTATTGCCGTGCACCAGCACCCGGTCTTCCAGGTGGTAGCGCAGGCTGCGGGCGAGGACCGCTTTCTCGATGTCCTTGCCGTAGCGCACCAGATCGTCCGGTACGTCGGAGTGGTCGATACGGATCACGTCCTGCTCGATGATCGGGCCCTGATCCAGCTCCGAGGTCACGTAGTGGCAGGTCGCGCCGATCAGTTTCACCCCGCGCGCATAGGCCTGGTGGTAGGGCTTGGCACCGACGAAGCTGGGCAGAAAACTGTGGTGGATGTTGATGATCTGGCCCGGGTAGCGCTCGCACAGCCCCGGCGACAGGATCTGCATGTAGCGCGCCAGCACCATCACGTCGCCGCGCACCTCGCGGTACAGGTCCTCCACCCTGGCGTAGGCCGCGGCCTTGGTCTCGGGCGTGACCGGCACGTGATGGAAGGGGATGCCGTGCCACTCCACCAGACCACGGAAAGTCTCGTGGTTGGAGATCACGCACGGGATCTCGATGTTCAGTTCATTCGCATGCCAGCGCGACAGCAGGTCATACAGGCAGTGCTCCTGCTTGCTCACCATCACCACCACACGCTTCTTGCACGCGCTGTCGCTGATCTTCCAGTCCATGTCGAATTCGCGGCCGATCGGCGCGAACTTCTCACGCAGCACATCGATGTCGAAGGGCAGTGAGTCGGCCAGGATCTCCTGGCGCATGAAGAAGCGCTTGCCGTCCACGTCCGCGTGGTGGTTCGCCTCGGTGATCCAGCCCTGGTGGCTGGAGAAGAAGCTGCTGACAGTGGTCACGATGCCGACACGGTCCGGGCAGGACAGGGACAGGGTGTAACGTCTCTCTGAGGGGCTCATGGGGGTGCTGTTTTCCTGTTTCGGTCTTGTTGCGCGGGGGCGTAGCGGGCGCACTCATGGCGCCCTTGCAAGGCTTCGCCCCTCAGCCCTTGGCGGTACGCTTGAGCTTTTCGGGATCGTCGAAAGGCAGCGTATGGGTGGTCGCCGCACAGCGCAGGGTGGCGCCGCGCAGTTCGAGCGCACGCCCGGGAACGGC